>JAHHHO010000077.1 GCA_019359315.1 Myxacorys californica WJT36-NPBG1
GCAGGTGTTTCAGTTCTTCAGCACTTTCCTGAATCTCCAGTTTGTAAACGCCTGCCATTTCTGCTTTCTGAACTCGTCACTTGAGTTATACCATCTGTAGCCTATCTTTGGAGATTTGGTATGAGTTGAGCTCTCTAAACCAGCAAGTAGGTTCGTCGATCAAGCAATTGAGATTTCTTAAGCAGCAAACGGGTTCGTCGATCGAGTAACTGCGATCGCCAATTCAGTAATTCCGTTCATCAATCGAGTAACTGCGATCTCTTCGCAACCACCTGTCAACTGGCTATCTCTCCAGCGCTTCTAAGACCGTCTTCGGCAACAACTGATCCTTAAACCAAACAATCCGTGCGGGTGTATCTGCTATCTTCACGCCTGCCTTCTCAAGATTAAGACGTTCCGATACTGCCAACACCAAATCATCGCGCCCCGATTGGCGCACCTGAGAGAACTTCTTCTTGAGATATTCCGGTCGCCAATAGCCCACAATTTCCAGCAAAAAGGTGCGACCATCAGGATGCACCACCCGAAAATCAGGAATCATCACACTCCCCGGAATCGGAATCAGATCAACTTCCCGTTCGAGTCGCCATTCGGTTTTCGTCTTGCTCCAACGCTCCACAAAACCTTCTTCCAACATACTGTCGTAGGTTTTGCCAGGAGGATAGTGGCTGACCAACCCGCATTCCGAATCGAGGGCGAAGCGTCCCTGACGAGTTTTACCAGAGTAGCTGTCGTTAATCTGTAACTGGGCAGAAATGCTCCATTTGGTAACGTGGAGCAGAGCAGGCAGTAGCTTAGCGATCGCTAGTCCATACCGCGTCGAAGGCTTAAACAAACTCGTCGGGCCATCGATCGTGAGGGTAAATCCGTGATCCGCGTCGCCCTCGATATACGTCATGAGTTGAAATAACTTGACGTAGCGAAACAGCAATTTATATTGTCCCGGATCATTGCGATGCGCGTTGATCGTCATGTGACTCGCACGATAGAACACGCCTTGCACTTGAGATAAGTTATAGCGATGGATCAACGCTTCGGACGTTGGCGCTTCAAAATCCACCAAAATTTGATTGTCCGGCAGATCGGCATAAAGTCCCGATTTGACTTGTTCGAGCAACACTTCGTGTCCAAGTTCTTGACCCAGCAAGTCTGCCACCTTCTCTAACGTCATTTGAGTAGCAGTCGGGCTAGGCACAGATTGAGAAGACAGCGCAAAGACGCGATCGCGCAACATCGGCGGATCGAGCGGACTAATCGTTTCAAACGTGCTAAATGAACCATTTAATAAGTGGGCAAGTCCGCGTTTAATCCGGTAGTCCGTTTCTTCGCCCTCAAGTTCTAAAAGCTGCCGACTCAGCTCACCTTTGCTCTTGCCTTTGGCATCCCGAAACAACGCAATCACATCATCTGCGATCGCGAGCGTTTGTGAGTCGAGGTTGAGCCGCTTAGGAACCACTTCTTCTCCGCTAAAGCGGTGCATCAGTAAATCAGTCGGCAACATAGGCAGTGTTTTGACTTGGGTTAATGCCTGCGTAGCGCTTTGCGCAACTTCAAAGGAGACGCTAACATGCGCTTAGCGTCTCTTTCCAAATTTAGCTTTTAGATCATCCAGCGTTACAGGTTTTTCCGGCTGTTTTTGATCTTTCTTAGCAGCATTAGCGTTTCGCTCTGGTTTCTCGATCTGTTTATGATCTTTCTTCGGCATATTGGCATTTCGATCTAGCTTTTCACCTGTTCGCATTGACAAACTGATTCGTTTCAAATTCTCGTTGACTTCCATCACCCGCACCTTCACAACTTGACCCACCTTCACAATTTGGTTCGGATCGCTGACAAAGCGATCGCTCAGTTGTGACACATGCACCAATCCATCTTGGTGTACGCCAACATCTACAAACGCACCAAAGTTTGCAACGTTTGTAACCACGCCTTCTAGTTCCATGCCAACCCGCAAGTCAGAAATTTCTTTAATTCCTTCCTTAAACGTCGCGTACTTAAATTCAGCACGCGGATCGCGTCCCGGTTTTTCCAATTCGCGAATGATGTCGCGGAGCGTCGGTTCACCAACGGCATCGGTGATGTATTTTTTCAGGTTCTTACTGAGTTGCTCTGCAATTTGAGGCGTTTGGGCCAACGGAACCGATAGATCTTTTGCGATCGCGCTCACCAGCGAATACCGTTCCGGGTGAACGGCAGTATTGTCGAGCGGATTTGCACCATCTCGAATTCGCAAAAATCCTGCCGCTTGCTCGAATGCCTTTGGTCCTAATTTCGGCACTTTGAGTAATGCTTTGCGATCGCGGAAGGCTCCGTTTTCGTTGCGATACGCCACAATGTTATTGGCAATGGTTGCACTAATGCCAGAAACAGAAGTCAGCAATTCTTTGGATGCCATATTGAGATCAACGCCGACAAAGTTAACGCAACTCTCAATCGTCTCGCCTAGCTTCTTTTTCAGCAATTTTTGATCGACATCGTGCTGGTATTGCCCCACGCCGATTGATTTCGGGTCAAGCTTAACCAATTCTGCTAACGGATCTTGTAAACGACGACCAATACTAATTGCGCCTCGAACCGTGATGTCCAGATCGGGAAACTCTGCGATCGCAACGTCACTTGCAGAATAAATCGAGGCTCCCGACTCATTCACAATCACTTTAATCGGCTTTTGCTCTAGTGTTGCTAAAACCTCTCCGACGAATTCATCGGTTTCTCGACTTGCCGTTCCATTCCCAATCGCAATTAACTCAACCTTATACTTCTGAATCAATTGCTTTAGCGTTACAGCCGCTTGTTTGCGCTTCTCTTCTCCAGTGTGAGGAAAAACGGCTTGATACTGCAAAAATTTTCCAGTTTGATCTAACACGGCAACCTTACAACCCGTGCGGAATCCCGGATCAAGCGCTAACGTTGGTTTCATTCCTGCCGGAGCAGATAACAATAACTCACGCAAATTCGTTTCAAACGTTTTGATCGATTCGATATCCGCCTCTTGTTTCTTCTCGGCTCTCACTTCACTAATTAACGAATTTCGCATCAACCGATTAAACGCATCGGTTAGCATTGCCCGATAAAATGCGCGAACGGGTTGTGCTTTCGTGCGAATTTCTTGCGTTTCTAGATAGTGCTGAACCGCATCTTCGTCAAACACCAAATCAACAGTGAGAATACCTTCTGTTTCACCCCGACACAGCGCGAGTAAATTGTGAGGCGCGATCGCGCTCACGCTGGCTTGAAACTTCCGATACATCTCAAATTTCGTCGTTCCTTCAGGATGATCCGCTTTGAGGCTCGAACTGAATGCGCCCGTTTCCAGCAGAAACTCCCGCAAGTAAGCTCGAAGATTGGCTTTTTCAGATACTTCTTCTGCCAAAATATCAGACGCGCCTCGCAACGCTTCTTCCGCCGTTTTCACCCCTTTCTCTTCGGAAATATACTTCGCCGCTTCCGTCTCCAGCGATGCCGAACTGCCTGACTCATTCAGCGCTTTTATCCAGCTGGCTAACGCTTCTAATCCTTTTTCTTTCGCGATCGTTGCCCGCGTCCGGCGCTTCGGACGGTAAGGCAAATACAGATCTTCCAATTCGTTTTTTTGCAAACAGGATTCGATCTGAGTCTTCAACTCTGGTGTGAGTTTACCCTGAGACTCGATCGATTGAAGAATGCTGGTCTTGCGCTCTTCTAGTTCTGTGAGGTAGGCGTAGCGATCGCTGAGATCACGCAACTGCACCTCATCCAGTTCTCCCGTCCGCTCTTTGCGATACCGCGCAATAAACGGAACCGTCGCTCCTTCTGCAAACAGCTCCAGCGCACTCTTCACCTGCGCGGGACGAAGGGCAAGTTCTTCTGCTAAAAGCTTTTGAATATCAAGCATTGAGACACTAATTTCGTAAGGTGCAATTCGTAGTTCGTCAAAGTTGCTCAATTCTGAACTACGAATTCCGGTTGAGCTTGTCGATCTTAGATCGGTTTTACCAAATTTCGCTGAAAATGGGCACGAATCAATCCCGACAAGCTATTACGTTTAGTTTCTCTGTTTAGTTTCTCTGAGGAAGAGAGAGATTTGGCGTTGTGTCTGGTGTTGTGTTTGGCGTTGTCCTCAGTTGAGTCGGTGACGCGGATGGCGGCAGCGGCGTATCGGGCGTTGTCGGACTCGTTGATGGCGTAATCGTCGGAATTCTTGGCGGAAGATTAGAGCCAGGAATAGACACAGGTAACACATCACGGGGACGATCGCTCGTATCGAGACACGTATCGATCGCTTGCTTGGTCGCTAGATTTAAGTCTCGATTCAACCCCACCACACATTGCGAAAAGCTGAGGGGTAAGAGAGTGCGACGACAGCCCTCTAGCACATCTGCAAAAAGCGTCTGCGCCGCATTGCGACTAATATGGACCACGCAGGTTCCTGCTTCTAGCGGGCGACGCACTCGACGACACACCTCTACCGCTTGCTCTCCCGCAACCTGAACTTCTGCCATCCGACGCACGCAAACGCCCAAATCATCAGGGCGCACCGTATTAGAACAGGCAGCGGCAGCGACAGCATTGGGAACTTTGGCACGCAATAGGTCAGTGGCACACTGACGGTAGAGATTTGGTCCGGGACGTTCAAATAAGTCGTCTAGCACCGCCGAGCGAGCAGGTGCAGGCGGCAGGGCAAGGGCGACTAGACTTACCGTAATTACCTGGGCAACGGGCAACCGGAATCTCATGAGGTTAGGCATAGTAGTTACAAATCGCAACGGTCTGGCTTCAGAGAAAATTGTGCCACAGGACGGGGATGACGGCTAAAGAGATAGGATCGTCCCCCTCAATGGACTACAGTGTTAAGAGAAAGAAGGTATAAACTACCTACCACATTATCCGAAGGATATCCCGGTATGCATCTGAGTGAATTAACCCACCCAAACCAGTTGCACGGTCTGTCGATTCATCAACTTCAACAAATCGCTAGACAGATTCGCGAGAAGCACCTGCAAACCGTAGCAACGATCGGGGGACACCTCGGTCCTGGATTGGGTGTCGTCGAGTTGACCCTGGCTCTTTATCAAACCCTCGACCTCGACCGCGACAAAGTGATTTGGGATGTTGGGCACCAAGCATACCCCCACAAACTGATCACGGGGCGCTATGCCCATTTCGATACGCTGCGTCAAAAAGATGGCATCGCCGGATACCTTAAGCGGAGCGAAAACGAGTTTGATCACTTTGGCGCGGGTCATGCTTCCACGAGTATCTCAGCAGCCCTAGGCATGGCGCTGGCGCGAGATGCTAAGGGTGAGAAGTTTAAGACTGTTGCGGTCATTGGGGACGGTGCGCTAACGGGCGGAATGGCGCTAGAAGCGATTAACCACGCTGGACATTTGCCCAAAACCAACTTACTGGTTGTCCTTAACGATAATGAGATGTCGATTTCTCCCAATGTGGGAGCCATTCCTCGCTATCTCAACAAAATGCGCCTCAGTCCGCCCGTCCAGTTTCTGTCTGATAATTTAGAAGAACAGTTTAAGAATTTACCCTTCTCCCCGGAGCTATCGCGTCTCAAAGAAGGCATGAAGCGGCTTGCTGTACCCAAAGTGGGAGCGGTGTTTGAAGAATTAGGCTTCACCTACATGGGTCCAGTCGATGGGCACAACCTGGAAGAACTGATTGCGATGTTTAAAGAAGCTCATCAGATTCAAGGCCCGGTGCTGGTACATGTGTCTACAGTAAAAGGAAAAGGGTACGCGATCGCAGAAGCCGATCAGGTGGGCTACCACGCTCAAACGCCGTTCAACCTGATTACTGGAAAGGGCAATCCGTCGAGTAAACCGAAGCCTCCCGGATACTCTAAAGTGTTTGGCGAAACCTTGTCCAAACTGACAGAAAATGATCCTAGAATCATCGGTATCACTGCCGCAATGGCGACCGGAACCGGGTTAGACATTCTGCAAAAGCGAGTGCCCAAGCAGTACGTTGATGTCGGCATTGCTGAGCAGCACGCTGTCACGCTGGCAGCAGGTCTTGCCTGTGAAGGAATGCGCCCCGTCGTTACGATTTATTCAACCTTCTTACAACGAGGGTTTGACCAGATTATTCACGATGTTTGCATTCAGAAGTTGCCTGTCTTTTTCTGCATGGATCGCGCTGGCATTGTTGGCTCCGACGGGCCAACTCACCAAGGTATGTACGATATTGCCTACCTGCGATGCATTCCCAACATGGTGCTGATGGCTCCAAAAGACGAAGCCGAACTTCAGCGCATGGTTGTAACCGGAATTAATCATACCGAGGGCGCGATCGCAATGCGCTATCCCAGAGGCAACGGCTACGGCGTGCCTCTCATGGAAGAAGGGTGGGAACCGCTCCCGATCGGTAAAGGTGAAATTCTTCGTCAAGGAGATGACATTCTGCTGGTCGCGTATGGCTCAATGGTCTACCCTGCAATGCAGACCGCCGAAATCCTTACAGAACATGGCATTGAAGCAACCGTTGTGAATGCCCGATTTGCCAAACCGCTCGATACCGAACTAATTTTGCCGTTGGCCCAACAGATCGGTCGAGTCGTCACCCTAGAAGAGGGCTGTCTGCAAGGCGGATTCGGCTCAGCGCTGCTCGAGGCGATGATGGATGCCGATGTGGTTGTGCCAGTCACTCGAATCGGCGTTCCTGACCTTCTGGTAGATCACGCTACTGCGGAGGAGTCCAAAGCAGATCTAGACCTAACGCCGCCTCAAATGGCAGACCGGATTCTCAAGTTGTTTAGCAAACAGCCTGTCGCGGTCGGCTAATTTTACGTTTGCTATTGGCAGTGAGTTGTGGATGGTTGCGATCTACAACTCACTGCTGTATCAGCGCTACCATTGATTTAAAGTGTTTGATCTAGAGCGTTACCGAGATTTCCGCTTTCATTAGAAGAAGCGCTCAAACAGAGTCAGAGTAGGGAGGATGGCGCGGTCAATCTTTGGTTGCTCGAGACATTCAGCAATCCTGCTTAGTACGGTTATTGTGCCAAAACTGGAGGGGTGCAAATCGAGATTATAGTTTGAGGGTAATATTAGAGTGCTGCTCTTCAGATAAGCCCATCATGTCTCTGATTAACCAGGTTTATCCCGTTATTTGGCAAAACGATTCCTCTGGAAGTTTGCACGGTCGCGTTCTGCTGATTGATCAAACGCGCTTACCGAATGAATTTGCGTTTGTCGAAATCAGCCGCTGTGATGACATGGCACGGGCAATTAAGACAATGATTGTTCGGGGTGCGCCTGCGATCGGGGTGGCAGCCGCCTATGGCATGTACTTGGGCGCACGAGAAATTGAGACGACAGAGCGCGATCGCTTCCTCACCGAATTAGAAACCGTAGCAGAGACGTTGCGAGTCACTCGTCCAACGGCTGTAAATTTATTTTGGGCGATCGAGCGGATGCTGAAGACTGCTCGGCAAACCCTTGGCTCCGTTGATTATCTGAAGGAAACGCTCCTTCAAACGGCAAAACAGATCAATGCTGACGATCTGCAAACGTGCCGAGATATCGGGGAACAAGGCTTATCTGTTCTGCCAAAAGCACCCGCAAAGCTGAGGTTGCTAACCCATTGCAACGCGGGCGCATTAGCTACTGCCGGATATGGAACGGCACTTGGTGTTGTGCGTTCAGCTTGGCGAGCGAATCGCTTGGAGCGCATCTACGTTGATGAAACCCGTCCTCGGCTGCAAGGCGCAAAACTTACCGCTTGGGAATGTGTGCAAGAAGCAATGCCCGTCACAGTAATTACCGATAGTATGGCAGCGCACTGCATGAAGCGGGGCATGATTGATGCTGTGGTTGTCGGAGCCGATCGCATTGCTGCCAACGGAGATGCTGCCAACAAGATTGGAACTTATAGCGTGGCGTTGATTGCGAAAGCACACAACATTCCGTTTTTTGTGGCAGCTCCGCTATCGACGATCGATTTTACGATCGCAGACGGTAGCCAAATTCCCATCGAAGAACGCGATCCGGAAGAGGTGTATCAGATTGGAGACACGATTCTCTGTCCGCCTGGGGTCGAATATTACAATCCTGCCTTTGATGTTACTCCTGCCAGTTTAATTAGCGCGATCGTCACCGAGTACGGCGCGTTTACTCCGGCTCAAATTCAATCAGAATTGTACGCGAAGCAGATTGGGTAGCGCTTACCTAAAATAGCCAAGCCGACGCCAATAGGTTTTGACACGGGTTTCCCACTGCTGCCAATAGTGGGCGATCGCGTCTTGCTCAAACCAAAACACCTCAGCGGGCAGATCCGGCACTGCGATCGCGAGCAGCGCGTGTTGAATATCGAGATCATAGAGACGATTTACTGCCCCCCAGTAGGCCGCAATTTGCAGCGGGTAGTCATAGAGATGATCTAGCGATCGCTTCGGTTTATTTGCCGTCTTCCACTCGCAAATGCACGGTACACCTTCATAGCTCGCGACACAATCGACGATGCCTGCATATCCTAAATCGTCATGTACCACAATTCCTTCAACCAGTCGCACTGCTTCAACTGACGTTAGAACAGGCTGAACGCTGTCCCAGTAGGGGCGAATCGCTTCTGGGCAATTTACCTCTTTACCCTCCAAATAGTGCTGAATGTGTCGGTGAGTTCCAGTTCCCCGACGACTAGCAGTTTGACTAATCTGAGCCGCCTGCTCAATGCCAACGCGCTGTTTCCAGTTCATCAACCGATCCCAATCTTCAGGAGGTTTTGTCGCATTGAGAATCGTCGTGACGCTAGGAAGCCGATCTCCTTCCGCACTCACATAATATTGCTTGCCTGCCTCTTTCACCTGTTTTGCTTGATAGCGGGGCAGCAACCCTCCAGAGTTGAATGGCGTCAATCTTCTAATATCCTCGATTCAATTCCTACTCATCGTATGCTAACCGCCCGTCACTAACACCCGTTAGTAATGCTGTCTAGTGAACTCTGTTCTTGAACCCTTTTCTGCTGCATCTCCCATTCCCCAACTTAACAAGCAATTAATTCTCAATGAGGACTCTCACCCCCCACCCCAACTTGTTATTAACCAGTTTAGGAAGTGTCCTAGATTTAGCAACTTCTTCGGGAACTGTTGCGTCAATTGGGTATATAGAAAAAGTAGACCAAAGGCAAACAAAACCTCTGAAAATAACCGCATCTTTCAGAAATGAACTTATTTCCTTCTGTAGTAAGATGCAGGAACTTAGGTAAGTCAATCAAGGTCTACTTAATCAACACAAAAGATTACTGGTTTACTTGGGAACGTCTTCATATGCATAGCAACTTCAAGTCTGGAACGGCTCTACTCCTCGCTCTCGGCCTTACAGCAGGTGCAACGGCTCCGATCGTCATGATCGCGCCAGCATTTGCCCAAGCTACTTTTCCTGATGTTTCGTCTGATTATTGGGCGGCTCAATTCATTCAAGAACTTGCTTCACGAAACATCATTGAAGGATTTCCTGATGGATCTTTTCGCCCAAATGAAGCCGTCACTCGCGCTCAATTTGCGGCCATGATTCGCAAGGCTTTTCCAAATGCTCAAGATGTCAGAACTCCAATTAACTTTGTAGATGTTCCATCTAATTATTGGGGATATCAAGCCATTCAAGATGCGTATACAAGTGGCTTTTTAGCAGGGTATCCTGGCGGTACATTCCGCCCGAATGAAAATATTCCTCGCGCTCAGGTGTTGGTGTCTCTGGCAAGTGGTTTGAACTACACCACAACCGGATCGGCAGATGCACTGCTTCAGGCGTACAGCGATGCCAACAATATTCCGGGCTACGCTCGCAACAGCATTGCCGCTGCTACAGAGCGCCGGATCGTTGTGAACTACCCTGATGTGAGGTCTCTGACCCCAAATCAGACGGCTACTCGCGCTGATGTGGCGGCATTTATCTATCAAGCATTGGTCAGCACTGGAACAGTTGCGGCGATTCAGTCACCTTACATTGTTGGTCAGGTTGTGGCTCCTCAAACCTTGACTATTCCTTCTGGAACGTCGATTCCTCTCCGGTACGATCGCGCGGACAAAGTTCTGTTAGCTAAAAACGAGCCTAATCCTACACCGATCACGCTGACGGTTGCTCAAAACGTCGTTACGTCCGATGGCACTGTTCTAATTCCATCTGGAAGCCAGGTTGCGGGTCAATTAGTCGTATCTCAAGGTGCAGCTCAGTTTGTGGCTTCAGAACTCGTGTTGGCCAATGGTCAGAGACTGCCAATCGCAGCAACCTCTGATGCAATCACCCAAACCGAATCGATTCGTCGTGGTGCAAACACCGGAACAATTCTGAAGGATGCTGCGTTGGGTTCAGCCGCTGCTGCTGGAATTTCAGCCGTTACGGGTGATCGCAACATCAAAGCGGGCGAAGTTCTGATTGGAACGGGCGTTGGTGCGTTGGCTGGCTTGATCTTCGGCGGCGATCGCATTGACTTGATCTCCATCCGTCCGAATAGCGATTTGAATCTGCGTCTGACTACTGACTTGCAGATTCCGCGTCAGTAAGGCTCATGCTTAGAAGGTGCAATGTGGATCTTCTAAGCACTCTCCCTTACGGGTAATCCAACTACGAAAGTAGTGCCTTTTCCAGACGGTGGCTGATCAGCATTTCGACTGATCCAGCCATCGTTTTTTATGGGGCTAAACACCTCAATCTTTCCCTGCATCTGCTCAATCAGGCGACGCGCGATCGCGAGTCCTAATCCTGTCCCCGGAATGTTGCCTTGAGCTTGCACTCCCCGATAATGGCGCTCAAACATATGGGGCAAGTCTTCTTGAGGAATCCCGAATCCGGTGTCAGTAATCCAGACACTGACCCAGCTAGCCCCCTGATCAATCTTCACATGCACCTGTCCGCCCGTTGGTGTGTACTTCAGCGCATTGTCAAGCAAATTGCTTAAGACTTCTCGCACTGCCCCGCAATTGCCCAACACTGAGGCAACAGAGGTTGGAATTTCTGTTCGGATTGTCAATCCTTTGTCGTGCGCGATCGCCGTTGCTGATTCTAAAAGCGGCTGCAAAATGTCAACCACAGAACACGGCTCCAACTCCAAATTCGATGCGGTCAACACACCCGCTGGTAGTAGAGGAATCGGTTGTTTAGGAGGTTCTGAAGCCGCTTCATAGTCGGGCAGCAGATCTGCACTCCCGAGGTCAATCGCCCCGTCCACTTGTTGAAGTAGGTCTTGCAAGCGATCGCTCTCTCGCAGGATGCTATTGGCAATTTGTTGATTCCTGTCCTCTGGCCTTAGCCGTTTTGACAGCAGTTTACCGAACGTTCGCAGCGCCGTGAGAGGACTGCGTAATTGATGTACCAAATTATCCAGCATGTCGTGCTGCTGCCTTTGCACGAGGCGCTGCTGATGATGCGTTTCTTCTAACCACTGCGATCGCTGATCCATTACGCACGCCAGCGATAACGTATCTGCAACTCGCTGAATTTGTCCTCGTTCCCAGGTTGTCCATAGTCGATCCTCTCGCTCTGTCACCAGCAACCCCAGCACCATTTCTTCATGCACAAGCGGAAGAATAAGTTGCTGTTGCTGAGCAAGGGCATTTGGCTTTGCTGGGAAAAAAGTGGCCTCAAACTCAAGTTCAGGAGTCAATTCCTCGTTTTTCAATCGATCTGATGCTGGAGCGAGGCGATTCACTTTCTCCAAAGCAACTGAAATATCGGGATAGGCGGCGATCGCAACGAGTTGTGTTTGTGTATTTTCAACCCATTCTTCGGTAAGATAAACAATGCTCAGCGATGCCCCAAACGCTTGAGTGAGCAGTGCTACTTGTGAGCGGCAAAGCGCAACGAATTCAGAACTAGTAGGCATCAACATATGAGCGCGCTCCTTCAGACTCTGCTTGACGACCCCCTTGAGAGCGGGCAAGCGATCGCTTCAGCAAGAGGTAGGAGTAGCTTCAAACCCAGATTTTCCTACTCCTGATAGGAATAAAAATAGACTCCGAGCCAGCTTCTCACAGGGGCTGAGGGGTCTAGAAGGCGAACAAAGTCCTTGATATCTAAGGGTAGCAAGTGATAGAGTTATTCAACTAGAATTAAGAATTTCAACTTTACTTTATAAGCAGCTTAAAACTTTGTATAGATGCGTTAAGAGCAGTTGAAATTCAGGACTAGAGTCGATATACTTGCGACGGATTTTGTAACGATCACTACAGCATTGGCAGTCAAAATAAGGAGGTAAGGGGTTTGGCAAGGAGACGTAAGCGGAAGAGTCGGCGGCGTCAGGAAGGACGGAGAATTCTCGAAAACGTTCCTCAGTTTAGCATTGATTGTGGCGAAGATAAACCTGTGACGGCTGCTCGAAAGTTCATTCACTCTGAAGGAATTGCGCCGCCTGCTTTGTTGCTAGTGAAGCGAAACGAGCATACGACCGATCGGTATTTTTGGGCTGAGAAAGGACTGTTCGGCGCTCAATACGTCGAAGAAAACCATTTCTTGTTCCCTAGCTTAAAATCCCCGGATGATGACGATGTGGAACCAGTGACAGTTGCCAGTCGAAGTCGCTAGTTATTGCTCTTCATTTGCCTCTTTGTGCGGATAGGTAGATGTAGCTTTGCTGGAAGTCCAGGTTTTTGGACGATCTATTGTGCACTTGACTACTAAGAGTATTGGTTTTCCGCTAAAGCAAAGACCTCATTTGATTATTCATCAGATGAGGTCTTTGCTTTAGCATCAAATCGAACACTTTTATAAATTCTTTGCGTTACTCTGATGCACTTAAGCTGAGAGTACGCTGTAATTCTGCTAACTCGTCCCGATGCGCTCTGACAATAATCACGCTCTTCGCACTTTCGTCAGAGCTTGGCGAACTGCTGAATGACAATTCAGGTTCAATTGGCTCAACTTTTAGGGAAACCTGCTCAATCCGTCCCGCACCTCGCCAATAAAAAACTCCTGCTAAAGGTGACAGGAGCAACAAGCTGAGCCAGAAAGCAGATCCGCTTGGTAACACCATTGAGATGACTAGCACTAGGCAAAGCATGCCAATGGCGGCAAGCAGCGACAGGAAAATCGCTAGAAACAAGCTGGGACGTACTTTGCCTTCAAAGGTGACTTGATTAGTTGCTGCATCGATCGCCGCAACGTGGTAGGCCCGCTCCCCAAAGTACTGTCGCAACTGGTTTAAGAGAGATTCCTCTGTCTGCTTAGAGATTAGCCTAACTTGCTGAATCCTGTCCTTAGTCGAAGCACGGATAAAGAAGAACAGACCGACCATCAACAGAACAGTCAGAACCAGTGTAGAAGCGATCACAGAATCATTCATGGTGTAGCTCAGGTAACAAAAATCCTGCTTACACCCTCAGTGTAGACAAAATTGTAGCCTGCAAGGGCATTAGTCGTGATCTGTACAAATCGTCTACTTCTCAGATGCAGCAGTTTGAGGAACCGGAGTATCCTTCTGCACTGCATAATCTTGCCAAAGGTGAGCTAGATCTTGAGCCTGTTGCATCGCCTCCGAGCGAATCTGGTACATCCGGCGGGGACGACCTCTGCCTTCTACCTTTTTCCAGTAGCCCGTGACCATCTCTTCGTCTTCCAGAAACTTAAGCGCACTATAAAGCACCGTATCGGAAAGACGATAAAGCGGATATTCGGTCTCTAGAAGTTGAATGAGTTCTGTACCGTAAGAATCGCCTCGCAGAAGTATGGCGAGAACGTAACAGACCGCTAACTCCTTGTTTAGGTAAAAAGGAGGTGGATCTTTGAAAAACTGATAGATATCCTCAAATTTCATCTGTCTGATTCCAGGCATGTGAGAAACGACTTGCTTGCAGAAAGGATGTGAACAAGAATTAGTTACATCTATTAGGTTAACAATCTTGCCTGTAGGGTTGCCGTCCTACTAAAGGGTTAATTTAACCTTGAACGTGAAAAAATTGGGCAAACCAAGTGTCGTTTAGTTTATGGTGCAAAGCTGAACTGCGCACTACAACCGTGAAAGAAGGACACTAACAGGGTGATGGAATGTTTAGAATTGAGAGCACTGAGTGCGAAATGTGCGGAAAAACCAACATTTCTTGTTTCATCAGGTAAAGCAACGTCACCAGAAAGTTAAGCAAGCTTAGAAATGCAAGTACTCAAGGAACAAAGCAATATTCATAGATTCACAATGCGTCTGCTGCTTCAAGGTGAAAGCAAAAATGAATGAGTGAAAATACCTGTTGCTTGAACAGTCGCTTTGTTAAATTGCTTAGCTTACGTATAAACGGTGCAACTTAATTCTAAACTTGAAATTCTACTTTGTGGATACTAAATCAAGTTGTTTTGTTGTTGATTTAAAGAACGAAACAGATTTTAGACTCTTTAAAGAGTGTCACTGAAATAGATGCTTGTTCCCGGGGTAACCGATTGTAAAGAGTGAGCCTTCAGCAATTAGCAAAACTGGAGGCCTATCAATGGCGAGTAAGGAAACTCAGCTGCTTTCTCGAAAGTGCTACACGTCCAGATTGCGGAGCAAAAATTGTGCCTGTCGTTGCAAGATTTACGATCGATGTTGCTATCCGCTGATGTTGTTATCCGCTATAAAATTACTCGGAACAAAAACAAGAAAATCGCGTCTATTCGGATTCTACTGATGCGCTAGCCCAACCTATTAGCTGAATTAAAGCAGTGGCTGATATGGCGATTGATCTTCGTGTCAACCAACTCAAGCTCTTCGAGTTCTCGTCCTGAAAACTACTCAGCGTCTAGGTCAGTGGTCAGGAGTTTAAGATGCTTGCTTACGTGGTGGGCGATCTGAGGAGCCAGATAAACTGCCCTTCGAGGGACGCGATCGTAAGAAGTTAACATTACAACGCGAGTGCTGAAAGCGCTGCTTTATGCTTAGAGGCGGTATTTAATCGGCTAGAATCTGCGTCCTAATAGACGTTGCTTGACGCCTTCAGCAATTTTTTGTCCTAAATATTCTGGAATTAAGCTTTCATTCGGCCCTAACAGGTAGAGAATGAGGCGAGTCCGACCCCTCCACACGAGTAGATTTGCATTTACCACCAGCAAGTCTTCTTGCCAAATCGCGTACATTACTTTGTAGAAAAGTCCAGGTTGGTTATCGGCTTCGATCAGAAGGGCAGGCAGGTGAAAGACTGGATCAACGTAGAACTCTGTTTCAACCTGCTCTAAGCCTGCATCCAGATTAAATTCAACTGCCAACATTTCTTCAACTTCAAATCGTCCAGCCAACGCCTCACGAATTGCTCGGCACACATTGTCAGAGGTTTTATCGGTCAAGGCTTTGCCACTGCGTGACACAATCAGCTTTATAAACACCAGCATGGGTGGATAGATTTGCCCATACAGACTCAAACTGTGAATTGTTAGACCATAAGCCGCCAAAACGCCAAAGATATCGCTTAACAAGAACGACTGGTTTCGATAAGCAAAATGCAGCGCACTTTTATTGCCTTCAGGTTTTAGCTCAATCACCGCTTGCTTGGTGCGATAGAGTTGGTAGGCAAGTCTTAGGTTCTGAAGCTGAATTTCGCTGCTGACAAATTGCTCGTAAAACTGAGGAAACGCTCGGTTGAAGCGCTTTAGCAGTTCTAAGGTTGTTGGTTTTAAGCCCAGAGCCATAATTGAAGGTAGGAATGCCCACTAGAGTAAAAGCGTAAACGAAAGAGGAGCTTATATTGATTAAAAAAATCGTTACAAATCGACATCATTTTGATCTAGAACGACGAAGGAATAGAGAAATCTCGAAACATGCTGATTGAGAGAGCGATATCCGGAGAATTGGAGAGATATACTATCTAGTACTTGATTTAACTGTTGCTACCTTCACCACGCTCGCATGGGTTTTTGGAAAAGCTTATTTAGTGGGTCTGATGTTCCCTCGACTGCCAGTACTGTCGCATCTGAGCGCGTTGCGGTAGAAGGAGCGGGCGATCGCGCAAATTCACGGGTCTTTTTTAGTACGGAACGAGAGATCGACTTGTACGAGCTAGAGGAGTTGTGCGATGCGGTCGGCTGGTCGCGGCGACCGTTGAGAAAGGTAAAGAAGGCAATCCAGCATAGCTTTCTGGTCGTCTCGATGTGGGAGCAGCGGGGAATGCAGCGTCGGTTAGTCGGGTTTGCCCGAGCAACCTCTGACCATGCGTTTAATGCCACCATTTGGGATGTAGTGGTGCATCCAGAGTTCCAGGGTAAGGGAATGGGCAAGGCATTAATGCGATTCATGATTAAGAAGCTGCGGGGCGAAGACATTAGCAACATTACGCTGTTTGCCGATCCTCAAGTCGTAAATTTTTATAGAACGTTGGGGTTCATGAGCGACCCGGAGGGTATTAAAGGAATGTTTTGGTATCCAGACTGAGGGTTGAGACTCCCGTTTATAGGGTTCCCTGAGTTTGAAGAAGGGGATACGTTCCGAAAAAAATGGTAATGACCCTTAACGGAGCCGTTGGGCTTGCTGAACCCACTGAGCGATTTGGTCAGGGGTTGGACAAAGGTCGCGGCGCTGCATCATGGCCACTTGGAGCTTTAAGATCTGGCGATGCAGTCCCGCGATCGGGGTTTGGCTGAGCTGAGCCGGAGAGGCAACCCCAGCATGAAGCAGTAAGCCGCAGTGCTGACAGCCAACGCCCGGAATGCGGGCAAGGTCAGCTAGGGCAATCCACTTATTGATGTGTCGAATGTGAATTTCGAGGCTACTGGCAAGGATGTTTCGTTTCTCTGGCGTGTATCCGAGGCTCAGCAAGTTGAACGTCGTTCGGATGCCTTGAGCATGTAACCGTTTGAGATCGGCGGCGGCAATTCCGGGAAGCTCGTCGATTGGCCAGTTCGCAGAAGGAACTCGGGTTTGATCCTTTGGAGCTTGGCTTTGCCAATTGCGGGAATTGGGTTTTGGTTGTGTTGTTGCCACGCTGCCCTCGCTGTGATGTCTAAATTCTGAACGGGCTGTCCGTTATAGTATTCAACGGCTGGATTACCCGAATGAATTGAAGTTCTTTAGTGTAGCGGATTTTTATCCCTTATTAATTCAGGACAAAAAGCAGAATCCAGTTTGAGAAGAACGGTGTTAATCCTCAAATAATTCAGGTTTGAATCGTTAACGAAACTCAAGATTCACGTTTGCCGAACTGCGTGAGAAACCAGTATCGTTTTCTAGAGGGATGAAGGTACAGCTGCGGTAACGCTTCGCAAAGAGGGACGCCTTCGGCAACGCTTTGCAAGGAGAGGTGAACTGATTTAAGACTCTCTGATCTTCATCCTTCATCCCTCCTCGCGGTTCCTACGGAGTTGCGCTCTGCGCTATGTCCTTCGGAGCTTGCGCCTTTGGCGCTAGGCGCGGGGCAACGCCCTCCCTCATTCCTTCTTTTGCTATGTCTCAGCCAACCATCGAATCTATCCTTCACGAAAACCGCTTGTTTCATCCAAGCCCAGAGTTTTCTCAAAACGCCCGGATTAAGAGCCTTGATGACTACCGCGCGTTGTACGATCGCGCCTCTGCCGATCCAGAAACATTTTGGGCAGATTTGGCAAAACAAGAATTGCATTGGTTCCAAGGGTGGGACAGCGTGTTGGATTGGAGCAATCCGCCGTTTGCCAAGTGGTTTGCGAACGGCAAAATCAATATTTCGTACAATTGTCTAGATCGTCATCTCTCCACCGATAAGCGAGATAAGCCCGCGATCGTTTGGGAAGGCGAACCCGGCGACTCTAAAACGCTGACCTATGCCCAACTGCATCAGGAAGTCTGTAAGTTTGCCAATGTGCTGAAGGATCTCGGTGTGCAGAAGGGCGATCGCGTCGGAATTTATATGCCGATGATTCCGGAAGCGGCGATCGCGATGTTGGCCTGTGCCCGCATTGGTGCGCCGCACTCAGTCGTGTTTGGTGGATTTAGTGCCGAAGCATTGCGCGATCGCTTGATTGATGTCGAAGCAAAAGTGGTGGTCACAGCAGATGGAGGCTGGCGCAAAGACGCGATCGTGCCGCTCAAAGAACAAGTCGATAAAGCGATGAGCGATGAGCGGGTTCCGGTGCAAAAGGTGCTGGTCGTCAAGCGGACGGGACAAGACATCGCCATGATGCAGGAGCGCGATGCTTGGTGGCACGATTTGGAACCAACCGCATCTGCTGACTGCCCCGCAGAGCCGATGGACAGTGAAGACATGCTGTTCGTTCTCTACACATCGGGTAGCACGGGCAAACCGAAGGGCGTGGTTCACACAGCAGGTGGATACAATCTCTTTGCGCACGTTACAACGCAATGGATTTTTGATCTGCAAGAAAATGACGTGTACTGGTGTACGGCGGATGTGGGTTGGATAACGGGACATACATATGTTGTTTATGGCCCGTTATCCAATGGCGCAACCAGCGTAATGTATGAAGGTGCGCCCCGTGCGTCTAATCCGGGCTGCTTTTGGGACGTGATCGAAAAGCATCACGTCAGCGTGTTATATACGGCTCCGACAGCAATTCGGGCGTTTATCAAACTGGGGGATGAGCATCCAAACTCGCGCGATCTGTCTTCGTTGCGCTTGTTAGGAACGGTGGGCGAACCGATCAATCCTGAAGCATGGATGTGGTATCACACGGTGATTGGTAAAGAGCGTTGCCCGGTCGTCGATACGTGGTGGCAAACCGAGACGGGCGGCATTATGATTACTGCCCTGCCGGGAGCGATTCCGACTAAACCCGGTTCAGCGACGCTGCCGTTTCCTGGCATTCAAGCGGATATTGTCGATCTTGAAGGCAATTCTGTGGGCGCGAATCAAGGCGGCTATCTTGCCATCCGCTATCCTCATCCAGGCATGATGCGTACGGTTTACCGTGACCCCGATCGCTTCCGCAAAACCTACTGGGAACACATTCCGCCCAAAGACGGCAAGTATCTTTACTTCGCAGGCGATGGGGCACGTCGGGATGAAGACGGCTATTTCTGGGTGATGGGGCGCGTTGATGATGTGATCAATTCGGCGGGACATCGTTTAGGTACGATGGAAATCGAGTCGGCGTTGGTGTCTCATCCGGCGGTGGCAGAAGCGGCAGTTGTTGGTAAACCCGATGAGGTTAAGGGTGAAGACATTGTGGCGTTTGTGACGTTGGAAGGAACGCATCAGTCTAGTGATGCGTTGGCGAAGGAGTTGAAGCAACATGTGGTGAATGAGATCGGCGCGATCGCGCGTCCGGGTGAAATCCGGTTTGCGGATGCGTTGCCAAAGACGCGATCGGGCAAAATTATGAGGCGACTATTGCGCGATTTGGCGGCGGGCGTGGAGGTTTCTGGAGACACTTCGACGTTGGAAGATCGCGGTGTGTTGGAGAAGCTGCGAGGAGAGGGGGCTTAGAAGTTTCGTTGGTAGGGTCGCCCTTATCTCCATTCCTGTTCCCGAGTGTGGGGCAGAGCGGAGATGAGGGTAAATCAACCTTCAACAGGGAGCGTTTCACGTTCATTTTCTAGATTACACGGGGGCTGTTTCAGCTTCTTTCTGCTGAACGGGACGCTTGTACGCTGATTTTTTCTTCAGCCCGATCGTTTGTGCTTGGTTGCTGTCAGACCGGTATTGCGCCACTACAGACGTTTTCATGGCTAGCACGCAGTTGTGAAAGTTCCACTCTGCTAGACGAGCTTCATCCGTCGCGGCGCGATACGGGGCTTTGATTTGCACTTCTAATTCTTGTGCTTTCAGCATAGCGGCTTGTGCTTTTTGTACAGCAAACGGTAGCATCTGTATCAAAACCCATTCAATATCCTTGTTTTGATTTTGCTACCTTTTCTACCCATCCAATGGATAAAGTCGAGATTAGTTTAGGGCAGTAAAGTATGACCACTCCTTACACTGGGGGATGTCAGTGCGGGCAAATTCGATACGAGATTCAGGCTGAACCTCTCACGCTTTATGCGTGTCACTGCAAAGAATGTCAGAAGCAATCTTCCAGTGCCTTTGGCATGTCAATGCCCGTTCCTCGTGCCGCAGTCGTAATTCTTCAAGGGCAGCCGAAACAATGGAAGCGCGTCTCTGATAGCGGACGTGAAGTGAGTTGCTTATTCTGTGAGAAATGTGGAACCAGATTATTCCATAATCCTGCTCGTAACTCCAAAATTACCAACGTAAAACCCGGAACATTGGATGATACAAGTTGGCTCAAGCCTGTTGGCAACTTGTGGACTCAGAGTTCTCAAAAGTGGGTCATTCTGAGTGAACAGATGTTGAACTACGAGGCGCAACCCAGCGACTTTAACGACCTGTTTGAGCGATTTTGCCGTGAATGACCAGGAACCAACTGTCTCAAGCTGCTTGAATCTAATGGGCAAGTCTAATAAAATTCCTGCTCTGGATGCTGAAATTAAGCGTATTCTTGCTCAAGAATATCCGTGAATCAACGAAGCTCTCTCACTCTCTTGTTTTTACGGCACAACCGCTCGCCACACCGCATCCGCTACGCGACACGCATCCCGCATTTCTGCCACATCATGAACGCGAACCACGTCAGCCCCTTTTGCGATCGCGCCCACACACGCCGCTACTGTCCCCCAAACTCGCTTTTTCGGATCGGGCTGATTGAGGATATGACCAATAAAACTTTTGCGAGAAACCCCTACTAAGATCGGGCACTTCAAACGTTGAAATTCATCCAGACGGCGCAGAATTTCGAGACTTTGATCGTATTTTTTGGCAAACCCAATACCCGGATCAATCATAATACGATCGCGATTAACACCCGCCGCGATCGCCGCTTCAATTCGTTGCTCCAAGAACTGAAGGATCTCTTCGATTAGGTCATCATACTCTGTTAACATTTGCATTGTTTTTGGTGTTCCACGCATGTGCATCAAAATGATTGGAACACCAAGCGTTGCCGCTGTTGTTAGAATCTGCGGATCAGATATTCCGCCAGAAATATCGTTAATCATATCGGCTCCAGCCGTGATCGCGGCTTCTGCGACCTGTGATCGCGTTGTATCAACAGAAATCGGAATTTGAGCAAAGGTAGAATCTCGGCGAATCGCTTCGATGATTGGAACCACACGCTGGAGTTCTTCCTGTAGCATCACCTCTTCTGCATTAGGGCGAGTCGATTGTCCACCCACATCTAGGATATCTGCACCATCGGTCACCATTTGATGCGCTTGCCTTAGCGCAGTCTCTACCGTATTGAATTGTCCGCCATCGCTAAAACTATCGGGCGTCACGTTAAGAACGCCCATAATGTAAGTTCGCTCACCCCAAGAGAACGTGCGATGAGTACGCACGTCTCCGGAAGAACCGCGCAAAGACCAAGACTTTAATGACATAAGACGTGCAATTCGTAGCCTGCAATCCGCAATTTAGTGCTCTCTTACAAACGAGTCACAGATTAAGAATCTACACTATTCTTGGGCGTCAAACGGCTGAAATGAAGGTCAAATCACATAATCAAATTACACAATCTGACTCAAGAAATTCACCTTGTCTTCGGTACCAGCCGACTGAAGCGCTGTGAGCACCTCTTTGGCAGCATCCGATACTTGATAATCCGCAGGCAGGGCAACAAATTGATCGCCCATGTGACGAGCGAGTTGAGACCAAACCAGTAAGCGATCGCTCGGAGTCAGTGCTTCGTAAGCGCTGAGTGGCGGCTCAACACCGTCGCCTGGAATCAGTTCTGCCATTGCTTTGCTTGGGTTAATGTCAAGCGCTACCTCATCGCGATCAGTGTCAGACAACGCATCTCCTAGAAAATGAATTTGTCCTTCGTGACGCATCCCCAGAACCCCTCTCACCACATCTTCAACCTGTTTTGATGCGGTGGATGGCACCGATTCGGCTACTTGGGAATAGATCTGACCTAGTGCCGCAATTTGATCATTGACCGGAAGTTGTTTGAACTTAGACACCAAAGTAGTAGCGTCTGTATTTGTAAATGTCATATGTGCCTCGCTTCTTAAACAGTGCTGATGCAAGCTTAAGAATTAATCTGCGATCGTACCCCTACACAAAGTTCAAATAACTTAACCTAGATCAATCTCTCAGGAGATAGAGCAGAAGGTATGACATAGGAAGGACGCTAGATATCAGTAAATACGAAAGACTAAAGAGCAAATCAAATGTTTGGGAGTAAGCACTATGCTTCATTTGTTTGCCGCCGCATTTCCAGAGGCTCCATCTAGCGCATTGTTTAACTGGCAAGGAACGCCCCTGATCATCGGCTCTTGTCTTTTCGTATTGTTGATTGCTAGCCGCACTATTAAATATCCGCATGTCGGTGCGAGAATGCCGTTACCGTTTTCTAAATCTTTATTCAATAACATTAGCGTTGCTGGATTTTTAGCATCCATGAGCTTTGGGCATATCCTTGGTTCCTTGCTAACGTTGGCACTTGCAAACACAGGTGTGAAATAAATATCTAAAACAAAGATATCTAAAACAAAGAGCAGGGATGTGTATCATCCCTGCTCTTGTCATTATTAATCGCTAATTGCTAATCGCTATTATATTAGTAATCGCTAACTACAACGGTCGGTAAACGCGGTAGTTGATGCTGGGAAAGATATTGTCAATCGATTCGACCTTCTCTAGCCAGCCCGAATCGACCTTACCCATGTTCAGATCATCATAGAGTTTGTTGAAGCGCTGAAGGTGCGATCGCGTTCTTCTAACGGCATAAGGAACCATCGTTCCAGTCCGCATAATGAATGCCCAGTCCGACGATTGCGCTAACAGCAGTTCTCTTGCCGCTTGATTTAGCGATCGCCATTCCAACTCATCCGCCGGTTCGCGCTTACTTAGTTCGATCATGCGCTCTGCGGATTTATGCAAGTGTGGATAAATCCAAGCATTCGTATCGTTTAGCCAATATTCGTGGAACCCTTTGTAACCCCAGCTTGACTGCGACGGACGGCAGACCTGCTGCGTCGGTTCGGCCTGTAGATAGTCCGCCAAATGCGTCATGGCAAACGTGCCCTGATCAAACCACGATTTGCGGAATAGGTAGTCAATAAACCACGGGCCTTCATACCACCAATGCCCGAAGAGTTCCGCATCATAAGGCGACACCACGATCGGCGGACGATGCATCATGCTATAAAGATTTTCGACTTGCCGCTCCCGGTTATACATGAAGTTAGCGGCGTTCTCGGCGGCTTTCTCTCGCGCCCAGTACGGATCGTAAAGCTGCTTATCCGACAGTCCAAGTCCTTTTCCGGTGATCCGATGGTACTTGATGCCCACATTCTTGCGCTGACCGTTGGGCATCACATAGGGCTTGATGTACTCGTACTCTGCATCCCAGCCCAAATCGCGGTAAAACTCGCGATACTCCACAGAGCCGGGATAGCCGACCTCCGATGACCAAACCTGCTGCGACGATTCGTGGTCGCGTCCGAACGCCGCGACTCCCGACTCAGTAAAGATGGGCGCATAGCTGCCAAAGCGAGGACGAGGACGAGCATAAAGAATGCCGTGTCCATCGGTCAGGAAATAGCGCAGCCCTGCATCGGCAACCATGCGCTCCAACCCTTCGTAGTAAGCGCATTCTGGCAACCAAATTCCTTTTGGCGCACGACCAAACGTTTCTTGGTAGTGTTCACAAGCCACCTGAAGCTGTGCCCACACGGCCTGCGGATACATCTTCATCAATGGCAGATAGCCATGCGTTGCGCCACACGTAATGATCTCTAGGTTGCCGCTATCGAGAAACTGCTTAAAGGCTTTAACCAAGTTGCGATCGTATTTCTCCCAGGTCTGCCGCACTCCGTTAAATTCTTTGGCATAGTGTTCTGCCAAATAGCGCATGTGTCCATTGTGGGCGTGGCGTTCGACCTCTAGTTCAGTCAACTCTTCTAGCTGCGCCAAGTGTTCGTCGTAGCGTTCTTGCAGCAGCGGATCGAGCAGCATAGACACCAATGGCGGTGTCATGCTCATTGTGATTTTGAAATCTATTCCATCGCGTTTCAGTCCCTCAAACACCTGAATTAATGGGACATACGTTTCTGTAATCGCTTCATAGAGCCATTCTTCTTCCAGCACATAATCACTTTCGGGGTGACGCACAAAGGGTAGATGAGCGTGCAGGACGAGAGCAACATATCCGATACTCATAGGATGTTTTGAGAACTAGTTAGCGATCGATTGCCCAAATTGTAAAGCAAATTGGTAGATAAAAAGTTCTATGGGGATCAGATTCTAGCGATCGGGGATCAGATTCTAGCGATTCCTCTACTTGTAGTGGATTGAGTAATCGTTAGGTCAATAATCTGGTGCATTGTCAAGCAAGGAATAAGGGAGATCTTCGACCGCTTCGCAAGGAGGGACACCTACGATAACGCGACGAAACAGGAATGAAGTCGGCATCGTCATTCTTTTAACGCCGCCGCTACAGAAGATGAGTCTAAGGGCATAAAAATTTCTTTTGTATAATAAAATTTATATAGCGAAAGAAATAGAATCCTTGCGTATAATCTGAGCAGGAATCTTCATATTATTTGAAGATTCTAATTTGGATCGAAGACCCTTTAGCAGAACGCCCTACACAATGCCTCGGATACTCGTTATAGATGATGATGCTGCTATTTCTGAGTTGGTCGCCGTCAATTTAGAGATGGCTGGCTATGATGTCAGCCAAGCCGGCGATGGCATTCGTGGTCAAGCAATGGCGTTGCAGCTTCAGCCCGATCTGATCATGCTCGACCTGATGTTACCGCAGGTGGATGGATTTACCATCTGTCAGCGATTGCGGCGCGACGATCGCACGGCGGACATCCCGGTTTTGATGCTAACGGCACTCAGCCAAACCTCAAATAAGGTAGAAGGCTTCAATGCGGGGGCGGATGATTA
>JAHHHO010000075.1 GCA_019359315.1 Myxacorys californica WJT36-NPBG1
ATTAGTGCTGTTGCATGCAGGACAGTGTACGGGTTCAAGTACCATCACCATAATCTAGGAATTATCTAACGGGTTCAAGTCGTCCTATTCTCCCTGATCCTCGTCCCCATGTCTAGAACACGACCAACAGTTCTGCTAGCCCCACTCGCTGCATCACATGCAGCAGCAAGACGACGTCATCGATTCGTTCTGAGGTGAGTTTGAGCGCGTCTGTCATTGTCCAGTTAAAACTCTGGATTCTATCTTGGATGCTTCTTCCAGCCATTGCCACTAATTTAATCTTTTCTCTCGCTGATTACGCGAACGGTGAGTTTATATACTCCAGTTCCACACTCAAAGCTAAACGTCAGCAGAGACAAGCTTCACATCCTCGACGACATCAAATTGGTACCATGACAAAAAAGTCACGTACGGTTGTAAAGGGGAAACTGGATGAATCATGAAATGTCCTGAACGGTGGTGAAGTGAGTCTAAGTGTACCAGAACATTTTCTCTAATCAAGGGGCGATCCATCACAAATATTTTTATCAATGTCTTTAGAGCTAAACAATTCTGCAAAGGTTGATGAATGGCTGAAGTATTGATTCCCACTTCCTTATCACTTTACGCTGGGAGCATGGCCCCTAGCGATGAGTAGAAAAGCAGAGAGGAGTCTACCTTGCCAGCTAATTGAGCGTGAGCTCGGGATAGAAAATCGCCAGAACCTTTGATTTTCCCGTACTTTGCTTCATCGCAATACATCAAGGTGGTGTCAATAAAGCTCTCAACTAAACCACTATGCACTTTAAAGTGCATAGATTCCTGAAGGGCTGAAAGCCCAAGTTAACTCATTCCAGTACGAAGTTGTCGCGATCCTGGTTTGATGGATTTCGATGATGTTCAAGATACGGTAGTGCTAAACAAGTAATGATGCCTGAAACAATTGTTGCACACGCGTTATAGACATCTAGTCAGAAGTCGCCTGCCTTGAGTATACGGCCTGCTTTTGACTTAAAAGCGCACTGACTTAACCAATCAGCAGCGTTTCAGCGCCCTTATCCTGGGAACTTCAGCCCTTTTCTTGAAAGATGGAGCTGTAGATTCGTGATTGACTGGGCTTTTCAACCATCCTTACATCTTTAGGACTACCGAATGATCTATACCTTTCAACTTGTATATCAAGATGACGAAATCTATGTTGCTTGGAACAACAAGGGTGGTTTAGATGGGAAGGTTTCTTGCATTGAAGTACTAGGGCGTTAATGCATCATTCTTAACGTGCCAGAATATTGGTTGTGTCGCAAATATTTTTTAGTGACAAACGAAGCATCTCGTTCGCGTTCCGTTAAGCACTCATTCCGAAGAGTTCTTCGATAAATTTCGCTTGAGACACACTTTCCCCTTTGCCCATTCCTTTCACCTGTCCTTTGCGAATCATACTCATCGCTTCAATCCCACTCAAGGTTCGTCTTGCCGTATTAAATGAGCCGAATCCCATCATTGGCTTGGTCAGTCACTTGATGTGGCGGTGATCCTGCTCGATGATGTTATTCAGGTACTTGCTCTGCCATAATTGGGTCTCTGCTAGCAGCGTTTCATCGCCTTTCAACGCTTCGACTGCCACTGGATAGGCCGCATTTTTATCGACGGTGATCACCCGTGGAGTTTGAGGATGAGTCGCCTTCAGCACTTTGCGGAAAAACCGGGCTGCGGCTTTACCGTCCCGCTTTGCGCTCAGCATGAAGTCGAGCGTGTTGCCGATCGAATCGACGGCACGGTAAAGGTATTTCCACGCTCCTTTCACCTGGATGTACGTCTCGTCCACCCGCCACGAATCGTTCGTTGGGTTTAGATCAGGACGAATTCGTTTGTCCAGTTCTGGGGCATAGCTCAGCACCCAGCGATGAAGGGTGGAATGATCCACCTCGACCCCTCGTTCCGCCGTCATCTCTTCCAAATCCCGATAGCTTAGAGGATAACGACAATACCATCGCACATTCACTACAATGATTTCGGGTAAGAAGTGTCTCCACTTAAACAGGGATTGAGATGGCAGTTAAATTGACATGAGAGGAAATCGAACCTTCTCACATTATCATTTCTGCGACACAACCATAGTCTCTCAGTTTCTAGTAAGTGGCCCGAATGGGGTGTGGCACCGTACCTACGAACGAGGTTTCTGGATGAGGAATGCCGACTTGGCCGTTGAAGTGCCTATCGAGATAGGCATACAGTTTGTTGCTGCCTCGAAAGTAGAGGGTTAACCCATTGTGGAGTTGGGTTGCGAAGACAATCTGGGCTTGTTGGCGGGGCGAGACTAAGAAGTTGATCCAATCTGCGACCTTGTGGTGCGGCAGGTCTAATTTGCCTAGAGCACACCCTTCGATCATCTCCATCCAAAACTGGATTTGGACACTCATCAACAGACTCCTATTTTGTCTATAAGAACTATTTAGTTTTAATGTACTAGAGTACGCTGTTCTAAGCATCGAAAGTTTTTAGATTTCAGCCAGAAAATACATTTTTGTTGAGCGAGTGATACTTTAACCCTTCCATAAATAGCTACGGAGGGGTTAAAGCCAGGACAGAGACGTAGCAAAGTTTTAAGCTTAGGAGTTAATCGGGAGAATCCACTGTCCTCAGTACATTTTTAATAAAGCAGGTATTGGCATCCATAATGGGCTGCAACTTTTTAAGCGTATGTCGCATATCGTAATGATGGATGTGCATTCTACCCGAGTGCTGTAACAGTAGCGCAGCGCTCTCTACATACTCTGGGAACTCGCTAGCAAGCATTTTGCGGATGTTTTTGGGAGGAACTCGTACACCAGTCCAACGCCCAAGAATTGTCTTAATACGATGAGTCCAAGCATGACCGTCTAATGGCTCGGTACCCTGGAAAACACGGAAAAAGAAGTTGTGGTCTACAGCCCCTTCAATTCCTCGTCCCCAGTTTAACCATCGGTCAATATAAGCGTAAAGAAAAGCATCCTCAAAGTTAAGATTCGGAATCTCAGCCCACCAACCACCATTCGCCAAAATCGACGGCGGCATTGACTTACCAGTCTTATAGTTTTTCGGCATGTGGTGAATATAGAAACGAACCTGGTCCTTGCGCTCCTTCCATAAACCCAACCTTTTCAACTCCTCAACTGACTGAAAGGTTTTTTCAGTCAAAATTCCTTCCTTTAACGTCTCCCCAATACGTAACTCATAGAACGTTCTTGCTCGTGACGGGATCAGTAATAGGAAGACAATACTCAGAAATCTTTGCAGATCCTCAGCAATAGCCCTATCCGGACGTCGCTGTACAGAATATCCAACGCGAAGCTTCGCGTTCTTTGCATAAGTTGAAATCTGATCCGCCCGAGAACGTTCTTTATTCATTGCCATTACAGCCTCTTCCCAGGACACAGAGGTTTCACCATACGATATAGATGGGGGAGCTATTTTACTCTTTTTATTTAGTTCAACTTGAAGCTTCAATAAGCGTCGCAGAATTGGAATGTCTTGTTTCTCTGGAAGGTAATCTGTACCAAGCACATCTCGATACAAAAACTCAGCAACCCGAATAATGACAAATAGGCGGCGTAATTGGGAATGAGGGCTTTTACCTACAAACTTCAGGTAACGCTCAATTCGCTGCTTGTCCTGATCAGCTTTGGCAAACGCTTCCTGTAACCCAGTTTCCCTGTGCATTAAATACTCGCTATAGTCATCATGATGCGAGATTAGAAACACTAATTTGCTCTTGGTAGCAATACATTCAAACTTGAGCTCATCCAAACAGAGCCCTTCATACCGGTGCAACCAGCCCAATATTTGATAAATTTGTTCCACTTCTGTCTTGATGGAACCAGGAGTCACATCATTTGATCGCCGCCATTCTATGTAGGCATTAATCTGCAGCTGCAAGTGAGAATTGACATAGTCATTCGGAAATTTCTTGGCTCCAAGAGCGTGAGTAGGACACTTCTCTTGATACATCTTCTGACCTGGTCTTTTGCGTTGACGCGATTTGCCTGGAGTATAGAAGGTGTTGAAGACAGGCTCAGCCTCCTGGCTTTTGTCCTCTACGCTTTGACTTTGCTGGTTCGCACACCACTCTTGCCACTGCCGTATACGAGACCTTACAGCAGATCGACTTGAGCTTGGTACATCAAGACGATCAAAATAGACCTCAATCAGATCAGTCGCTTGCTCAAACTGATTGAGTGCAATTAACTTCAGGTAATCTAAGCCAGCTTGAACGTCTGCTGAAGTCGCTCTGGAGGACTTAGGCACTGGCCCTTCATAGGCCGGAATTAGATATCGAATCACGGATGATTGAAGCGAATTGGCTTCTTGCGTTTTATTGTTCGCTTCTAAGTCTTGACGATAGCTCTGGTAACTCTCAAACAGCGTGCACTGCTCCGGTTGAACGGTCTGCTGTGAAGGCAACTCCGTCTGAAGTGGAGATTTTCCACCCCACGGTGCAACGGCATTCGGATCAGGTAAATAGAGCTTCATCCTAGCCCACGTCACAAAGAGCCTCAAACACTTGCGGACTAAAGTCTGATGCGTCCGTCTCAGGTTGAGAGCTTTCATTGCCGCGATCGCAATCGACGGAGCTTCATTGAGGTACTCCAAAGGGATATTTTCTAGGTACTGAAGTGCAGCTTCTGTTTCAATCTTGAGCGCTGGTTTGTGGTAGGGGATCGGACCTCTACAGCCTGGTACAAAGAAGCGGACCACGGCATTAATTAGGTCAGTTCTGCTGGTGCGATTATCAATTTGCTCTAGGTATTCCTCGAGCATTTGACGAGCATTGCCTGTTTTTAGCTTTAACCCCTTAAACAGTCCAACTGCAATATGAGCGCAAGTTCCATCAGGAATTGGATTATTGGGTTCAGGTAAATAATGATGCTTGCGCGCCCAATCAACGATCTCTCTAAGATTGTGACAAATTCTCGACTGTTGAGTGGACGAATAGCCTAACTGCTCAGATAGCGTTGATGCTAGCTCCGGAGCATTCGCTAACGTGTGCAATGGAACGTCTCGCAAAAAGCTGTAGGCGATTTGAATATCTTGCGCAGTGATTGAGGTAGATTTTTGTACTGAAGGAATGGGCCCTCTGATGCTTGGTACGAAATATCGAACGATAGCATTTTGAGCATCTTTAATCTGCTGTGAACCCTTCAAAGAATTGATGAACTCAGCACAAATTTCTTCAGAGTTAAGTGGGTAGGAAAAGTTCTCGTTCAACATCATAAGTTCTTCCATTAGATAAGGTTAAGAAAAAATGATCCATCGAACTTAATCGCTTGAATCATCTTTTATTGGAAAGCAGCAATGCTGGCACAAAGCAAATACAAATCGAAAGCCAACAAGGTAAATTGAACTCACCTTGTTTCACCACATTGAGTAGAGAACTGAACTACTTCTTGTCTAGCCCTCTACAGTTCAATCAATTGGAAAATCTCTTCTTGCTGATGCCTTTTACATCTTTGATTGAGGCATCACGCACACTAATCACAAATTTGAAGGAAACTCCTACTGGTTGACTTCAACTGAGTGCTCTTTAATCACTTAATTGCTGAAACCATAAGATTATTATGCCACTGCCCGAGAAGTTATCTTCTTTTGCAATAGTTTTGCAGAAAGTTGATATATGTTACGACGACGTAGAGCCAGAATTGAATCAGGCTTCGACCGCTCAGATTGGCGGCCTAGCAACTTTACTCTGAAATGAGGTTTTCAGCGTTTTAGGTGAAGGCATAGGCTTGCAATGTTTGCAAAGATGATTTGCAAACATTGCAAGCCTTGCATAGTCGGAATTTCAGACAATTTCTCCGAGATGGTAGGAACTGAGCAGGACATCCCAGATTCTGCTACTTGATGAGCGAAATTTAACTCTGAATTAGTACGATTGTCAAAAATTTTGGTGCTGCCTGACGATTCAAATTTGAAGAACTTAATTAGTGTTTTATTCTGAAGACAAAAATCTGTTTGAATCAGACGAGTTAAGTAGTAAGCCATTGCCATCATTAGGGGGTTAGTTGTTGATTGGTGCATTGCTCTAAATTCAAAGTTACCTGATTTTTTGAATATTGGAAAGGGGCACCAATGACCATTGGTGCCCTAATTGGTACCCTATTAGTGGGACATAATAGAGTACCAATGATGTGGATTCACTCAGAAACGAAGCCTCTTATAAAAACTAAGAGATTGAGTAGCAAACGAAATATTTAGAGGCTTTAGCCTCCTAGTTTCTAACAAGTTCAACTAGCGAACTTTTAATACCTCAACGCAAGTTTTTGCTTAGCTTCTCCTCAGCCCCCACAGAAACGGAGCCTCTTATAAAAACTAAGAGATTGAGTAGCAAACGAAATATTTAGAGGCTTCAGCCTCCTAGTTTCTAACAAGTTCAACTAGTGAACTTTTAATACCTCAACGCAAGTTTTTGCTTGGCTTCTCCTCAGCCCCCCGCTATTAGAAAGGTAGAGCGAATAACCGTTGAAGTAACAAAACTGCCATTTCAAGCTGCTTCTAGCGACTTAAAGGACTCAATATGGTCTGGGGGAAGGGTCAGCATCAACGCGGTGAAAATCCCGGTCTGGATCCTGCCGCTCAGTCGATCCCAAACCGCTAGCCAGCCGCTCGGCTCTAACCACTCATGAAAAATCTCATTGACCGTCTCTAACACCTGTGCCGCTGTTTCACAATCGGAGATCGTGGCCTCCACCAGAGGGGCAACTAGGACGCAAATTTCCTGAGAATCAGGGTCTAGCGGTTGACTAGTTTTGCTATTAGGACTCTCTAATAGCGTTTGTAGTAATTTCCAGTGCTGCGATACGTACTGCTGGCTATAGGGAATCAGGGCTGCGATCGCCCGCTGCGTGATTTTCGTGCCCGTGGCTTTGAGCTGCTCGCCCACCGCTTGCACTGCAAGAAAAAATCGCTCTTTCTTCGTGCTGGCATTGATGGTAATGTCTGCTGCCTTCACTTTTTGGGTCGGGCAATCCAGTTCAAAGTCCGAGAGAAGAATGACTTCGAGCGGCGTTTCGGCTCGGCGATGGGATCGCAATCGGCCGATCGCCTGATGGAATTCAGACAAAATCGAGCGGTCCACATAGGCCCGAAACTGAGCATCGTCGTCCTGGGGATACTGCCCGACCAGCACTCCATATTCCGCCTGCAAATCCGCTACGTTACGACAGGGTGTACCAACCAAGATCAAGCGCGTTGTCCCCTCAAAATCATTGATCCCCCGGCTATCGCGCCACCAGCACCCGCTGCTCTCGAGCGCAAATTTCTTAAAGTCGATCACCTGTGTCGTAGCATCTTGCTGCTGATAATGAGCCACAATTGCACTCACGCGTTGGTGCTGCTGGTTGCCGCGCTGCACTCCGAGCCGTCCTAGATCCGTGACCTGAATCAGCGTCAGGTTTTCGGGTGGGGGAACCTGTTGCCCACAGACAAAAATCTCGTCGACCCCACACCCGAGTTTCAAGGCTAAATCCTGTGGGTGCAGCGTACCATCAAGAAAAATGGTGGCTCTGGCGGCTCCAATCGTAGATCGATGGCGTCCGTCTGGCAGCGTTAAGGTCAGTCCGTCATAGCTCAGCCGCATGGAAGCACCCGGAGCGTGACCCCTGAGAATCCCCAGCAGCTCCGGCAACCACTGCTTGATCACGCGCTGCTGAGCTTGATCTGCCAACTCAGAGTCACGCTCGGCAAACTTCTTGCGAACCTGCCGGGGCAGATCCGCTAAATCGACCCCGTGAACCGCTGTGCTATTGAGGAACCCGAGGTCGGGTCGCAGAACTTGGCTCACGGCTTCGCCGTCGATCTCCACTTGGGGCAGCCGCTGTATTAATTCGGAGTGACCCATCCCAAATCGGCCGAGTTTGGTGGAACCATCGAGCATCGGAATCAGGGCCACGAGGATCGGTTGGAGCGACTGAAATAGCCCCGGAAATTCCATCAGCCTCAGAATGGTGTGCTCTAAATCGAGCAGCGTGACCTTCAGGTCTCGCTTGACGCGGAAATTCTGCCCGGGTTCATCGACGAGGAGGAGGGTGTCCGCCAAAGAATAGTCGAGCGGGTCCGGCAAGCTGTCGAGGTGAGCGCGGAGCTTGGGAGACGACAAGGCAGAGCGCCGCTGATACAGAAAGCCATAGCCAGGACCGTTTGAATGCGTACAGGGTTCTCTCAGCGGGCAGGTGCTGCAGATGAGGGAAGCGGTATCAGAGCCATGGACGTGTTTGTCTCGCAGCATTCCCAGAAGTTGATGACGGCTACAATTGGCCGCCAGGGTTGGAGTCTCCCGCTGGCCCGCCCGCTTGAGGCGCACGCCACCCGTAGGGGTGACTTCTCGCACGAGTCCGCCGTGGCGGGCTTCGAGGTCAACCCAGCCATTCTCCTGCGTCAGGGTGGTGACGGTGGGATTGCGATGCTGGTCAGAAGCATAAATGAGTTGCTTCACTCCAAAAGTTTGAGGATCCGTTTGACCGGCATCGAAAGACTTGCCCGCACCTGGGGGTGAGATATCGAGAATGTAGCGGTAGCCGCGAGCGATCGCCCTCTGCCAGATGGAGAGACGCTGACCTGAGGGATACTGGGAGACGTCTTGCTTCCCGAATCGCGCTCGCAGCGCGGCAGCAGATTGGGCCGGCTGCGGTTTGTTCTGCAGCGTGCGCCGAATGCGCTCGAGCCAATCAAAGGTGGGATGAGCCAGAGCTTCAAATTGGGCGGTCGAGAGCCACCCAATTGCTGTGCAATCGTCAAGTTCATCGATATCAGGGCTGGCTTTAGTGGTTTGCCCCCACCAGGCGATTTGAACCCCGTAGCCCCACTTTCGGAGCAGCTTCCAGGTGGCGCGGTACTGCCGCAGGACATGGCGATTCTGCAGAGTTCCGGCATCCGGGTAGAACTCGATCGTCTTTGTCCCTAGTTCTTGAGCCAACGTCTCAAGCGTCGCCTTGAGGGTTTTGGGATTACTAGCGAACTGCCCGCCTGCCGCTCCCACGACGACCTGCCCTTGGCGCTGCGCTGTAATGAACGGCTTCGCTCCCACGCCCTCCACCAAGGCGATCGCTCGCCGCAGGATGTGAGGGGGGCGATGGACTGCCAGCGGCAGTTCGCCATTCGGTAAGTGAGGAGTGGGTCCATCGGGACGTTTCTTGGTAGCGCTGGTGAGCCAGCGGTAGCGTCCGCCCTCGTCATCGCTGCGGAGGCGCAGTTGAAAGCCGACCACGTGCTCTTGCACGTCGTGAATTGGACACAGATAGCCCGGTTGGCAGTTGAGGCTGAAGCCATCGAGACTGACTCCAGGGAGAGTAGGCGGTAGTGGTGAATGCAACTGTTGCCACTGCTCGGTCGACTTCACACCCCAGGCGTCAATTTGAGCATCGGTTAATCCTCGGCGATGCAAATCGGCGCGATCCTCCGGGTGCAGTCTTAGTTGATCCAGCAGTTGACGGTAATGAGGGTCGCGGACCTCGGCACCCATCGCTTGAGAGTGTTGCTGGATCTCTCGGTCTCCCTGGGTCGATTGATGACGCTGGCGCTGCTGAAGGGAAGTGTTCCAATTAGAAGAGGTTCGTCCATCGTCTGGCACGAACTTACCCCAGAGCCGGTCTTTCGTGGTGCCGATGAATCGAAATCCTGGAGGGGCGATACCCGCGTCGGCAAGGGTCATGCAGAGATGGAGGTTCTCCATCTGCCGACATTTTCCGGTGGTGTCGCTGCACATGTGACACGGATTGCCGCGTTTCGTCGCGGTAAATCTGCTGCGTGAGGGAGTGCGGGAACGAGACGCAATGGGAGCTGTCTCAACCTCGCCTTGAGCGGGGGTTGTAAGGGTGAAACTTGACATGGGTTCTCTGTCCAAACGGTGTGCAAAGGACAGAGAGCAAGGAATGAGAGATGAATCAGATGGTTTGCTGTAATGTCACGCCAACAGAAGTGGCGCAACTGGGCGCACAAAAATCTCAGTTCAATCGTGTCGCTCTCTGACCCAGAAGTGAAGGGAAGGGAGAGAGAACCATGCTGCGTTGCTCAAAAATGCCCAGCAACATCTATTGCCATATGGGACAAATGAGGCATAATAAAAAGCATGGCACCGTAGGGAACCTAACTATCTGGCCGACCAAAGCTTTCAAGTTAGCGTCCCCGCCTCCCGTTATTCAAATTAAATATTCGCCTTCAAAGCCCCTTCTGTTTGCAGCAGTGGGGGTTTTTGGCGTCTAGGGGTGCTAGATCATGGGGTTAACCTCTTGCTTTGCAACGGTGAAAACTGGGTGCCTCATAGGATGTCGCTCACATTGCTGAAGTGAGTCTAAGTTTACCAGGACATTTTCTCTGATCCGCAATCGATCCATGACGAATATTTTGTAACTGTAATCAGAAAGGAGAAAGAGTACAAGCGTTCACCGATTCACATAGTCAACGCCTGTCAAGTTTCTATCTCCTGCCAATGGATGCCTGAAAGGTTTGAACAGCCAATGGAAAATCAGTCTCAGCCATCAGAATGCAGCGCCTTAGGAGGTCTACATCAAGTTGCTCGAGTCCGGGTAGCTCGCTAAATTCGATCTGCTCGTAACCATCGTTTCTCAGATGATGCAACGTGAGAACGCCATCCTGCCAGAACCAGACCTCAGACACACCGAGTGCTGCATACCGCGCCAGCTTATTGGAGCTGCCGCTCGTAAAGATGACCTCAATCGATAAATCAGGAATCGGCTTTGCGCCACCGAGACAGTAAGACTTATCTGCCTGAGCCGAGGCTTTCCCCTCGCGCTCCTGTGTAACTGACCCAGACGGAACGAAAGCAATGCCTTGAGCTAACAGGAATGTGGTCACGAGATAGCCAATAATTTCTGAGAAATTCTCGTGCTGGAATCCTGGCATAAGGACTTCGATTGTTCCTGCGTAAAAAAATAGCTTGACTCCGGGAGAGTCTTGTGAGGCTTGCTGAATCAGCTTGAATTGCTCCCACGTTCCTTGTAGAACGATGCGCTGGTCGGTTGGCTTATCGAGGAGTTGCGTCATGGCGACTTTGCCTCATGAGGTTTCGATTCTTTTGCGGCCGGTAGTTCTCCAGATGTTTTAGCTTGCTCGATCGCTCTCTCTACAAGGTAATTTGCAAGATTGGCGATGGGTCGTCCCTGTAAATCAGCCCACCTCTCTAAGTCGGCATAAACAGTGTCAGGCAGAGTCAGAAAGACGCGCTTACTCACAGGAGCTAATTCCATACGGGTACGCTCAAGATTTTACTAATTCGCTGAACGATCGTAGCTTAATGTAGCTGAATAATAGCTTATCGCTACTTGACAGCTACGAATCGGATGCTAACATCAAACATGAAAAGACGCAATTGATCCATTGATTGACGCACAACAGCTAGAGATGGCATTTGACTTGCACACTTGAGCAAAAGCCGAAAAACGCCTCAATGCTTGATTCCAATTCACTCTCAGAGGTTTTCACCCCAATGAATACATTGACAGAGGCAGACGTACCCCGTTCGATTCCGTCTACGCCTATCCTTCGCTGGGCTACATTTGCCTGTGATGCAGGGAATCGCACGATCAAGGCTTTCGACGAGGTGAACCGCCTGCATTCGGTGCCCTCGCTCGTGCAATTCCTGGGCGAGTTTGACGACGTGCATGCAGATCGCCAAAGCCTCATTTGCGAATATCTCGACGGCAATCCTGACCTGCTCGGTCAGCGCTGGGTGGTCGGCAAAGCGGCGCAAGACCTGGCGGGACAGGCGACGTTTGAAGGTGAAAAGGCAGAATTAGCACCCTATCTCGTGCTGCCGATGATTCAACCGCTCGATCAGCAACGTCAGATCGTGATCCAGAAGCTGGTTTGCTGCCTGCCCAACCATCGGCAACAGGACAAGGCGGAAACGATTCAGAAGGCGCTGACGGGCCTGCACCACTACCGTCGCAATGGTGAACTCCTGACGGTGCAAGTGAGATCAGTGGTCGTGGAGCCAGAAACACTCGGCGCTTACCGCTACTGCCTCTCTCAACGCCTGTTTCAATATGCTCGACCAAACGGAATTCTCGATTTAGGCGGTAAAACTGGCATTGCCCAAATCTACACGGCCAATGGCTCCAGCCCGGCGGATGGACGCGTGATTGTGCCCGGAAGCTTCGACCTCGCCCTGCGCTGCACAAAGCACCCAGAGCTTCAAAAACTCGATTTCTCACCCAACCTGACGCTGATCATGGATGCGATCGCAACGGGCACCTACGTTTACGGAACCACGGGAATTTGTTTCGCCGATCAGTTTCCGCAGTACCGGGATGCTTGGATAGCCGACATTCGCAACAAGCTCAGAATTGGTTGGGCCAAGTGGATGTCCGATCTCGGTGAAGTGGTGATCGTGGGCGGTGCGGCAGCCTTGGCCCAGTCGCTTGTGGAAGCCACGACAGGACGATTCAAACTCTGTGAGCGCTCCCAGTTTGCCAACGTGATTGGCATGAGGAGCGCAACATGAGCCAAAGCAGAGTTGTGATTCGCTCAAAAGATATTCCGATGGTCGAGCGCATTATGCAAACCACCGGCGTTGATAGTGCCTCAGATGTGATCTCCCTATTGGTTTCGCGTTACGGGGACGCCCTGCTGACCTGGTGGACGTCCGATGTTCACCCGTGCCGGTTTCCCGTCGAAGTGAGAATGCCTGACCTGGAGCCAGACTTCCCGCACGATCCGGGCGTGGGACTCGGTGCGATCGACCTGTAGAAACTCTTCAAACCGTTGGGGAATGAGCCAATGCCGCTCTACCTCAAGAACTGACTGGAGAGAGTTTCTGATCCTGCTGACGACCTCAGGAGTGCCCATGCAAAAACATCACCTTTATCAATTGCTGCGAGAACACAAAGCTGAATGCCTTTGCGGCACTGTCGCCATCCTTATTCTGGCTCTTAATGCCGGCAGCATCAAGGAGTTTATCGATTCGAGCCAGCAGCTGCGAGCGTCGTTCAAAGCAGAACAGCAGGACAATCAACGCCTGCAAACCGAGCAGTTAGTTTCCGAGCAACGCCGCGAGATTGCCGAAGAACGATACCGCAACCACTGCACGGTGATTTTCTCACTGAGCCAGAAAGACCACTACACCGCCATTACAGACGGGGAACCAGTTCTCAAAGGCGAGCTGGCCAAGCTGTATCGCGGCCAGAGGTTCGACGTTCGCACTCTACCGAAGCATGCCTTTCTGCCCGCCGGAATGGAGGTGTGTGACGTCTATGGCAATACCGCAAAGCTAGTCTCCGATCCCTTCCTCCACGGCTTGCCCGTGGCACGTGACCTCGCCCATACCGGTAATCCCGACCTGATCAACGCTGCCAAGACCCGCGAGCGCGGCATCTACTCCAACCCTGTTCGTTAGGAGCCAATCGTATGAAAACAAACCCGTCATCAGACGCTCAATCATCCTGGAAGGATAACGCAAGAGCCTGTGCCCACAAAGCTGGGCATGAAGCGCGAGAGGCGATAGACAATCCCATCTTTGGCCTCATCGCCTGGATTCTAGCGCTTGGATTAGGAGTTGCCCTGATTCGAGTCGCTATTACCAATATCGAGCCGTATTACAGCCTATTCCAAGGAGCAAGTACAGACGCCACGTGGGTGCGCAACTTGCCCGTGCTTGGCTGGATGCTGACGAGCTGGAACACAGTGATCTCCTCGGTCGGTGCTCTTCTGGTCTGGGCGGTCGTGCAAATCTTTCAGGTGCTATGGATCCTGATTGCCCTTGATCGCAAAGCCAAGCGGGGCGCATTGAAAGATGCTCGGCAGAACGGCTTGGACCCAAACCAGTTCAGAGAGCGCCGCGCTCGCCAGATTGCCAAGTCGATGAACGGCATTCCGTTTTTCTTTGTGCGATGGTCAGCGTTGTTAGCCCTGTTTGCCTATGCCTTTGACTTTGCGATTGGCATTCATCAATATCCACCCGCCCGGAACTTGCAAGTTTTCTTTGTGGCGCTCGCGTCGGGGATCACTAGTCGCATTGACTGGGGCAACTTCACGAAGCTGCTGACGATGATGTTCAGTTTTGAAGTGCTCCTCGTCCCGTTTGTGATTGTGGTGTTCTGGATTCGGGCGCGACAGTTCGATTCTGCTAATTAAGCTAACCCGTTTCAAGAGTAGAGAGGCACAATCATGTTGAGCCGATACGGTGAAACTGAAGGGCGCTTTAGCCCCCAGGAGATCGAGGACAAGATTGACGACTTTGAGGAACGGGCCGCCTCGCGTGTCAACAACGCGCCCACCGGGCGATTTCTACTAGCCGTCGGCATCTTTGGAGCCTTGGTCATGCCGTGTGGGCTACCCGCTGCTGGTGCGATCGCGCTTCCGGTTCTGGTGAATGCGATCAAAAGCGCAGCCAAGAACGGTCAGCAGGCGGAGTACATCGCTCGGACTGGTACTTTCTGTCACCTGCTGAATCATCGCGAGATTGCCCAACTGATTCGCTTCACCGGGCGTAAGTTCATCGTGGACCAATGCGTTCAGGCTCACATTGACGGCTTGACATTAACTGGAGCCGCGATCGAGCTTGTGGAGTTGATCGAGGGACAGTTAACGCCGTCTACGTTTGCGGAGGTGAAGAAAGCCTACACACCCAACGCGGAAGATAATGCGGGTCTTCCTATGGGCATTAGAGCAATGGCTCTCTTAGAGCAAAACGTGGTCGATGTTGGGTCAGCGGCGGTACCAAACGGTGAAACTGCCACAGAACTCCCCTTTATGCCGCAAAGCCCACCCGTGATAACTGAAACAGCAAACGCTCTGCCGTCCTTTAATCCGGTTGATTATTTGGTCGGAGACCGACTGCGAACGTCACTCATGATCTCAGTTTCCGGCGGAGGTAAGGACATTTTGCTCTCAAATGCCCTGAGATCGTTTCTGCTCACTTACCCTCAGTTCAGCGCCATCGTCATGGATTGCAAAGATGACTCCAAGGAAACGGGCTATTACGCCGGATTAGAGCGAGTGACACTTTATCGACTGAATCTAGCAATGTCGAGTGATTCGACCATCGCCGCTTGGATTGATGCAATTCTGGATGACTTTAACGCCCGTCCTGAATGCTGCTTGCTCATCTGCAACGAGGGCACATTGATTCGGGAGAAATCGAAGCGCTATGCCGATGTGGTGAAAAGCTTAGTCAGTTCTGGAGATTCACGCCAGAAGTACGCCTGGGAAGCGGGACAGTCGGCTCATAGCGATGACCTCAAAACGAATGGGGCCTCGCGATCGCGCTTCCGCCCCCTGATGATTGGCATGTTGGGTGAAGAGATGCAAATTGAAGCGGTGTTGCAGGCAAAATGGTTTGCGGATTCAGCACGAGACATGAGCGCTATTACTGCTGAGATGCGACGCTCTCCGGTGCGGCGGGCCTGGTGTGATGGAAGGCAGTGGTATCCGATGCCTGAATTACCGAATTACTCAGGGTACGATCGGGATGCTCGTTCCTCCATTTCATCTATAAACCAGCTTGCCAGTCAGCCTAGAAGTTTGAAGCAGAACATGCAGCAAGATAGACACCAGGCTGAACGAATGGAAGCCAAACAGCGAGAAGGCTCTAATGAGCGAGCAGGAGGAATAGAAGGACGGCTGATTTCAGCATTTCCTAGTTGGAAGAAACCATCGATCGATCTAGCTGTAAAAGTGCTGCAGTTGCTTGAAAAGAACGTTAATGGTATGCGGGTTCATGAAATTAAGTCTGGGATTCGTTACCTCAAAGAGAATGACCGAGGCGTCACCAATAAAATTTTGAAAAAACTGGAAGAAGCGAAGTTGATTGCACAGGCAGGAGGAGTAGTTGTTTTAAGTTTCCCTGAAGCTAATGAGGCCTTCTTATCTGATTTTGATTAACCAGACAGGATAAGCAGGACCTAGAGAAATTCTCTTAAATGGCCTATCTTGAGTGTCCTGTCCTGAACATCCTGCTTTAAGACAACCAAACTGAATCCGTTGTATAGCCGTAGTCCTGAGCGCTCTAAATCTCATTCTGAGTACCAAAGGATTTGTCCTGGGCGTCCTGAGCTCGACTTTATCCATTCCCTGAAAGCTTCTGCTGGCGTTAGTTCCAGTACCCCTGATTTTCGACCTGACTTTTTGAATGTCGGTGTTTCACCGCAACTTGGGAAAAGGTTGAGTGCCCCAGCGCAACCTAGACCACCGCAAGAATGACCTAAATCTCAAATGGATAAAGTCGAGCTGAGGAGCAAGGACAAGAACTATTGTTACCCTTCCACTGCGTAAAGACTGATAACAAATTTTCGGCAACTTGAACAAGCTTAGTGATGAGCCACTATTTTTTTACTCCTCAAGCAAAACTAGACTTGAAAGATATTACTAAACGAATTGCTCTTGATAATCCCGTTGCCGCTAAGCGACTCCTGGCTGAAATAAGCAGAAGCGAAGCGTTTCCAGATCGAATGCTAGAAGGTGATGTTGCAGAGCTTTGAGGCCTATGAGTATTTTTTGCGCGTGATCTTTACGCACGGTTAGACTGTTGGGTGTATTGGCTGTTCAGTAATTATGGTTCCTGATGTGATACCGCTTCAGAAAGTTTTGTTTGGAAGTCCTGGCACAGGTAAGAGCTACCAGATTCGAGAGATCGCGACCGCTCAGCTTGGGATTGCGCTTGATGAGACAACCAAAACTCTCGCTAACACGGTCAAGACCGTCTTCCATCCCGAATATACCTATGCCGATTTTATGGGCAAGCTGCTTCCTCAAAGTCAAGGTGGCAGTATCATCTATAAGTTTTATCCTGGGCACTTCTTGCAAGCGCTTGGTAGTGCCTACCAGGGATTAATGAATGGGAATAGAGAGCACTACTTGTTAGTGATTGATGAACTTAATCGGGGAAATGCAGCAGCAATCTTCGGTACAGTGTTTCAACTGCTTGATCGAGAAAGCGACTACTGGTCCTCTTATGAAATTGACCTCTCTGACTTGGAACTGATGGAACTGTTCAAGTTAATGAGTTATGAACCGACGCTCAACAATCAGGTCATTACTATCAAATACAAACCTTATCAGGATTTCTTTAACGATCAAGAGCAGGCAGCACTGAGTAACTTCAATCTAGACGGTGCCCGTCTCGCTAGGCTTCTAAAACGTGGCAAGATCAGTATTCCACCCAATCTATCAATCTTGGCGACTATCAACACCTCTGATGAGTCGATTTACTATCTTGATAGTGCTTTTAAGCGCCGTTGGGACTGGGAATATGTTGAATCACCTACTCTGATGTCAGTCGCACCTGATTCTATCCAATCTATAAGACTTGTGTTGGATAACGGCAGTGATCTGAAGTGGAGAAACTGCATTGTAGGGGTAAACCGATTTATTCTGTCAAATGCACAGAGCATTCGCCGTATTGAGGACAAGCAAATTGGGTGGTGGTTTATGAAATCCGATGATGGCAAGATCTCACTGCAACAGGTCAAAGGCAAACTTATGTTTTACCTATGGGATAATGTGTTTGCCAAAGATCGACGCCCTCTCGAAATCATTCTGACTAAAAAGTTAGCCCGCACAAACCCAGTTAAGCTGATAACTTTCGCTGACTTCGTGGAGCATACTGAGGTGCTAATGCGATATTTCCAGTTGGAAGGTGAAGACTTCTAGCGGTAGTGATGATTCATGCTCAACTTTAACGACTTGACCTGTGTTGTCAGCGATTCCTATTCATTTGTGGGCATAGCCAAAGAGGACAACAAACTCCAGTTACACCTGCCTAAAGGCTTTCAAGACCAATTACCTGCACTTAACACGTTTGAGGTTAAACGTGACCTGTTCCTTCTGCTCTATCAGATTTTGCGTCAGTTTAAGTCTATCTGCATAGACAAGGGTTACCTGGAGCCTACTAGTAAACTGCTAGCTTGTGACCGGGATGGGGTTGTGCAGGGGGATGCTGGCTCTACTGTGACTCAGCTTCTGAGTGAACCGCTCATCTTTTACGCCAAGTTAGATAGTGTAAGTGCCCTTTTAGATGCCTATGATGAACTCAAAATCGCTTCACTTGCCTACCGTCTGGGTCGCACCAATCATATCGATCTGAGCCAGCTTCATCGCTACTTGGACCGGGGTATCTTCCTGCCTAATGGAGCGGTATACGTGGATTCAATGGTATTGCCTCGGCAGCAAGTCCAGTTTGATGCCAGAGACATTGTGGCGCTCTACTGCTACCTAGTGCAGGAGGTTAAAGTGCAGCTTGGAGAGGAGGTCACCCCAGAAGTTAATGCTCTGGCAGAACGTTTTCAGCAGCACTATCTAGGCACGGAAGACAGCCTGTTTGCCGAACAGAGTTTTGAACGGGTGGTTGACATTCTCAAAGAGGCGCTTGACACGATCGACCAACGTACACCGCTTAAAGATACGGACTATGACCAGTTCTATAGTGCCATTGAGCAGTTTTTGTATGGTAACTGGCAGCGTGCTAATGATGGCGAGATCTGGGGCATCAGCAACTTCCATGGTGTCTGGGAATGAATGTGTCTGACTTACTTGGCTCAGAGTGTGCCAGCTCAAAGCCTGTTATTCCTCGATCGCGCGTTTGTTGCCGATCATATTCTCCAAGTTCTGGATGCTACCCCCAAGCTGATTGACTTAACGAGCACGTTCACCTGTAACGGCAAAAAGTTGGTGCCGGATGCGGTTGTTTTTCCTCCGATCGACATCTCAACACAGGTAAATACTGAGTATAAGTTGCATGAAAATAACTGGAACGATTTTGGCTATCAAACAAAGTTTTCATGCGGTAGTTCTAACTTTTTTAAGTCTGTCAAAATTGCTTATATGGGTCAGCCTAGTAGCTATCATACCAGCGAGGAATTGAAGCCCCTGTACGAAGACCTTCTGATTGATCGTCCTTTACCAAAGAAGTTTTATTCGTACTGGAAACTAGGCTCTTGGGCGTCTGAGGATGCTAAGCAGTTTGGCTATACCTGGCACGCCATGAAGCATTTCAACCACATCTTCTGTGAGGCAGTTCGGCAAGATTTATGGACATTTGAGATATTCCAGCAAAAGCTTTTGAACAAGCTAGACGTGAGCGGCCCTGGTGCAGACAAAGGTGGTGTTTTCACCTCATCACTGTTTCGGGGTGTATCTCTATTCTGCATTAAGGAGCAGTTTGAAGCATTTGTATCTGACTTATTCCAATTTGAGGTGATTGACATCAAGTACTTAACCCTTGCTCACCTTCAAGACTCTACTAATGTTGAATCCTTGAAAGAGCGCAGCATCCGTAAGCAGTTTGTTTACGAGTACTTATTGCACCAGCAGGTTAAGACTCTGGTGCCGAATGTTTCGCCCAAGATCAGTAGCCACTTCTGGCTTCCTAGCGTCAAACCTTCTCAGCTTGCTCTCTTAAGCGCACCAATGTATCTAGATGGTTATTTGAAGCTGATGAATGTTAATTTACCAAATGTTCTGGAGACTTATACAGCCTCACTCTTGCCAAAACAGATTTTTGATTAGATTGCCTTGTCTAGAGGGTGTTATGTACTTTGAAATCCAATATTCACATACAAGTTATCGCTCTCTACCAGTCTTAACCTCATTTCAGCTAAATGGCAGCGAGTTCTGGGCATTGGAATACCGGCCTGGCATATGAAAACCACTTATGCCAGAAAAGGGCAAACAGGTTCAATGTTAATTGCGAAAGAGCCGTCGGGACCAATTTTGATTGCAACTTTATGGCAGTTATGGACGATAGCCTGAGAAACTGCCCACGTAGTCAAACCAATCCCAGCACCAGCTAATGCACCTGGCACTGCTCCAACTCCTATCACAAAACTACCAGAAGCCCCTCCAATCCCTGCGCCAATGGCAGTACTTGCTCCAGCAGAAACTAATGCCCCATAGTGAATTGAGATGCGGCCATGATAGGCAGAATCAGAACTAGGAAGTGGTACAGCCCCGATCGCACTGGCAGGAGGAAACGGCTTAGTTTGCTGAAGTTGAAATACTTCCTTTAATCGGGTTGGAAAGTCCTCATAGCGATTAAAAGGGGTGTTAATGCTGATGTTGGTCTTGGATTTCAAGGCATGAGCCAGTTCCTTATAAAAAGCTTCCGAATCCGAGAAAGTTAGAATTTTTGTATTTTCTCTATTAGCAGCTTCAATTGAGGTAGTAGTTGAGGCTGTTAGGATTGTTGCAGCTTGAGCGGAAGTACAGACGACTAAGTTCTGAAGCAGGATTAGTGCCGCGAGCACCCAAGCAAAAAATCTTGTAAGCATTCTCTCATTCTCAACAGTTAGTTGTACTCCTCTACCCCTTCCTAACTCTCCACCCTGAAGTTCTTAAGGTAAAGGGTGCTTCGCCGGTCCAGAAGCCAGATTCAGAATTCCCATTTGAACAACTCTACTCACGCTTTGAGAGTTTGGTGTACGGGTTTAATGTAAAGCTGTTACTTGCGATTGCTGCACTTCTCGCTCTAGCGTGATTGAGCTTTGCGAGGCATAGGGATGGCTAATAGGCGTTCCCGTAGCAACCGGACTAAAACCAACGCTAAGAACTTTCAGGACTAATTTTGAACTGTATAACCGTCTAGTTCTAGCCCGAAACGACTGATTTCCCGTTCTAGCCAATTGTTGAAAGCCTTGAGAATCAGATGCACTTCTGTCCCAGGCTGCAGTAGACCGAATCATAGAACTCAGCTACAGTCAAGCTTCCAGCCTTAACGTTGTTTTTGATCCGTTTAATGTGGGAATGCCTATTTGGTAGAGGCGATGCTCAAGTGATGTTTTAGATAACTCTCATGTTTGAGAGTTATCTTCTGAGAAAATAAAACTTACCGGCCTCCACAGAGAACTTGTCCCCACGCAATAGAAGAATTTTCGCTGCAAGTAAATTTTTTAACCATACCATCCTTCATCAAACCCAAGGTAATACTTGCACTACTACCTTGAAGTGCGAACTCTACTGCGCCCACATTGTGGCAACTTTGCACGATAGTTTTCGTTTGAGTTGTCATGAACCGAGGAGATTGAAAAATCGAATTGGCTGCAGACCCACTCATGACAAGAACTTGTATGATTGGCCGTTTACTAGACGCGTCTGCATAGGTTTGTGTAGCATCACGACGGTTGTAATCAATTCTTAAATTACGCCCTCGCATCATTTCACTAGATACAAACTCAATGACCTCTGCACAGGCATCCTCATTCTCCTGGGCTTGGGCTGTCGGATGTAAGGCAAAGATGTTCAAGGGGACCAAGCTGAATGCGATTGCAGCGTGTACGGAAAGTTTCTTGCAGTGAAAAACCATAGTTGAGCTCGAACAAGTTTAAGTTAGGGTGCCCAACCACAAGTATTCAGAGACTGACCGTTTTCTTCTTTCACACGTGTTTTGGATTGATCCTGATAGGATTTCTAGAAATTTAACGCGTTGATTGCCGCTCTCTTTTGATCCGGAGACACCTCTAGATACTTCTGCAACTCAGAGAGCGATTGGTGTCCGGAAATCTCTTGAATTGTCCTCAAGGGAATTCCAGCTGTACTCATTCGGGTTAATGCCGTGCGTCGAAAGCTATGTGTAGACACGCCTACTAGCCCCACTCGGGTACATGCCTCCTTTAAAATCTTCTCGGCACTAAACCGACTGAGATGCTGCCTAATCCCTCGTTTGCCAGGGAACAATGCGCCTGGTTTCGGGCTGTACGCATCGAGCCGTGATTGCAAATTCGGATGCATGTCGATTTGTCGTGTGGCGATCTTTCCCTTAGTTGTGGCTTTTCTCAGCGTAATGACGTTGCCTTGAATATCTTCAGTACGAAGTGCTAGTGCCTCGCTGATCCGACAACCAGTGTACAAACAGACTCCAAACAAGGAGCGATCTCGATCTGTACGTAGTCCTTCAGCGAAAAGCAGATCAATCTCCGTCGCTGTCAAAATCCTCGCCTGCCCATTGCCATTAATTTTCATCAGAATTTAATCTATGCCTACCCTCAACTTTATTACACAAAGGCTAGGTTTCGTGTAGTAAGGGGGTGTAAACATTGATAAATCATTGCTCGTGGAGAATAACTCCTGTTTGTTCATGTTTTCTTATCAGTTTCAAGCCACAAAAAGATGCTCAAACCCGCATTTCGTTGTTGACTGATAAATAAGCTTTATCTAACCATCCTAAAAGCAGAATCCTGAGGGAAATAGAGCAAAGACTAGAGTCTAGGGAGTAACGGGTATTGTTGGTGAACTGGACTATCAAGGTTTAACTGAAGCTGATAACGCAAACCGGAAATTCTTGTTTTGGTATGAGGCTGACCTTATAACTATGTCACCGTCTGAACCAAGCTAAAGTCTGAGGCTGACCTTATAACTATGTCACCGTCTGAACCAAGCTAAAGTCTACTGATCAGGATTCTCCTGCTTATTCTTTTTCAAGAAAATCCACTCCGTGGTTCGATTTCTGTCTACGATTTAGTTATGGAATCCTTACCTTGGGAACCGGTCTTCTTAGCATCAAGCTGCTTAAGTTGTTTTGCTTTGAATGCTTAAACCGTAGTCTCTCTTATTGTTTGTATTTAATAATGCTGATCATGCTAATACTCCTACTAGCTATTGTCGTACAGAAAAACAACCTTTTTGGCACGAGCAATTCTGCTGGATTTAATGCAATTTTTGTTGAAGGGAAACGTTTCCCTTCATTCCATTTAGCATAAACTTGTCTTGTCGTTCTCAATTGCTTCATGCCTACGATTGCCGTCGTGAATCAGAAAGGGGGAGCGGGGAAGTCTACGATTGCTGTTCATCTAGCTCGGTGGCTACAGCGTCAGAAAAAGTCGATTTTAGTTATAGACGCAGATGGGCAGCGAACCTCTTCAATCTGGCTAGAATCCTTAGAACACCAAATCCCCTTCCAAGTTCTACAAAACCCTGACGATCTTTTAGATCAGTTGCCTAAGCTCGCTAAGGAGCATGAATGGCTACTCGTTGATGGACCAGCAACCCTTAGTGAAACCACTAGAGCACTTCTCCTATGGGCTGACTTAGCGTTAATCCCTTGCCAGCCAGCTGGTGTTGATTTGGCCAGTGCTTCCGACACAGTGCGGCTTGTTCGACAAGCACAGGCAATTCGAGGTGGATTACCTAAGGCTGCGCTATTTCTTAATAAAGCAATCAAGGGAACGAAGTTAAAGGATGAAGCCTTTGCCGTTTTGCAGCAGGTTCAGGATATCAAATTGTTAGCTACAATCATTCATCAGCGTCAGATCATCACAGATGCTTTTGGTCAAGGGGCTACAGTGTTTGAGCTAACTGGAACTCCAGCAGGAACGGCACGACGTGAGTTAGATAGCCTATTTAAACAGGCTATGGAGGTTCTGAATGTCTAGAGCGCGCAAAAGTTTAAGTGATGCTGTTATGAAACGTTTTGTGGCTGATCCTAACAGTACTCAAGCGGATCAACCTGCTACAACTATTCCTCTGACTGCCATTAAGCTACCAGTAAAACGCCAACCTCGTCGTTATTTTGATCCTGAGAAAATGGCGCAGCTAGTTGCCTCTGTAAAAGAACATGGCATCTTGGAGCCCCTCCTTGTACGCCCTTTGGGAAATGACAATTATGAACTTATAGCTGGAGAGCGCCGATTACGAGCAGCCCAAAAAGTTGGGCTAACTCAAATCTCTATCGTTGCACGAGAGTTTTCTGATCAGGAAGCTCTTCAAGTCGCGTTGATGGAAAATCTCCAACGAGATGACCTCAATCCGATCGAGGAAACTGAGGCCGTTTTGGAACTACTGGCGATTGCACTCGATACAAATGTAGAAGAGGTGAAGTCAGTGGTCTATCAGGTAGCAAACGCTAAAAATCGGGGGCAGGAGTTGAAGGGAAACGTTTCCCTTCAGTTAGATAAAATTGAATCTTGTTTGGCAGAACTAGGACGATTCAACCTTGAATCTCTGCGTAGCAGCCGATTACCACTGCTCAATCTCCCGCTCACTATTCTTGACGCGCTACGGGAAGGGAAACTGGAATACACCAAAGCACGGACGATTGCTCGCATGAAAGATGAGCAGCAGCGGGATGAGTTGCTAGAGAAGTCAATCTCTCAAAATCTTTCCTTGAGTGAAATTAAGATACGGGTCAAAGAATCAAAGTCTGATTCAAATCCAGAGGTGACGCCGGAGCAGTTATTAGTTGGTCGAATGACGGAGATCACCAAACGGTTGAAGAAGAGCAAAGCCTGGACTGAGCGCAAGAAACGAGATCGAATGATCAAGCTGCTGGATGAGCTGGAGCGTCTGACTAGAGAGGATTAGGTGGTTTATCTTAACCTCCATTTGAAAAACTGACTATGCCTAAACAAATTTCTCTTTTCCCAGACAACTACGATGACTTCTTCCGGCACCTAAAAGAACGGATTCGTTCTACTCAGGTAAAGGCGGCTCTAGCTGTCAACCAAGAACTGCTCCTCCTCTATTGGCAAATTGGGCGTGAGATTCTTCAGCGTCAGCAAGAGGAAGGTTGGGGTACTAAGGTAGTTGATCGGTTAGCTCAAGATCTAAAGACAGAGTTTCCGGAGATGACAGGTTTTTCACCCCGAAACCTTAAGTACACGCGGGCCTTTGCCGAGGCATATCTCGACGAAGCAATTGTGCACCAGCTTGGTGCACAAATTCTGTGGAAGCATAATTGCACTATCCTTGATAAGCTTAAGAACTTAGAGCAACGGATTTGGTACATCCAAAAGACAATTGAGAATAGCTGGAGCCGAAGTGTTCTCAGTCATCAGATCGATACAGATCTTTATAGTCGTCAGGGTAGCAGTCGCTTCATTAGTTACTCACCGTTCGCGTAATCAGCGAGAGAAAAGATTAAATTAGTGGCAATGGCTGGAAGAAGCATCCAAGATAGAATCCAGAGTTTTAACTGGACAATGACAGACGCGCTCAAACTCACCTCAGAACGAATCGATGACGTCGTCTTGCTGCTGCATGTGATGCAGCGAGTGGGGCTAGCAGAACTGTTGAATCAACACTTACCTCGGCACTGGAAACAGGAAGGGCTAGACTGGGGATGGGTAGCAGTAATTTGGCTGTGTTCAATTATTTCTCAAGGCGACCACCGCAAAGTCTGGGTACAGGAATGGGTAGAGCAACGACGCTATAGCATTGAGCAAGTCTGCGATCTAGAGTTGCGACCGACTGACTTTAGCGATGACCGCTTGAGCATCTGGTCGTGTTCTAGACATGGGGACGAGGATCAGGGAGAATAGGACGACTTGAACCCGTTAGATAATTCCTAGATTATGGTGATGGTACTTGAACCCGTACACTGTCCTGCATGCAACAGCACTAATA
>JAHHHO010000076.1 GCA_019359315.1 Myxacorys californica WJT36-NPBG1
GATAGAGACGGGAAGTAGGTGCCATTGATTTTGCCGATTTGTGTGGTAACTTATCAGCTTAAATCAGGCTCTGCTTCCCTCCTAGCTTTCGTTTCAACTTCCAGTACTTCTGTCAGTCAAGCAGCTCACTACTCCTAACTCTGTGCCCAAATTGAATAGGTTCAAGTTGAATCATTACCTACATCCAATCTAGAGTAGTTCATCATTTTATCGCTGCGAAAAGCTCCATAGAATTGGTAACAAATCCAAAGCATTGTCTTACGTTATACAGCGTTGCCTCTAAACAGTAATCGGGGGATGTCGTCGCAGTGCAATCTTGCAGCAGAATGCAGTCATAGCCCAAAAAATTAGCGTCCTGCAACGTCACCATCACACATTGATCTGCATTCACACCTGCAAAAAAGAGCGTCGTTTTGCCCAGGTTTCGCAAAATACTATCAAGCGGTGTGTCCCAAAACCCACTCATGCGATATTTATCAACGCTAATGTCATTGGGCTGTTTTTCTAACTCATCAACAACCGCGGCTGCCCAACTTTCTTTGATTAAAACAGGAGCCTGATTTTTGGGCAGCGGATCGCCCAATCCAACTCCCGTTCCAGATGGATTGTAAACATGCCGCGTTGCTGAACTAATATTTAACAAATCAGGACGATTGCCCCAATTGAGCCAGACAATTGGCACGCCAATTTGACGTAGGATGGGAACAATTTTCTGTAGAGGCGCGATTGCACGTCGAGCCGGACTGACATCGACGCCAACATGAGCCAACCAGCCGTCAGGATGACAAAAATCATTTTGCATGTCAATGACTAAACAGGCAGACTTCGTAAGATCAAGCCGCACGATCTTTGTATCGGTTTTGAGTGAAATAATCGTTGGGGGTAAAGGCGGGCGCGATATATCTGCGGTCGTTTCATCATCAAACCAAGCATTGGGAGGAACGCCTAAAACATGTTTCGGTTGCGTCATATTCGTGCTGTAGAAAGAATTTCTTTAAATGAAAGAAGTTGGATCGGCGGGGGAACTCCAAAGAGCGATCGCGCTTCATTTATTACTACAAACTGCTTCATCAAAGCGGTTCTAAACGTTACTTAAATTCACTATTAATGGTAGGCTTTAGCCAGAAAACCGCTCGGCTCAAATTTAGAGCAGAAGAGCGCAATCTATTAGAGCTTGCGAAGTGATCTGTTGGGGCTTACAAAGCAATCACGCTCTTCTGTCTCTGCATCAGAAATCTCTTATGACGAGTTATAAACTATCCCAATTCTGTCATTTCCGACTATAAATAACTCACGCTAAATCATTTACAGTTATCGTTTGGTTTTGCTATGCGTCTCTCTTCTGTCACCGTTTGCACGCTTGCAGCGTTCTCTACTCTCAATGCCGCTCAAAACGCCACGGCTGCCCCACCGGATTTAACCCCAACTGCCCCTCAAGACGTGGTGATTCCATCGGAGACTGGAGCGGCTAAAACGGTGGCTAAAACGGTGATATCGGTTGCTCCTCCAGAGATCCTTGGGAGCTTGGCAGAGCCAATTGCATCTCCAGAATTCTCAACTCAAGCCGCCACCTCTGGCAAGCCTAAAGACTTTGGTAACCTTAAAGACGTTACGATTCCTTCCAAAGCAACGTCTCAACGGCCTCGACCAAGCGATCAACTCATTGCTCAACAAACCACTGCTCAACCATCTCAGGAGTCGGCTCAATACTATCAAGAGTTTCAACCTGTTACAGAATCCGCAAATTCTGCTGCCGCATCTGCTCCAGAGCCGTCAAGTCTAGGGCAGCCAAGCTGGATTATTCCGACCAACACTCAACCCACGGCTCAACCTTCTCAAGTTCCGACCCTAGCGCCTCGACCCACGGCTCAAGCTCCCACTCCTGTTCCTCATTCTGCACCCTTACCGCCCAATTTAGTCGTCATCGCCACTGATGTTCAAATCTTGGGAGCTGACGCAGAACTCCAGCAACTTGTCCGTTCTAGTATTCGCACGCAGCTAGGCGGACAGGTGAGCGGCGCGCAGCTTCAGGCAGACGTGGCAGCAATTTTAGAAACGGGACTGTTTAGTAATGCCAGTGTGAGCAGTCAGACGAATCCGAATGGATTGAGCGTTACGTTTCGAGTGCAGCCTGTTGTCGTGCGATCGATTCGATTACTCAATGCGAAAGCATTGACGAGTGAGATCGCTAACAGCTATTTCAAAAATCAAATTGGGGCGATCGTTAGTCCAACCGCGATCAATCAAAGCATTCGTCAGATTAATCAATGGTATGCCGCGAACCAATATAATTTGGCGCGAGTTGTAGCGGTCACTCCCAGCCGAGAGGGCATCTTAACCTTAGAAGTAGCAGAAGGCGTGGTTAGTGGCGTACAAATTCGCTTTACCGATGAGAATGGCAATCCGACGACTGACAAAGGGGAACCCATTCGCGGCAGAACGCGAGAAGACTTCTTGAGACAGCAAATTCAACTGAAACCCGGACAAGTGTTTAAAGAAGACTTGGCGCGGCAAGATTTACAGCGTATCTTTCAAACGGGTTTATTTAACAATGGTCGGATTGCGCTCGAAGGTGATGCGCGGCAAACCCAAGTCGTTTACGTTCTGACCGAAGCGCGATCGCGTGCTGTTAATGTGAGCGGCGGCTACAACGACGATCTGGGGCTGTTTGGAAATTTTGGCTACAGCGATCGTAACTTCAACGGAGTCGGACAGGAACTCGGCGGCAACGTACTGGTCGGAACCCGAGATGTGCAGTTTGATGGACGCTTTGTGAGCCCGTACCGAGCGAGCGAACCGGATAAGTTGGGCTATACAATTAATGGATTCCGGCGGCGTGGCTCATCGCGTGTCTTTGATGATGACATTGAATTAGCCAACGGCGATCGCGTCCGAGAAGGGCGATTTGGCGGCGGCGTCGCGGTGAATCGCCCAATCGGAGAAGGCTGGAATGGTTCGCTAGGACTCAACTATGAGCAAATCAGCCTGCGGGATGGGAGTGGAAATGTAGTTCGTCAAGATGAACGAGGGAATCCTCTTTCGTTTAGCGGCACTGGCATTGATGACTTAACCACAATTAATTTCACCGCCACTCGCGATACTCGCAATAATTTTATTGACCCATCAAACGGTTCGCTTCTAACCTTGAGTACCGATCAATCGATTCCGATCGGGCGCGGCAATATTCTGTCTAATCGCTTGCAGGCAAACTATTCTCAATACACTCCGGTTAATATCTTCAATTTAGAAAAAGCGCAGGGACAGCCTGAAGTCTTTGCCTTCAATGTGCAAGCAGGAACGACAATCGGTGATTTGCCTCCTTACAATGCGTTTAGCTTGGGCGGTCCTAACTCGGTGCGCGGCTACGATGCAGGGACAGTTGCGATCAGCCGCAGTTTCATTCTGGCATCGGCTGAATATCGTTTCCCGATTTACAGCATTATTGGTGGTGCTGTTTTTGCCGATTTTGCGTCTGACCTAGGATCGAGTCGCTCCGTTTCGGGTCAACCTGGTATTGAGCGGGGGCGATCGGGAACGGGGTTTGGAATTGGGCTAGGAGTGCGCGTAAGGTCTCCGCTTGGTGTCATTCGAGCAGGGTATGGCATCAACGATCAGGGCGAGGGTCGCCTGCAAGTTGGTATTGGCGAGAAGTTTTAGATGCAGCAAGACCAACGCTTCTGCGATCGCTCTCCCTAAACTGCTAACCCAACAAATAGCCTTTATCCCGTTCCTGCCAATTATGAGGCTGGCGTTTTCGCTAGAACAGGTTTACAGCGTGTTTCGTTGCCCGTTGCTTTGTCGATCGCGATGTACGGCGGCAATGTGCGATCGCGGATTCCTTCAAGTTCTCCAAGCTCATATGCCTTGGCTAAACTGCGAATGGAGATTGGACAGGCCCATGCATGATTGCGCTTAAACTCACAGCAAATCTATTAGTATTTTTTAAGTTTGCTGATGATCTATACCTCTATGTCTGATGTATCCATTCAACTCGTGCACTTTGCAGATCAGCGCGGCTCCATTTCTCAAATCCGAACTTGCGTCTTTCAGCAGGAACAGAACGTCGATCCGGCTTTAGAGTTTGATGGAAAGGATGAGCAAGCTCTGCATCTTTTAGCCTTCTTGGATACTCGCCCGGTTGGCACATTGCGAATGAGAGAAATCGCACCTCGTGTCGCTAAATTAGAGCGCCTTGCCGTTTTGTCAGAATTTCGTCATCAAGGAATAGGGAGAAAATTAACAGAATCGGCTTTAGAATGCTTGATAAGCAAAAAGTTCGCTCAAGTTCGGCTCCACGCACAAGTCGCAGTGAAAGAGTTTTATACAAAACTCGGCTTCATTGCAGAAGGGGACATCTTCGAGGAAGCAGGAATCCTGCACATCAAGATGGTCAAGCATATTAGTTCGTAGCTCATCAGTTGTTCTTTGTAGTTTTGGTCGTGTTCTCAACTACAAAAAGCAGCGGATGGCTCGCGAATTGCAACAGTGGGGTGAGTGAGTGATTGCGAAAGAACGAGCGTGGGTTGATGGATTACCGATTTTGGGAGGCATTTGGCTGCTCGGCGCGATCGTAGACCGACTGTGGTTTGCGATCGATCAATCTGTGCCCGCTTGGGATCAGGCAGACTATTTAACCGGAGTGCTGAATTACTGGAAGGCGTTGCAGCATCCGCAATGGTTTTCGGGCGAATGGTGGACGAGTTTCTGGATGCTGTCGTCCAAAATTCCGCCCTTTGTCTATATCTCGACCGCTCCAGTCATCAGTTTGTTTGGAGCCGGGTCAGATGAGTCAACGTTGGTCAATCTGCTCTATAGCGCGATATTGCTGGGTTCTGTCTATGGGTTAGGACTTCGATTATTCAGCGTTCAGGTCGGGTTGTGGGCGGCAGGACTCTGTTTATTGCTCCCCGGACTGTACGGAATTCGCTTGGATTTCCTGATCGACTTTCCACTCGTGGCGCTGGTGTCTCTTAGCTTTTGGTGTCTGACGGCGTGGTGGTTAACAACTGATAAAACAGCCACGGTTTCAGATGAGGGGAAAGCACAAGCGACTAAGCCAGGATTGATGGCGACGTTGCGAAGCAGTTCCCCCGGCGGGGTAATCGTTCAGGCAACGGCTATTGTGCGTGGGTTTCAAAGCTTTGGTGGCGCAATTCCAATGCAGGCGCAGCCTTGGCTTTGGGTCAGCGCGTTTGGTGTGGCGTTTGGCTTGGCATTGCTGACGAAACAAACGGCTCTATTCTTTCTATTGACGCCGATCGTTTGGTTGGGGGTTCTTGCCATTCGCAAACGGCGTTGGATCAAGCTGATTCAGTTAGTGATTGGGCTGACGATCGCGCTTTATGTCTGCTTGCCGTGGTATCGCACGAATTGGCTGTTGATTCTGACGGCCGGGAAACGAGCGACGGTAGACTCTGCGATCGCAGAAGGCGATCCACCGCTGAACAGCCTCACGGCTTGGACGTTCTATCTCAAAGAATTGCCCGATTTAATCTCGCTGCCAATCTTGATCATCGGATTGGTCGGACTGATTTTGTACTGGAAGCGGGCGGTGGTTAGTCACAATATCGCGATCGTCAATGGTCGGTTGGTCAGTTCTGTAGACTACGGCGGACTGCGCAAGCGTGGCTATCGACAAGATGTATACGCTTTGTGGTGGCGATCAGTGCGATGGCTGCTCGTGTTTTTAATGGGGGCTTATGTGTTGTGTTCGCTCAATGTCAACAAAGACGATCGCTACATCACACCATTGCTGCCCGTGTTGTCAATTCTGTTAGCGCAAGGATTGGTGTTATTTCCCGATCGTCTGCGGCTGTTTCGGTGGTGGGCAGTGGGCTTAGCGGCAGTGCTGATGGTGCTGAGGCTGTTGCCGTTGGGAGTGTTGCCTACGCTATCCGATGATCGCGACCATCGGGCAGTGCTCGCGAGTAACTGGCATCACGCCGACGTGATTGATGAGATCATTCAAACCGCTCCAAATGTGAAAAGCACTGTTGGCGTTCTGCCCTCCCTTGCCGAGTTCAATCAACACAACCTCAATTACTTTGGAGCGCTAAGAAACTTTCAAGTCTATGGGCGACAAGTCGGAACAAACGTGCAACAAGTCGGGCAAGATCTACGATCGCTCTCCTGGTTCATCACGAAAGAGGGCAATCAAGGGGCAATTCGTCGCACGGATGCTCAAGCTGCCCTGACTGCTGCGATCGCAAAAAGTCCTGAGTTTCGGCTGCAAAAATCGTGGTCATTGCCCGATCGCACGCAGTTGAATTTGTATCATCGAACGGTTCCCAAGGTGCAGGTGCAGCCTGGAAAAGTAGAGTCAAACGTTCGACTCGAAAAGGTTCGATTGGAGCAGATTCGCGTTCCGAATCAAGGCGCATCTGGCACGGCAATGCCCATCACCTATCGCTGGTCAGGAGCTTGGAAAGACTTGAGATCGGGCTTGGTTCTGCTGACGTGGCAACGAGATAACACTTCTTCTGAAGCGTCTTCTAACGGTGCGCCTCGCGTGAATCGATGGTTTCATGATCACGCGATCGCGCTTGGCACGCTTCAACCTTCTGCCCAAAATGACACGGCCCAACTACAAGTCGTTGAACGCATCGCGGCTCTGCCTCCAAAAGCCGCTCAAGGCACATACACGCTCAAAGCGACCTATCTCAACCGCGAGACTCAAGACACGTATGACATTGCTGTTCCTGACGTGCGGTTGACGCTCAACACCCAAGCTGCCGCATCTGCTATTCAAGAGCCTGATTCGGTAACGCAACTGCGATCGCTCGCTACTAAAATGCGAAACGGTGTGACTCAGTTGAGCGCCATCTTTGAAGAAATTAGCCGACTCAATCAATACGATCCGGTGCAAGACTATGTGGGGCAAGCTCGGCAAATTCTAGGATATCGACTCAAACAAGAGCCGCAAAATCGAGAATTTGCCTATGGGTTAGCGTTGGCAAATGTATTGGCGCGACGAGCTGAGCCTGCGATCGCGGCGTTTCAAAAAGTGGTAGAGCTTGATCCAAAAAATCCGGCGGCTCATGCCTATCTTGCGTTTGTAAACCTGTATGATTTTCGTCCAAAGGCGGCTCAAGCGGCGATCAATACAGCATTAGCGCTCAATCCAAATTTGCCAGAACTGCATACGCTCAACGCTGTATCAGGACTAATGCAAGGTAATCTAGTTCAAGTTTGGCGAGAACTTCAGAGAACTTCTTAGATATGCCTCAAGTCCCATTCAATACGCTTGTCTCTGCTCTTTTAGAAGGCAGTCATCTTGCGAGTTTCCCGACGGACACTGTTCCCGCTCTCGCAGCTAGACCCGATCGTGCGGATCTGATTTTCCAAGCTAAACAACGCAGTCTGGATAAACCACTCATTCTGATGGCAGGCGCGATCGCGGATCTGTGGCAGTACGTTACGGGCAGCGATGACGAACTGAAGGTTTGGCAGCAGATGGCAGAAACTTATCTTCCTGGCGCATTGACACTGGTTTTGCCCGCGAGCGATCGCGTCCCACTCACAATGAATCCAAGCGATCCAACCACGATCGGTTTGCGTGTGCCAAACTCTGCGATCGCGCAAACCGTTCTGATGCAAACTGGGGCTTTAGCGACCACGAGCGCGAATCGATCGGGGCAACCTGCCTTGTTGACCATGCCTGAGATTGAAGCCCAATTTCCAGACGTGCTTACCCTATCACCTAGCGAATTTCCAGTTCTCAATGCTCCTGCCTCTGGGACGCCTTCTACAGTGGTGAAATGGGTCGATCACGGTTGGCAAGTGCTACGTCAAGGGTCTGTTCAACTGAACTTTGGAGATTCTGGTTGATAGCAACCCCAAAGTTTAGTGATTTCAAATCTCCAATTTCTTGAAGAAATTGGAGATCGCTGCACGACGGAAAATCCAGTTTAGAGTCAGTTCTAGATTTCCTAAACGCCGATCGCTTAATCTCAATCTCGAACATTGATTTTGAGAACTGCACTATTGATTTTGAGAACTGTAAACTTGATTAGCAGTTCTGATCATTTGATTTTGAGAACTAATAGATAAGTTTTGTTTAAGCGAAATTTAATTAGCTATAAACGATTATTGATTTTGGGTAAAGCTTTTCTAAATTTGAGTCAAGCTTTCTTAAATCGCTTCAAGCTGAATTAAATTAGCTCAAGTAGATCAACTAGGCGCAATGAACAATCAATTCAGGATGGCTATGGGTGATTCAGTGATGAGTTGTTCATAAAGTTAAAAGAAGCGAGTCTTCATTCTTTTTTCACCCCTCATCTGCCCAGTTGAAGAGGGTATTGTTGTGCAACAGTTCATGGATTGAATGATCGATTTATGGTTAACAAGCGGCGGCGCGTCATCTTAGGACTGACATCAGAGCGATTCTCTAGACGCACCCAAACCCCATCTCAAGACTCAGCCGAGCGAACACAGCTAGAACTCGCGCATCGAATGGCCATAGAACTCGCTCAGTTCAAAGCCGGGTTTTTGGCGCGAACCTCTCACGAACTGCGATCGCCCCTCAACGGTTTGATCGGCGCTCACCAACTGATCTTGTCTGACCTCTGCGATAGCCCCGAAGAAGAGCGCCAATTCATCGCGCAGGCACACGAATCTGCTCTCAAACTAGTGCAGTTGCTCGACGAAGTGATTCACGTTTCAAAAGCAGAGTATGGCAGCAGTACGTTAGAGATTCAGCCGTTATCGTTGGCGAGCGTTCTCAATGAGGTTTACGGCTTAACTCACCTGTTAACAGAAAACCGTAACCTTAAATTTCAGATTGCCTTTCCCGATGACTCCCTTTACGTGCTTACTGATCCAAAATGGTTGCGCTATGTACTGGTCAGTTTGATTAGTGGCGCTGTTTCACTTATGCAAGAAGGCGCGATCGCGGTGACTGTGCATTGTGATTCGCAGTTCGCTCACATTCTGATCGAAGACGATCGCCCCGCCGAAAGTTGGCAGGAAGCGACCAATTTATTACAAACGGCATCGTCATCTGGGTCTGTCGCTACTCCATCGCTATCTGTCTTCAAAGGATCGTCCTCCAGTCCTAAAGGAGCGTCTCCAAGCTTTTCGTTGCTGCTTGCTCAAACAGTCTTAGAATTCATGAACGGTCGCTTAGCGCTACTCTCTGCTCCGTCTCAGTCAAAGGAAAACGTCACTCAGATTCAATGTTCGATTCCCTTGGTGGAAGAGGTTGCCTAAAATAGAACGTAGCGATCGCACGTTTGGCTGTCGCTCTGAGTCCCTCATTCCCCTTGCCTGATGACCTCGCTGATCGGTAAATCGTTACAAAACGGCAAATATACCTTGACTGAAGAACTCGGTCGGGGTGGCTTTGGCATTACGTTCAAAGCCATTCACCAATATCTTCATCAAGTCGTTGTGATTAAAACGCTGAATGAAGCGTTTCAGAGCGAGGCGTCTAGAGGAGCAAACAATCGCAACCGTGCTGAGTTTGAGCGCAAATTTCAAGATGAAGCACGACGGTTAGCGATGTGCGTGCATCCTAATATTGTGCGAGTGAGCGACTTTTTTATTGAAGCAGACGTGTCTTACATGGTGATGGACTACATCCCCGGTGAGACGCTCGAAGAAGTCGTGTTTCCTGATCATCCGTTGCCCGAAGCGATCGCCATCCACTACATTCGTCAAATCGGGGCGGCGATCCGCGTGGTGCACCAGAATGGTTTACTGCACCGAGACATTAAACCTCAAAACATCATTCTGCGAGAGGGAACCCAAGAGGTCGTCCTGATTGACTTTGGCATTGCCCGCGAATTCACTCCCGGCTCGATGCAAACCCATACCAACATGATTTCGGTTGGATATGCTCCGGTTGAGCAGTATCTCGCCCACGATAAACGCACTCCCGCCACTGATGTCTATGGACTCGCGGCGACACTCTACGCCCTCGTCACCGCCCAAGTTCCCGTAGCATCTGTGTTGCGGCAACATCAGCCCATGCCAGAACCTCGCCAATTGCAACGGCGGTTAAGTGCCTCCACCAATCAAGCCATTCTTCGAGGGATGGCAATCGATGCCCAACACCGTCCAGCAACTGTAGACGGATGGCTGGCACTACTTTCTAACTCAATATCTGCCAACAGTTCTGCGGTCGTCATTCCATCAGAACTACCCAGAGTTGCACCGCCCAACCCGGAAGGAATCACGCAAAATTCAGAAACGCTTCCTCCATCGGCTCCAGCTACCGTTGCGATGGTGTCTCCTTCCAAGACAGAAGACCCGCTCCCCAACCCCGATCGCAAGCCTAATCGCGGCATTCTAATTCTCATGGCGGTATCGGGGCTAACGCTCGTTGGAGTGACGATCGCGGCAGTTTGGCTGCGATCGCAGCCCGAACCTGCCCCCATTGTCGCAACGAGTCCAACTCCAACGGTTACCCCCTCAAGCTCTCCCTCTGTCGAAGCAACGCCTGAGCCTCCGCCTCAAGCTTCTCCGTCGCCCGTTGCACCCAGTCCTAGCCCAACTCCGCCTCCATCGCCAGAGCCGACCCCCGCACCAGATAATTCGGTAGAACAAATTTTAGAGCGTCCATCGAGTCCTGCTAAACCCTCATCTCGCATTCCCGGCTTTCCGATTGGAACGTCTGTGCAGGAGGTGCAAGCCACTCTCGGACAGCCCGTTCAAACCAAACGCGGTTACTGGGGTGATACCCAAAGCGCCTTGTATGAACCTGTGCCCAATCAAATTTCATTGGCGTATCTGTTCGATCGCAGCTCTGGTCAAGTTCGCCAAACCGAAGCTTCATTTGCCCCGTCTGTTGATTCGCTGGTCATGCAAGTCACTGTTAATGGCATGCTGGGCAGCCAAGCCCCTCCAGAGGTTCTTGCTGCCCTCAAGCGGGTGGCGCGTCGGCAAACGAATCAGTACACCTTTGAGCAGGGCGGTCTAGAGGGCGTAATCGAGCGAAACAGTAGCGATCGCATCTACATCGGCATCTGGGACGCAGATCTGCATTAAAAAATCCGTAATTGAGGGAGCGTCAATTACGGATTAAAGCTAGTTAACCAGCGAATTAGTAGCGATCGCGGGGGGTAGAACTAACAGCATCAGGATCCCGGTACGCGGTTGTGGTTGTTTCATCACGACGGCTCTTGCGTCCTAGTAGACCGAACAAACCAAGCAAACCAAGCAGACCCCAATAACCGTTCTCTCCTCCATTGTCGTTGTCATCATCGACTTGGGTGGTGGTATCACCAGGAGTGGTGGTAGTAGTGCCACCGCCAGGAGCGGTTTGGCTGAAAGCGGGCAACGCACCAGGTGCAACGAGGAGAGCAGTGATTAAGGCGATTTTTGCAGCAAATTTAGACATATTTTTGATCCTTGGTTAAATTCAACTATGTGATCAACTTCAGAATATTAATTGGCATTAAAACTTTAATCATTCTTAAGGGATAAAAGCTTGGAAACTTGAGGTAGAGAAACTCCTATATTTCCCTCCGTCTTTCATTATTTCAAAACTGTTACAAACCCTGGCTTAACGACAAAAGCGGATACTACCGGTGATAGTCTAAGGAGTGGACAAAACAAAAGATTTGATTAAAGCAAAGAGGCTGAAATGACGGGTTCTTCCCAACTTCCACTTTTGTTAAGAGCAGCGCGAGGCGAAGTGTTAGATCGTCCTCCAGTCTGGATGATGCGACAGGCAGGGCGCTACATGAAGGCGTATCGGGATCTGCGGGAGAAGTACCCTTCGTTTCGAGAGCGCTCCGAGATTCCAGAGGTTGCGATCGAGATTTCATTGCAGCCCTGGAAAGCCTTTCAGCCCGATGGCGTAATTTTGTTTTCCGATATTGTCACCCCGCTGCCCGGTTTGGGGATCGACATGGACATTGCCGAAGGAAAAGGCCCGATTATTGCAGACCCGATCCGATCGCAAGCCCAAATCGATGCGCTGCGGCCATTGCAACCGGAGGAGTCGCTGCCGTTTATTAAGCCAATTCTGGGCGCGCTGCGCTCAGAAGTCGGCAACCAATCGACGGTACTGGGCTTTGTGGGCGCACCCTGGACACTCGCTGCCTACGCCGTAGAAGGCAAAGGCTCGAAAACCTATTCGATCATCAAAAATATGGCGTTCTCGACGCCTGCCATCTTGCATAGCTTGCTTGAAAAGCTGGCAGACGCGATCGCGGTCTATGCCCGTTACCAAATCGACTGCGGCGCTCAGGTCGTGCAAATGTTTGATTCATGGGGCGGTCAAGTCAGTCCGCAAGATTACGACACGTTTGTTTTGCCCTATCAACAGCGCGTCTTCCGCCAAATCAAACAAACTCACCCCGATACGCCGCTTATTCTCTTGGTCAGTGGCAGTGCGGGCGTTTTAGAGCGGATGTCAAAATCGGGCGCAGACATCATCAGCGTCGATTGGACGGTAGACATGGCAGATGCACGGGCCCGCCTCGGCAAAGAGATGAATGTCCAGGGCAACATTGATCCCGGCGTGCTGTTTGGGTCGAAAGAGTTTATCCGCGATCGCATCCTTGATACGATCCGCAAAGCTGGTCATCGGGGGCACATTCTCAATCTTGGTCACGGCATTCTGCCAAAAACCCCAGAAGAAAATGCGGCATTCTTCTTTGAAACGGCGAAACAGGTTGATCAGTTCCTTGCACCATCAACTCATTAGAAATTGGGGGTTTAGAGTAAGGATTCGAGAGTTTTGCGGTATAAGTTATGGGTTTTGAGTTTATTCTGTTAATTCATAGCTCTTACTGATGATCCATGGCTCATCGCGCTTCCTCGCCTTCTAACCTCTAGCTTCCCCCTCTCTCATGACCTCAAAGCGAATTTTTGTGACGGGTGCAAGTGGATGCATTGGTCACTACATTGTTGAATCATTAATCCAGAACACGCAGCATGAACTGTTTTTGCTTGTCAGAAGTCCTAACAAGCTAAAGTTTGACGTTCAGGCTCGCCCTGGAATTACGGTTCTGCAAGCAGACGTGCGAGAGATTGAGCAGTACAAAGACTTACTGCAAACGATCGATTGTGCAATTGTGGCTCACACCGACTGGGGTAGCGAGGATGTTCATGAGATCAATGTGGTCAGCACGATTAAGCTGATGAATCTGCTCGACCCCGATCGCTGTGAGCAAGTCATTTATTTTTCGACCGCGAGCATTTTGAGCCGGGAGAACGAAATTCTCAAGGAAGCCGATGAGATTGGCAGCCCGTATATTCAGTCAAAATATCGCTGTCACGAGAAACTATCCGAGTTAGCGATCGAAGGAATTGCGCCTAAGCTCACGACCCTGTTTCCAACTCTTGTACTCGGTGGGGGCGACCGCTATCCCTACTCGCATCTCTCGTCCGGCATTGCCGATGTGATGAAGTGGATCAAGCTGATTCGGTTTCTCAGCGCGGAGGGTAGTTTTCACTTCATCCATGGCTATGACATTGCTCAAGTGGTGCTCTACTTGATTCAGCATCCCGCCACCGAGCGCCGCGATCTAGTCCTCGGTAACGAAGCGCTGACTGTTGATCAAACGATTGAGGCCGCCTCTACCTATTTCAGCCAACGAATTTATTTTCGCGTTCCGCTCTCGCTGCGGCTAGCCGATTTTCTGATTTTCTTATTTCGCATTCAAATGGGCGATTGGGAACATTTTTCGCTCCACTACCGTTATTTCACCTATCAAAATGTTGTCAGCCCGGCTACGTTCGGCATGACAACGTACTGCTCAACTCTGTATGACGTGTTTAAACTGAGCGGTCTTCCAAACGGTCGCTCACAGAAGAAACGCAGTTCGTAACCTGACTTGAGCTACGAACTACGCCAGATGCTCTAAATCAGCTTGATAGCACGGAAGGCGGTATAAAGTCCGAATGCAAGTGCGATCGCACCGCCCACCAGAGCCAAATAGGTCACAACAGCCATACGTTTTTCTCCAATAGTCCTAACAGCACTATACAAAAGTTTGGAGGACTATTTACAGAAGCTTACAACCGAGTTCTTTACTATTGTTTTAGAAGAGGCATCAACCTCATCACGCTCGACTTACTGCTCAACGCGTGAAAAGTGAGTTAGATGAAGAGACTTGACTCGCATTCTTCGTCTGCTCAAAATGGAGGTTCTTCTTGCTCAGTAGTAAGATGAGCGAGTGAGTGTTTTTTGCGGAAGTTGTGATCATGCAAGCTGTGATTCCCGTTGCGTTGCCTCAAAACTCGTATGAGATTGCGATCGCATCCCATAATCTCGACCAGATCGGCGCACAGATGACAGGCGAGACGATCAAAAAGTTGGGCAAAAAAGTTCTCGTCGTCTCAAATCCAACAATATTTAAACACTACGGACAACGGGTGATTGATTCGTTGACTAACGCTGGATTTACCGTTAGTCAATGCATTCTGCCTGCGGGAGAACGATACAAAACTCCGGCAACGCTTCAGAAGATCTATGATGCAGCGTTAGAAAATCATTTAGAGCGATCGTCTACGATGGTGGCGCTTGGTGGTGGTATTGTGGGCGACATGACTGGGTTTGCGGCGGCAACCTGGCTGCGTGGAATCAATGTGGTTCAGGTTCCAACATCACTACTCGCGATGGTGGATGCGGCGATTGGGGGCAAGACAGGAGTCAACCATCCCAAAGGTAAAAATCTGATTGGGGCATTTCATCAGCCGCGATTGGTGTTGATCGATCCGCAGGTATTGAGTACGTTGCCTGCTCGTGAGTTTCGAGCCGCGATCGCAGAGGTGATCAAATACGGCATCATTTGGGATAGTGAACTGTTCGAGAAGTTAGAGAACACGGATCGCCTCGATCAAATCCGTTTTGTCAGCGAAGATCTGTTGCAAGAAATTCTGACTCGTTCGTGCCAAGCCAAAGCTCATGTGGTGAGTAAAGACGAGAAAGAATCAGGATTACGAGAAATTCTCAATTACGGACACACGATCGGACATGCGGTAGAAAGTTTGACCGGATATCGCGTGGTGAATCATGGCGAAGGGGTTGCGATCGGCATGGTAGCGGCAGGATTGATCGCAGTTGAGATGGGACTTTGGGATCGAGAAAGCAGCGATCGACAAGTTGCTTTAATTGAGAAAGCAGGACTGCCAACTCGCTTACCGGACGGTATGGATCTTGATGCGATCGTGGATACTCTGCAATCGGACAAAAAGGTAAAAGAGGGCAAAGTCCGATTTGTGCTGCCAAGACAGATTGGAATGGTGATCCTCACTGATCAAGTTGAAGCGAATGTGATTCGAGATGTCTTGCGACAAATGTAAGTTGCTTGGGCAAAAAGCATTTTCATAGCGACTGGGGCAGTAACAATGAAACAAGCGATCGTCACCTCTCGATATCGCTCTACGCTCAGCACTTTAATTACTGAACCAGAAACTGAATGTCACAGCGCAACCTAGGAGCGGCACAATGAGGCGAAAAGGAGTAAAGTGCGCTCTGCATGTCCCAGCTTCTTCCAACTTGGAGTTGTGCGATCAAAGAGACAGCAACAAGCGATGATGAGTGAATGGTTCAGAACAAAGAGTCATGATAAATCCAATTCCGATTTCAACCGCTTTAATCGGTATCCACGGGTTAATTGCCTTTGCGTTGTCTTACCTTGTCGTGATGGAGCGCACCCGCACCAAACTTTGGCACGGCGAATCGCGCACTGATATTGCGACCCAGCCCGATTATCTAAAAAATCCGAATCGTTGGGCAGTTTGGATTGATCAAATAAGCCAAAAAACAGTTGCACCCAAAACGATCGAAGATGGCGTGCTGCAACGAACGGTGAGAGCACACGCCAATTTCACAGAACACGTTCCGCTAGCGCTCCTCTTTATCATTGCCTTGGAATTAGCGCCGTCTCCTGCTTGGCTCGTGTGGCTGCTGGGCGGAACACTTGCGATCGCTCGAATTTTTCATGCATGGGGCTTAATTCAAACCTACGGGCCGTCTCCTGCTCGTGCAATCGGCTTTTTTGGAACTTGGTTTGTTTACATCGTTGGCAGCCTTGCTTGCCTCTACTACGGCATCATCGGACTTGCATAGAGCGGTTCCTTCAGAGTTGCGCAAGGCACAACCCACCCTAACGAAACTTTAGCCTAATTGGTCGAAGGTAAAATCAGTCGAGGCGCATCTTTACGGCTCTCTAGCGTTCCCTTTGTTGATGAAGCAGACTTCTTCGGTGGTTGCAGGGCATCTTTACCCAACTGAATCGTGATGTCTGACTGCAAATCCCCTGTATTTTCAATGCGGACTTCACCATAGCCTAAAGAACGTCGCACCGCTTCAGCGCTGCTAACATCACCCCACTCTGCCACAATTCGCGTCACGCTTAACGGCTCACTCCACGGCTTACCTACGTAAACATTGGTATACCCCGCATTCTGCAATGCTCCCATTGCGCTTTGCAGTCCCTTCTCTTGATTGGTGCTGTCCTGAACAGCAATTTTTAGAGCGCTAGGATCGGGGGTTTCAAGATTGTTTGTGCCAAAGTCAAAATGTTTTGCCATTAGCTCTTGGATCTTTGTCGGGTGCGGCAACCAGTAGCTCGCTGTATATTCTCCTGGAGAGCTAAACTCACCCGGAACCATCAGCATCTTCGTGTTGGACCGATTTACCTGAGTGCCAAAGCCAACGAGCGCCACTAATTCTTCTACGGTTAGATTGGTGTCGATGTGAGATTGCACAACCGACAAAATTTTAGGAAAACGAGCTACGGTTGCTGGATTCAACGCTTGCTCCATTAAGGCACGCATGACCATCTGCTGGCGCTGAATTCTGCCAATATCGCCGTTCTCGTCGTACCTGTAGCGGAGTAACTGAAGCGTTTGATTGCCGTTGAGATGTTGGCGTCCAGCTTTGAGATTGATGTAGAGATGTTGGCTATCGTCTTGATATTTCATGTCTCTTGGAACATGAACGGTGACACCGCCGAGGGCTTCAAGCAGGGCTTCCACTCCCTGCACGTTGATGGTGACGTAGCGATCGATGCCCACCCCGCCGAGCAATTCGCTGACAGATTTGGCGCTTAGGGCAGGACCGCCGTAATAATTGGCTTCATTGATTTTGGTCATGCCGTGATCGGCAATATAAGTCCGGGTGTCTCGCGGAACCGACAGCACGCTGAGCTTGCGCTTTTCGGGATCAAACCGCAGTAGCAACATGGTGTCGGTGAGTCCCTCAAACGAATTTACCAGCGCATGATAGGTTTGATTTTGGGTATCAGCAGGGGGATTTTTGAGATCTGAGGTGAGAACTTTCACGCCCATCACTAGGATGTTAACCGGGCGAGTCAATTCTGGTAGGCGCAAACTAGGATTGCTTGAAAATTTCTCTCCTTTGCCAAAAATTGAGGCTTCGGCGGGGCTGAGTTGTCGCTGCATCAGGGGAGTGCTGGCAAGAGAGACGGCCAGTAAAGCGCCTGCGGTTGCAGAAATCATGGCGACGCCCGCTAAGCAAAATGTCAACCCAAGTAATCGTACTCCTTTGGGTTTGGCAGGTTTACGAGACTTTAGGGGAGCTTTTTTAGACGGGGGAGCTTTTTTAGACGCAACAGGACGCTTGTTCGTTTTCACAGGTTTCCTCAACACACACCAAGACTAAAGCTACAAGGTTTTTAAGAAAGGGTCGAAGTCAGATTGAGACTCATCAGATTGAGACTCAATTGTAGGCAATTAAACAATTCTCGACGTTTTTTTTCACAAAGTTGTTGCCGTTTCTACTGACAGTCTACTTAGAGAGGCTAAACAGCAGTACGTAACCATATTTCCCCAATTTTGCTCATAAAAACAGGATGAATTCAACCGTTTTGGAAATTTTGGGTCGAATTCATCCAAATTCAAATGATTTAGCAGAAATTTGGCTCCCAGTTATTTGGAAATTATTTGAAGTAGATTAACAAGTTAAGTCCAGGAATGGTTCTAGAAAGTGTCCAGAGCAGCAACGCGATGTAGAGCGTTCCTAGCGTCCACTGATACCACACTAAAGTTGCAATCAGGCTGGGAAGATGTTCGTCGCGCATTCGCAGATCGTTGAAGCCGAAGCGGAGAAAATTGTTGAAACTGAAGTCAAAATAGTTGAGCCAGTTCCAGCGTTTGTTCCAGGGAATGGGAAGATAGCGTTCTCGAAAGAGTGGATAACGAGGAATTGTGGGCAAGCGTCCAATTAAGATTCGCAGTTGACGTAATGTGCCTTCTTCCATGAAGTAGCTCGTTTCAAGAAGAGGATGATAGCGTCCTTGGCGGTAAAGCAGTAGGAGCAGCAGCAAGGGAATCGGAACGGCGACGATTGACCAACTTAAAAGCGTGATCCAAGGACGATCGGCAGTTTGAAAAATGGCAGTGAGTCCTAATACGGTCAAAACAGTTGCTAAAACGATTACCCAAATGGTTTCTTCTAGCGTGGGCAAGATGGGTTTTGGATATCGTCTGCGCCAGCGATCGCTGATCCAAAACAAAATGCTGAAGTAGGCAACGGTGACAAGTCCAATTCCAAAAATCAGCCAAAAACTTGTTCCATCTCGGCTCAGCAGCAGGAGTAGACTTAATCCGAGCCATGAGATCGCGGTAGAAGTCCGATTCCAGGCATCCAGTAGGGGGGGAAGTGGCTCGGTCGTGATGATGCGATCGCGCACATTAATATAAGTGGCGATGCCAATTTCATCGAGATTCAGCAATTCCGTGCGATTGCGAAACGGCTGCTGATCTCGGCGTTGCACAATCACATTCGCTTGTTTTAGGGTAAATCCGATGCGTTGGAGTTGGTCAGAACTGGCGCTGTTGAGATTTGTGCCAATTACTTGTTGGAGCAGGAGGCGCGATCGCAGTTGTTGCCGCAAATAATCGATTTGATTGGCATCGGAAATCTGTTCTAAGCGGCGGAAGTTGCGGATCAACTCACGCAACAAATTTTCGTTTCCGGACAAGGTTGGTACAGAGATGACGCGCCCAATTTGTCCTGGATCGCCAAAGATTTTGGCTTCGTCGGCATCAAACTGCAGTCCGGGAACGTTGAGGTAGGCATTTCTGCCAAATGTGCAGTAGCTAAAGTCCGCGCGATCGAGAATGGTGGCTCCGCGCAGATTTGCCGGACGATCGAACTGTGCATCTCGGAATATCGCCGATTTCTCAAATGTGGCATCGGTGAGAAAAAGCGATTGGCTAAATTTTCCTCTGCTAAACTGCACCTGCTCTCGCCACCGAGTCTGAGCAAAGTCGGCGTTGCCTTGCCACTGCACGCGCACAAAATTAGCAGGCTGATAAAACACCGCTTGATTGAAGTTTGCAGTGGTTTGAAACTCGCTGCCCTGAAAATTAACGTTGCCGCGAAACTGCACTTGATTGAAGTCGGCTTTGCCAAAAAAAATGCTGTTGCGAAGCTGAACGTCTCGCCCAAAGTTAGCACTGGCAAAACTGGCAGGCAAACTAAACCGAACTTGCGTCAAATTTGCTCCGGCGGGAAGCTGCGTTCCTTGCGCTTCGACGCGATTGAGAAAAAATGTGTTGGAAAAGTCTGCAATTCCGGTGACACGGGCTTGCATTAGTTTGAGCGAACCCCGAAAGACTGTAATTTGCAGAGGTGCGGTGAGAGTTGTGTCTTTTGCGGGAGTAATGAGCAACGATTGTGAGAGGGTGCTGAGGCGATAGAGACGGCGACGATCGCGCTTTAGTTGTGCCTGTTCTGTTGGGGTAAAAATCGGCGAAAGTGCTTCACCGTCATAGAACGGAGCGCGTAATCCTAACTTACTAATCGTTAGATCGCCTTCGATATGGGAGTAGCTCAGATCTAAACCCATAGGTGCGCCGGGGCGCTGAAGATTTGCTTGTAGCAAACTATAAAACTGGTCGCGAAATGCGCTATTTTCGGGACGCAAATCGATCTCCATACGCCGCAAGTCGAGAATGCGAGTTCCTTCACTGGGAATTGGCGATCGCAGCCGTTCTTGCAGAAGTTCCAGCGTTAACGGCGTGCGATCGGGTTGCGCAATTGCAGCGATCGCGGGTGTACTGAAGATAAAAAAAGTCAGCCAACTAATAACAATCGAAATTAGACACGCAAGAGCTTTAGATCGCACAGGAAGATCGACGCAACGTAGAAACTGTTTGCTCTTTATACCTCGATCTCTACCCGGAAGATAGCGCGTAATAGAATAGGCACATCTCGAATAAAAATATTTTTATGCAGCCTAAGCATCCTTTACTGCAAAAAACAGTGAAGCAACTTGAAGCGTTGCCCAATTTTCAGGCAAGGGTTGAGGCGATGCCTTACATGACACCCTGGGTTTTGGCGTATGGTCAACTGATTGTAGAGAATTCTGATCGGCGAGTTGAATATATCTGTGAAATTAGATCAGATGTAACCAGTGAAACGGTCGAGCTCACAATTGAATATCTCATTCAACTCCAGCACCGATTAAACGATGGACAGAGATCGCTGTTAATTACTCAAAACTTGTCTGACCCGGTGATTGAGCAGCTACTTGAGCAAAATATTGAGTTTGTTGATACAGCAGGTGATCTTTACCTCAACAGTCCAGGCATTTATGCATTAGTGCGTCGTCAACGCCATTTAGAAGTAGGAAGCAAATCCTCTGAAATTACATCTACTTCTCTGCAAATCATCTACAGCTTGCTGCAAGATCTAAAAAATTTGGGATCATCTAATTTCGAGTCTACTCTTGCTGAATTTCAAGGAATTCCGAGCAGCACTGTAAAAAATGAGTTAGAAAAACTTGCGCGGCTCGGCTATCTTCAGCATAGGCGGAATCGCTATTACATAGTCGATTACATCAAACTCTTAGAGCGTTGGGAAATGGGCTATGTCGAGAGCTTGCGTCCTAAGTTATTGATTAATACGTTTACACCGATTGGGCAACGCACGTTTTCTGAAGTTGCTGATGATATCACTCAACATGCGAAAGAGTATGGATATCTGATTGGCGGGGAATTAGGAGCCGCAATCGCGACAGATTACCTGCGCTCCACAACTACAACGTTGCATGTACCTGAAGAGTATCGCTCCATCTTTGTGAAGCTCAAGCTAAAACCTAGTCCTAAAGGAGAAATCTCATTTGTGCGGCAGTTTGGTATGAGTAACGCCTGGAATAATAATCGGTTTTCGATTCTTGCTGATCCGTTACTAGTTCACGCTGAATTGCAGATGATTCATGACGATCGGGTACGCGAAACGGCTAATCGTCTATTTGACGAGTACATTGCTCCGAGGGCGAATGATGTTGGAGTCTAGAGACAAAAAAGTTTTAGCAGATCTCAAAGAAGTTATCGATTCTTTAGAGTTACCCATGCTGATTGTTGGGGCTGGAGCAAGATTACTTGTGTTTGACAAGCAGCACAACGTTAGCGGACGCAGTACACGAGACTGGGACATCGCAATTCCGGTTACAAGTTGGCCAAATTTTCAAATGGTGCGCGATCGCATGACCCAAGGAGTACCTCCCCGCTTTAGCGCAACCCAAATTTCTCATAAATTTATTCATATTGAAACCAAAACAGAAGTAGACATTGTGCCGTTTGGGGCAATCGGAGAACCAGATCAACAAATTGAGTGGTCTGACGGCAATCAAATGAATGTGATGGGTTTGGAAGAAGCGCTATGCAGCGCAACCACAAAATTAATTGATGATCTTGAGTTTCAGGTTGTGGATACACCTGCTTTTGTGGTGCTAAAGCTGTTTGCCTGGAGCGATCGTCGAGGACGAACAAGCAAAGATCTAGACGATATTGACTTTATCTTGAAGCATTACAGCGATGATCAGCGAGTATACGAGGAACTTGCTGAAGAACTCGCTACTGGAAGACTTGAATATCTAGAGGCTGCAATTTATCTACTTGGTCAAGATATTCGGTCTATTTTTCGGGCTGAGACGCTACATCAGGTCGATCTTGTTTTGGATCAGTTAATGCTGGAAGCAAATAATGTCCCTGATCTCTTGGCTGAGAGACTTCAAATCTTGAAGCAGGGCTTGCACAAGTAAAATACCCAACTCAATTGGGTAAATTTTGCAAAGCAATTGTGCGTTTGCTGCTTCAACGAGTGCGATTCTCAAAGCGAAACTTAGAAACGCAAATAAATTTGCGTCATTTACTTAGATGGTAATGAGAATTTGTATTGAAATAGAAAGATTACGGCAGTGAATCCCGCGATCGCAGTTAATGGGCTACTGTATCGCAGCGTTTGACTCCGTGATCTTGTCATTCAACTTTCAATTTCAAAAATAATTCTGCGATCGCTCCGCGAGTTGCGAAGAATCACAAGCGCGTGTTGCAACAATCAGATCTTGATCGCAAATTTACTGAAATAAACAACGCTTTTTATCCAATGACGCTTAATTTACAGATGAATACGGGTGGAGATTGCTCCTTACACTGATTAGGCTCAAAGCATTCTTTACAACAAAGGAAAATCTACCCTTATGGCGCGTCAAAGAAACTCAAAAACGCTTGAGCGAGCGCAACTTCGGATTGCCAGCTTGAAATCCATTGATCCGTCCCTCGATTTGGGCAATGGACTCACGATCGCAGCACTCTCAACCTTGATTGAAGAAACCCGCACAATCGTTGAATCCTATAACACCGCATTGGCAACGATTGATCAAACCTCTAGCCTCGTGCGCGAGAAAGAAAAAGCGATCGCAGATATCAGTGAGCGAATGTTATTTGGCATTGCCTCTCGATATGGCAAAAACAGCGAAGAATTTCGCATGGTGAACGGCCCTCAACGCACTCGTCGTCGGACTACTACTAAATCTGGAGAACCGACGCTGAATAACGCAGATGCTGGAAAGAAAACTCGCACCGTGAAGAGTACACCAGAACCGGAAGTATCTAAAAACGGATTACACCATTAATCAATCCACTAGAGCAGGCAGCTTGCCTGCTTTTTTCTTAGAATTGCTCAACCGATCCTGGCTATGATTCTTAGCTATGACAGGTAACCTTGTGTCTAAAGGTTTCAACTGCCAAAGCAAGAAAATCTCTAAGCGAGTTGCACGTGCCAATATAGCAATCCATTTTGAGCTATGGAATCTTGAATGCAGCAACGATCTGGTTAGGCAGATTGAGCAATTTTCAGCTTCCAACCATCGGATGATGCTTAGAGTCACGAATGAAATCACGATCAACATACACACTGAGCTATAGCCGCACTGATTTTAGTTGCGCTGATTCTAGATGCCCTGAGGTTAGAGGCTTAGTTTAATTTCATTCACCAGTTGAGCAAGAACAAAAGATGTCAAACTCAGAAATGCTGTATCGAGAACTCGGCAACACAGGAGAAAAAGTCTCCGCGATCGGACTTGGTGGTTGGCATCTCGGTTTAAAGCACGTTGATGAACCCCTCGCTATCCGGATTACTCGCACCGCGATCGATCGAGGCATTACCTTTATGGATAACTGCTGGGATTACAACGATGGAGTCAGCGAAATTCGCATGGGCAAAGCACTCCGGAATGGCTACCGCGACAAAGTGTTTCTCATGACCAAAATTGACGGACGCTCCAAAAAAGCAGCCGCAGAACAGATAGACGAATCCCTGCAACGCCTTCAAGTTGACCACATTGATCTGGTTCAACACCACGAAGTTCTGCGCTACGAAGATCCGCATCGTATTTTTGACGAAGAAGGGTCACATGCCGCGTTCATCGAGGCGCAGAAAGCTGGCAAACTTCGCTACATGGGCTTCACTGGGCACAAAGATCCTCAAGTTCATCTACACATGCTCGAAGTAGCCGCCGCACACGGATTCCACTTCGATACCGCGCAAATGCCGCTCAATGTGATGGACGCTCACTACCGCAGCTTTGCAAAACTAGTTGTGCCAGAACTGGTCAAACAAAACATTGGCATTTTGGGCATGAAAAGCATGGCAAATGGAATTCTTTTACGATCAAACACAGTAACGCCGATTGAGTGTCTTCACTATGCGTTGAATCTACCGACATCAGTTGTAATTACCGGAATCGACAGTATGGAAATTCTGGATCAAGCGTTTGAGGCCGTGCGATCGTTTCAACCCATGAATGATCAGCAGGTGCAAGCATTATTAGCAAAAACCGCAGAAGCCGGAGCACGGGGAGAATTTGAACCCTTCAAAACTTCGTCGATTTTCGATGGTACAGCTCAAAACCCAGATTGGCTTGGCGAAGAGCCACAGCGTATTCAGCAGTTAATGTCTGCGTAAGTTGCTCGTTGAATTGACGTGGGATAATCGGAATACTTAACTTCCACGAATTTAGACTGTGCAACCCAATAAACAACCTATTAGAAACCGTCGAGTTTTCGCTTGACTCGATCGAGTCAGAAACGGTAATTCCCCCAGCTTATGGTGATCGCTGCTGTGTTGGATTGCCATAGGAGTATGCAGTGGTCTGTTTGCCAGCCTCTACTGGACGGTGCTAGAGCAATTCACCCATGTCTTACGAGAGTTTCAAGGCGTGAGCCTGCTAATTGTGATGCCGTTAGCAGGATTCGCGCTCGGATTAGTCATTCATGTGCTTGGCAATCCGGGTGAAATTGGCTTAATTGTCGATAATATTCACTCTCGCGGTGGGCGAATTGAAACGCGAGAAAATTCCTCAATGCTGCTCTCGTCGTTGATCAGTATTTCAGCTGGTGGCAGTCTCGGACCTGAAGCTCCAATGGTGCAAGTCACAGGTTCACTCGGCACATGGGTCGCCGATCGCTTGCATTTGCAAGAAGAAGCGCTGCGATTAGCGCAAAGCGCAACTCCGTAGGAACCGCTCAGTCTTGCTGGAATGGCGGCTGGATTTACGGCACTGTTTGGCGCACCCTTAGGAGGAGCGTTCTTTGCATTAGAAATTCTGCATCATCAGCATGTTGTAGAGTATTACGAAGCCATTTTGCCAGCTATTGTTTCTAGCTGTGCGAGTTATGTTGTCTTTGTCCTCATTACTCAGTTAGGAATTGGTTCCACCTGGAATTTTCCCGTCTATTCCATTGAAAAGATAAATGACTTTGCCTTCGCCATTCTCTTTGGTATTTTAGGAGCGCTAATTGCATGGATCTTTATTAGCATTTTCAAAGCATCTGCTTGGTTATTTACAAGATTTTCCATGCCTGTTTATGTACGAACCACACTAGCGGGTCTAATCCTGGGTGGTTTAGCCGTTTTCTTTCCCCTGACTCGCTACTTTGGGCATGATGAACTTAACATCATTAGACTTAATCGGAAATAGGCAGTAGTCGAAGCCAGACAACAAGAGGCTTCATCTGTCCAACCTAAGCAGTTGCTAACTGACGATGCTTCAAGCGAAAATTATGCAGTCCACAAGCAGTTTCCA
>JAHHHO010000078.1 GCA_019359315.1 Myxacorys californica WJT36-NPBG1
ATGGAAACTGCTTGTGGACTGCATAATTTTCGCTTGAAGCATCGTCAGTTAGCAACTGCTTAGGTTGGACAGATGAAGCCTCTTGTTGTCTGGCTTCGACTACTGCCTATTTCCGATTAAGTCTATTGACTAAATTAATTCTTCTCTTTTATCCAAGCTGGGTGAGCCATGAGAGAGGCCATCACCCGCACTCCTCTGAGTTGATTGGATAGAGGTAAATGCCCTTTTGGAGCGTCCAGAGTCCAATTAAATTCTCCGGGGTAACGAGTCCAACTGTTCCCCGATTTCCAGCCAATTTTAGCCCAAAGTTTTTCCCAATTTTTATTCAGGCTCAACCAGATTTCTCGCTGAGTTGAGAACCCAAATTTACCATCAGAATGGGCGAGCCACAAAGCGTCGATCGTTTGTAAATCGGCTACTGGAAACTGCTCAACTTCGGTGAAATATAGCCATTTACGCTGCATGGCTGCCTCGCCTGCCAATTCACACATTTTTTGAATCGTCACTCGATCGGCTTCCTCGAACGCTTGTTTCACAAGACAGTGCTGAAGAGGAGCGTAGTCGATACCGCGATCGCTCCTTAGTACCACAGTTCCCGTCGGAAACTGCTGCTGAAGAAAGGTGAGAACCGTTGGAGATTGGGTATTGTAAAGCTCTTGATAAATTTTGGCGTCCACTCGTCCTAAAGCTCCGGCGGCGTGACGCTCCTGCAAGAAATCCATCAGCACAACAAAGCCCGCCTCACCTTGCGCTACAAGGTCGCTCACAAGCTGTAGCTGAGTTTTTTCTGGTTCTGAGCGCAACTTAACTTGCAGGGCAGTGAGGCTATCGGGAACATTGAAAGACGTTGATGTTTCTAAATTTGTCATGAAACTATTCATGCTAAAGGGCATCAAGAATGATTTAGACTGAATTGCTCTACTCCATCATCCCTCATTCGTTCTCTCGACTCGACAAAATTTGAGTGATGATTTTGCTAGTGGAACTAGGGATCTCGATCTGAACTAGTCTAACCTGCCCACCATACGCTTGAACAATTGCCGCTTCGGGAAGCGTGTCTAGGGTGTAGTCTCCGCCTTTAGCGTAAACATCGGGCTGAAGCGCCTGAACGAGTTCACAGGCCGTCGCTTCCGAAAAAATCACGACGCCATCGACGGATTTGAGGGCGGCTAAAACTTCTGCCCGTTCCGCCTCTAAGACAATGGGGCGCGGGGGCAAGCCTGGTGCTTGTGGTTTGATCGTTTGAACCGAGCGATCGCTATTCACACCGACAACGAGGGCACGTCCAAACTGCTTGGCGGTGTTTAAGTATCGCACATGCCCGACGTGGAGTAAGTCAAAGCAGCCGTTCGTGACCACAAGCGGACGCCACCGAGCGGGATCAGCTGCGATCGCGGCTTTCAAGGTCTCAAGGGTATAGACTCCAGCACTCATGAATCGACGGCTTCTTTCGGTGCAAGAGTTTCAGTTGGCAGCTTGTAGCCTTGCTCAAAGGCATAACGCACAAGCTGAGAGCGGTTTTCTAACTGGAGCTTGCTCAAGATATTACTCAGATGTGTTTGCACGGTGCGAGGACTGACAAACAAGTGATCGCCAATCTGCTTGTTGGTATAGCCTTGAATCACTTCCCAAAAAACTTTTTCTTCAGCGGGGGTTAACGGAAGCGGGTCAGGACTCGCCGCTTGAGGTTCGGGCAGACGATCAGTTTGCTGCATCAGCCGGATGATCTCAGAATGCATGCGGCGCGATCGCTCTAACTGCGCCTCAATTTTCGCCAAAAGTTCTCGTGGCTCAAACGGTTTGATCAAATAGTCGTCTGCACCAATCGAGTGTCCTTGCACACGATCTTCAATGTCCCCTCGGCTTGACAGAAAAATGAACGGAGTCAGTTGACCTGTCCGAATGGCGCGGAGGCGGCGGCAAAACTCGAATCCGTCCATTTCTGGCATAATCACATCCGAGACAATCAGATCCGGTGGATCTTGCTCAAAGCACAGGAGCGCTTCAGTGCCGCAAGCCGCTTTCTGAACCGCGTAACCCCGCTTTTCTAGGTAGCGTGTCAATGCCGTTCGGAGCGTCATGTCATCATCGACTACTAAAATCTTCTTCATCTACATCTCCGAGCAGTTTTAAGTAGCCCATCTCTTCAATTCACCTTGCCAATTGTTCGATCCAAGAGGCTTGAAGAATGCCCCTCATCATGGTAAATCAAACCTTTCCTTTTGCAGTTAGTTTCACCTGTGAGGAACTCGCTATCAATTCTGCTACACAAGAAATCCACAAAGTTTGGTAGCCTACCAAAGCATACCCACGATCCTATTCGACACTTATGTACGAAAAGATTACACCTCCCCAAGTTGGTTCACCGATTACGTTTAAAGATGGGGAGCCAATTGTGCCGGACAATCCAATTATTCCGTTTATTCGAGGGGATGGGACGGGGATTGACCTATGGCCCGCTTCCGAGCGCGTGTTTGATGCGGCGGTTAAGCAGGCTTATGGCGACAAGCGAAAAATTTCTTGGTTTAAAGTGTATGCCGGAGATGAAGCGTGCGAGGTGTATGGCACCTATCAGTATTTACCAGAAGATACCCTAGCCGCGATTCGCGAGTTTGGGGTGGCGATCAAAGGTCCGTTGACCACGCCGATCGGCGGGGGCATTCGATCGCTCAACGTTGCCCTCCGCCAGATTTTTGATCTGTACGCTTGCGTTCGCCCGTGCAAGTACTATTCGGGCGTGCCTTCGCCTCACAAAAATCCTGAAAAGCTAGATTTGATTGTTTACCGGGAGAATACCGAAGATATTTATCTCGGCATTGAGTGGAAACAGGGCACCGAGACCTGCGATCGCATTATCAAACTGCTCAACGAAGATCTGATCCCCGGTACGCCCGAACACGGCAAAAAACAGATTCCCCTCGATTCGGGAATCGGGATTAAGCCGATCAGCAAAAAGGGTTCTCAGCGCTTAGTGCGGCGGGCAATGCAACATGCGCTCCGGTTGCCCAAGCATAAGCAATTGGTGACATTGGTGCATAAAGGCAACATTATGAAGTACACCGAAGGAGCCTTCCGCGATTGGGGCTACGAATTGGTGACATCAGAATTTCGGGCGGACTGCGTGACCGAGCGTGAGTCGTGGATTTTGAGCAACAAAGAGCGCCACCGGGATCTGACGATCGAAGAGAACGCCCGCGAAATCGATCCAGGCTACGAGTCGATGACGCCCGATAAGCGAGACATGATTTGCGCAGAGGTAAAGGCAGTGTTAGACACCATTTGGGATAGTCATGGCAACGGGCAGTGGAAAGGAAAAGTGATGGTCAACGATCGAATCGCTGATAGTATCTTCCAACAGATTCAAACGCGCCCCGATGAATACTCGATTTTGGCGACGATGAATCTAAATGGCGATTACCTGTCCGATGCGGCTGCCGCGATCGCAGGCGGATTAGGCATGGCTCCGGGCGCAAACATCGGCGATTCGAGCGCTATTTTTGAAGCGACTCATGGCACGGCTCCCAAACATGCGGGGCGCGATCGCGTCAATCCTGGCTCAGTGATCTTGTCGGGTGTGATGATGCTGGAATATCTGGGCTGGCAAGAAGCGGCAGATCTGATTAAAAAAGGATTGGCAGCCGCGATCGCGCAAGGGGAAGTCACGTACGATCTCGCTCGCCTGATGGAACCGCCCGTTGATCCTCCCCTTAAGTGTTCAGAATTTGCGGAAGCGATCATCCGACATTTCTAAACCGCAATCGAAACCGAAGAGATCTTCCTTTGTCCGTTTTTGAAGCAACGATGGCATCTCTTCGGTTTCGATTGAACTTTCAATTGGACTTAGGGATTAGAGAATGTGTTGATATTGCCGCCACCGATCGCGCGTCCTGGAATTCGACGGGGAGCGGAGAAAGGCTGTTCCTTCAGTTCTGGCAACGATGCTGGAGCTCCGTAGACCGAGCCAACAGGATTGGATTGCGTGGGTACAGTGGACTGCCCGACAGGATTGGCCAAATTGAGAGGAGGCAGATTACTGTTGGGCCCGACTGAGGGAGAGATCACAGGGGGCGCTACGGTAGCCGGATAATTTGCAGGTGGAGAATAGGGTTGAGACCCTTCAACCAAATTGGTGTAGGCGTTCCCGACGGGGATTGTTGGCTTTGTTGCGTCAATTCCTGGACTGTCTAAGCGAGTTGTTCCTTCAACCGGAATAGGTGCCTGATTCACACCTTGATTGGACTGATTCACGTTTGTCGGCGCAACGGGTGAAGGGGTTGCATAAAGACGAGTCATGGCCTCTTGCAGAGGACTTTTTGTGGAACCCGTTGGTGTGAAACCCGTAGGCAGCGTTGCGGACCCACTTCCTGAACCGCTTAGTTGAGCGGTTCCTAGGGAGTTGCGCTCTGCGCTAATCGCGCTACTTTGTCCTGCATTCGACTGTCCGTATCGATCGGCTAACCCATTGTTGAAAGCGCCAAAAATTCCAGGTTGCCCTAGCGTAGATTGGGTTGTCGCCAGTCCAGTAGATGCGTTAGCTGGGGAACTAGCTGGCGTTTTAGGTGCATTCGTTCCTGCTGGCTGGGGCAGCGTAGGCTGATTTGGTTTGGCTTTATTTATCTCTGACTTGATGCCAATGTCATTGATTAGAACGGGCAGTGAATCAATGTCTGCCCCGATCGCTTGCTCTTCTCGCAACGCCAACTCTTCGTCAGAACGCTCTCCCTGGACTGCCCCTTCCGGACGTGTCCACCAATCCCAGGTGAATAGGAGTAAGAGTAACAGCGCGATCGCGGGTCCCCAAAAAATCGGCCGCCCCAGTGGACGCAACCGAGCTAAGAAGTACCGACTTGTAGCTGAAGAAGAGCGACGACGCATAAGACCTAATCTAGGAACTTTCAAGCTAATCTTAATCGATATTCAAGAGGGGAGAAGGAAAATCGGAAAAGGATCATGAGGCTTCATTCAATCGCTAGAGATTCCTTCACATCAATTTGAACAACACGCCGCCCGAGCACAACTCTTATCTCTTATTGGAGTGCTGATACCGTTATAAAAGTAAGTTATCGACTGATACCGTTATAAAAGACTTCTTATAACGTGCAAGAGCCGCCCTCCTCTCCCAAGCCGAGGAAGGGAGTGAGAGGAACTTCCGCAGGAGGTCTAGGCTATGCGGTCAGAGTGTTGAGGTCAGAGTGTTGAGGTTAGACGTGATGCGATCGTTGTATTTTTTGCTTCCAGGAACAAGTCAAAAATTTGCCTGTGGTGGATTATTTGCCGAATTAAAAACGCTCGCGATCGCCCAGTCAATCTGCCCGTCAGAGATTGTTACCTACCGACAGCGGGAACCAAACATTCTATTTTTAGACGATGTACTGAAGCAACCGTCGTTAAATCGCGTCATTTTTGTCGCCAGTTGGGGGTTTGATGTCTCTAAGTTGGTGGCTCGATTGAAGCATCACCACGTTTTATATCACGCTCACAGCAGCGGCTATAGGTTTCGGCTTCCAGCTAAAATTCCGATCATGGCAGTGAGCCGCAACACGATGGGATATTGGGGACAGCGATCGCCAAATTCTCTGATTTATTATCTTCCCAACCAAATTTCTGATGAATTTAGCAACTTTAATTCTCATCGCGATATTGATGTTTTAGTTCACACTCGCAAATCATCAGAATATTTAGTACAGCAGCTAATTCCCGCTTTGCAGAAACGCTGTAACGTCTGTGTCATCGATACTCACGTCGATAGTCTTGCCAATCTGTTTAATCGCACGAAAGTCTATCTTTATGATTCGGCAGAATATTGGGCGCAGCAGCGAGTGAGTGAAGGATTTGGATTGCAACCAATGGAAGCAATGGCATGTGGGTGTCAGGTGTTTTCGAGCGTCAATGGTGGACTGTCTGACTACTTAGATCCAGGCTTCAACTGTCACAAAATTGCAGGCTATTCGACTGATTTTGATGTGTATCGAATTTTAAACAACGTTAATCAGTTTGTGCCGAATAACTTGCCGGAGTCGTTCCTTGCACAGCATCGCACCGAGCACATCACAAAGCGGCTGGCGCTGATTCTACAGGAACTCAACGAGTTTTTTGATCACTCGCAACAGCAACCATCCGATATTCCTGAGCTAACGCCAAGCCGAGTGATCCGCTTACGATCGCAGACCCTATTCGTTAAGCTAAAGAAAAAGCTTTTGTCTCGCAGATAGGATTATGGCAAAACTTCCTCCCAAACTCATTATTCAATCGGGCAAATTCGTTTGGACGACCCTTTGGCATGTGATGATGTCAAACCTTGCACCGCGATCGTCATCCGGGGCGTATACTCGTCCTGAAAGTGAGTTTAGAAATGTCGTCAGTCGGAACGTAGATGACCCCTATCCGGCCGAATCGGGACGCTACAAGCTCTATGTTGGAATGAGTTGTCCGTGGGCACATCGGACGCTGGTTGTCCGAGCGCTGAAAGGATTGGAACATGCGATCGCGGTTTCGATTGTCTCTCCTTCTCCAATAGAAGGCGGATGGGTACTAGATACATCAGAATATGGATGTCGTACATTAGCGCAGTTGTATCAGGTTGCAAAACCTAATTACACAGGACGTTGCACTGTTCCGGTGCTTTGGGACACTAAAACCAATACGATCGTGAACAATGAGAGCGCAGAAATTATCGTGATGCTCAACGATCAGTTTGATGAATTATCTACAAATCCAGAATTAGATTTATATCCAGAAAATCTGCGAGAGAAAATCGACGCTTGGAATGAAAAGATCTATCCTGCTGTCAATAATGGCGTTTATCGCTGTGGATTCGCTCAAACGCAAGAAGCATACGAAGCCGCCTGTCGTGAACTATTTGCGGCATTAGATGAAATTGATAGCGTTCTTAAGACTGGGCGTTATCTGTGCGGAGATGCCCTCACCCTAGCAGACATCAGACTTTTTACAACGCTCTTCCGATTTGATATTGCCTACTTTGGGTTGTTTAAATGCAGTCTTCATCGCATCAAAGATTATCCCCATCTTAGCGGTTACTTACAGCATTTATATCAACTGCCGGGAGTAGCAGCCACGTGTGATTTAGATGCTGTAAAACGGGACTACTACGGTAACTTATTCCCCTTAAATCCAGGAGGAATTGTTCCCCTAAGCTTAGATGCTAAAACGTTACTAACCTCCAATTAATGGTTTAACAATTAATGGTTTACACTCTTGCGTGTCAGCTACTCACCGTATGACTCGCCAGATACCTTGCCTCGAAAGACAATGTATTGGTACAAGTTGTAGAACAGCATTACCGGAATCAGAAACCCAATGAGAATAATCATGATTACCAACGAACTTGCATCAGCCGACGCCTCATAGATCGTAATCTGAGTAGGAATAATGTAAGGAAACACAATGAGTCCTAAACTCAAAAAGGTGAACACAAACAGCAGAATTGTCCAAACAAAGGGAGCGCGATCTTCTTTACGGTTGAGGCTCCCCAGAAGTTGAGCAATTAGTAATACGCCAATGAATGGAATCGTCACAAAAACATAAGCAAGCGGCGGATCAAATAAACGAGTTCGGGTGCTTTCGTAAAAGATTGGAGTCGATACCGTAATGAATATTGCACCAATCAACGTCGTCCAGGCTGCAAGCTTTGCGGTGCCATAGTGAATGTCCTGTAACTCTCCGCTCGTCTTCCAAACCAAGTAGGTCGAGCCAATCAACACGTAACCCTGGATCAGCGTCAGTGCCACCAGCACCGATTGCCAGGTTAGCCAATCCCACGTGCCGCCAATAAAGTGCCCCGTCTCGTCAACGTTGATGCCTGATAGCACTGCACCGAGGGCAAACCCTTGCCCCAGCGCGGCGGCAAAGCTGCCAACACCAAAGGCAATATTCCAAAAAAATTTGCGGTTGGCTTGTTCGCGGAACTCAAAGGCGACGCCTCGAAACACAAAGCCAAACACCATGAGAAAGATGGGAATGTATAGCGCACTTAAAATCGTGCCATAGGCAAGGGGAAACGCGCCAAACAGACTGCCGCCCATCAGAACCAGCCACGTTTCATTCGCATCCCAAATGTTGCTTAGACTGGTCATTAAGATACCGCGCCGCTCTTCATCGGATGAGGTGAGCGACAAGATGCCGACTCCCAAATCAAATCCGTCAAGCATCACATACAGCAACAGAAATAATCCTAAAATCACAAACCAACATTGAGGCAGAAAATATTGCAGGGTTTCCATAATGTCTCGTAGGATTGGACTTTCTACCTATCATTTGTTGAAGGATTTGTTGAAGCGAGGGAGGCAACCGACTATTGTTGGGCCTCAACAGGACGTTCATCGGGAACAAATTCGCCAGGTGAGGTATCAATCGCAGGTCTAGTTACCTCAGTACCAGGAATAGGCAATGCTAAGTCAGGACCTTTGCGAACAATCCGGCTGCCGAAGTATAGCGTTGTGATGAATAGCAGCGTATACACGAGCGCAAATGCAGTGAGCGATGTTAACACGTTGCTGGCAGGAATGTTAGAGACCGAATCGGCTGTCCGAATTTTTCCATACACTGACCATGGTTGCCGTCCAACACAACGTACGATCCAACCCGATTCGACTGCGATGTAGCCAAGCGGCCCGGAAAATAGCCAAATTCGCATTAGCCACTTTTGATCTGCGATCGCAGCAGCTGACAATTTTCCTCTAAACCATTGGAGTACAGTTAGGCCCATCAGCGCCGCCAGAAAGAACCCGATCGCAATCATAGTGCGAAAGGCGTAATAGATCAGTCCCACCGCGTGAGGTCGCTCGTCAGGTTTAATATCTTTCAACCCAATCACGGGATGAGTTAATTCTTTTCTGAATTCTAAGATGTAGCCTAAAGCGTTGGGAATTGTGATTTCAAAATCATTCTTCTCTGCTTTGTCGTTCGGAATGGCAATCACGCTCCAATCGGCGGGTTGACCAGCAGGGGAAGTGTTCCACTGGGCTTCCATCGCAGCGAGCTTTGAGGGTTGATGCTGCTGAACTTGTTCGCCGCTCATGTGTCCGAGGTAGATCTGAAACGGTGCGACTGCGATCGTGGCTGCCAGCACAATTTTGAAGGATTTGGCAAAAAATGCTTCGTGACGACGGTTGAGAATATACCAAGCGCTAATGCCGCCGATGACAAACAGCGATGTTTCTAGCGTTGCAAAAAACATGTGCGAAACACTGTTGAGCCAAAACGGGTTAAACATCGCCTGAAAGTAGTCGTTGACCACGAATTTCCCATTGACCATATCGCCGCCAGTCGGCGTTTGCATCCAGGAATTGGCAATCAGAATGAATACGGTCGAAAGATTTGCGCCAACGGCAACCAAAATTGTAGACATAAAGTGAATCGCTGGATTCACGCGTTCCCAACCAAACAGCATGATGCCAAGAAATGCCGCTTCCAGCATAAATGCCCACGATGCTTCAAAGCCGATGACGCTGCCGAAAAAATTGCCGACTGCTTCTGAAAACGGTGCCCAATTCGTCCCAAACTGAAATTCCATCGGAATTCCGGTTGCCACTCCAATCCCAAAATTTAGAACATAAAACTTGCTCCAGAAGCGAGCGTGCAGGTAGTAATCAGGATTTTTGGTTTTGAGCCAGAGTCCTTCTACGATCACTAAGTAGATTCCCATTCCCGTAGTTAAGACGGGCCACAAAATATGAAAAATTGCCGTCAGCGCAAACTGCATCCGCGACAGAACAACGGTGTTGGACAAGAGATCCATTACAACTTTCCTAAGCTCAGTAGGTTCTCCCTCGAATAGTAGTGATCGAATCGATTGAGGAGGCGCTACTTGAGAAAGTCTTAAGATTCTACGAGCCGTCGAAGTTCTAGAGCAAAGTTTGCTACCGGATTGCCGTTGTAAAGACACGACTAATCGCGTCTTTACAAGGCGACATCGAAGTTGAGCAGGCTTACAACACTACCGGCATTTTGTGGATGAACAAACTGCCCACAGGGGTTCTCAAGACGCTCGCACCCCATCTGATATTTAATTGAACATTTCTTTAATGACGCCTATATTACTTACAAAGATATTACTTCGTTAGAACTATCCTGCATATGAGCTACACAATTTCGGCCTTGGGCTTTCGCTCGATATAGCTCTTGGTCTGCAGCTTTAACTAGAGTTGTGGAAACCGCTCGACTGTGGGGAACAGTAGTTGCAACACCTAAACTAAGCGTGATGAACGGACTGACTGGAGAACCAGAATGTGAAATTTGCAAAGCGCTAATATTGATTTGAATTTCTCGTGCAACCACAATTGCCCCTTCTACATCCGTATACGGCAAAATTACCGCAAATTCTTCTCCACCATAGCGAGCAACTAAATCGGCTGGGCGTTTCACTGCCTTAACGATCGCCTTGGCAACTTGCCTCAACACATCATCTCCCGCCAAGTGTCCATACGTATCGTTGTAGCGTTTGAAGTAATCAACATCACATAAAATCATAGACAAAGGCAACTGCTCCCGCTCTAACCTCTGCCATTCTGAGTTGAGATATTCGTCAAAACAACGACGATTGGCAACCTGGGTTAAGCCGTCAGAAGAGGCAAGGCGCTGTAGTTCCTGGTTTGCTTGTTGCAGTTGTTGGTAGAGTTCAGATTGTTGAATCGCGATCGCGGCTTGACCAGCAAGTTGGCTGAACAAGCTAATCTCAGAAGGTTGCCATTGCCTAGGACTTCTGCATTGATGGGCAATCAACAACCCCCACAACCGCTCTTGCTGCAAGATAGGAACAACGAGATTGGCACGGATTTGAAATTGCCGCAGGAAGTCAAAATGACACGGCGTCAAATTTGCGGCGTAGACATCCTCGATTGCTCTGGCATGTCCCTGCTGGTTGTAATCACCGTAAGTGTCTTGAAAGCAGGTATCCATGAAGTGGAGTCCGAGAATCGGCAACCACTCCTCTGCGACTGACTCTACAACAACCAATCCACTCCAGTCGGGCTCAAACCGATAAATCACAACTCGATCGACTTCAAACAGTTGGCGGACTTCGGCAGCAGTATTTCGCAAAATCTCGTCTAACTCTAACGATTGTCGAATCCGTTGTGTCACGCCGGCAACAATCCGCTCAGATTCGCTTTGGCGGCAAATACGGTCTTTAACCGGCGGACGACGCTCAACAGTTACCACAGAAGCATTGAGTTCATTGACGACAAGATGAGGGGTTGCGGTAATGGGAGAGGCACTGGGTTTAGAAATCAGGTAGCCCTGGGCAAAGGTGGCTCCTCGCTCCCGTAACCAGCCCAATTCCTCCACACACTCAATGCCTTCCGCTACAGTCTGAATGTTCAGCTTCTGGGCGATTTCTAGAATCTTTTCAGTAATTGAGGCTTTGTAGGGATCCTGATGCACATCCCGAATCAATCCCATATCCAACTTGATGAAGTCAGGACGTAATTGATGCAGTAGGTTCAAGCTAGAATAGCCAGAGCCTAGGTCATCGAGTGCGATTAAAAAACCCTCCTCTCGGTAGTATTTGAGGACTGCTTTAAGATGATCTAGATTCTCTGGATTGTCTGACTCGACCACCTCAAAGACAATGTGTTCGTGCGGAATTCCGGCTGCATTAATTGCTGCGACAGTACTGCGCAAACAGGAAACCGGATCGTACAACGCGGTTGATGCAAAATTGATGAAGATGTGGCTTTTAACCTGATGATGGCTGGCTTGCGCGATCGCGCTCAAACGGGCTGACTGATCCAATTGTGACAACAGTCCAGCGTCGTTTGCTAGCTCGAAAATGGAACCTGGCATCACTAGATTACCCTGTTCGTCTAGTCCACGCAGGAGCGCCTCATAGCCATAAATTTGAGTGGTGTCGTCAATATAAACAATTGGTTGAAAGTAGCTGGTGAATCGATGGTCTGTCAGCATCCCTACCAGCCAGTCAGACTGACTGAACTTAATGAAGCGATGCAGCGATGTCATATCGCTAAAGTCGTAGAGCTTGGGTTGGGCACGCCCACCCATAAACAGAACTTGAGTTTCTCGCAGTTCTCTAGGGGTGAGCAACCCTGCCAGATTTCTAGCTAACTCTTTAGCTTGCCCATCACCACAAACTACGCTAAGACCATGCCGCTCCTGCATTGAGTCATACTGAAGTGGAGTATTTTGCAGGTACGACGTTACCTTTTTGAGTGTGTGTGGCACTGGAAACCACAGAAACAGCGTACCCACCTCCTTAGCGGAACAACGGGTTACTTTGCTACAAGCGCAAGAGTGAGGAACGGAAGGGGTGCGATCCACGGATGCCCTACCTTAAATTAATTTATTTCTCTCAGTATTCCCTGGGTTCCCTGGAGCGAGAGCAACGCTTCTTAAAGCTAGGTTCCTTTTAGAATGAAGGTTCTATGAATTTCTTTGCTCTGATTATTTTACAATACTTCAAAACAACTTTTGATTGCAGACTGCGGGTTTCAGCCCTCTTCTACAGCAACCGACTAGCAAGAAATCAAGAGCTTCAGCCCCTTCTCAAAAAACTGTTTAGATTGTTGACCTTGGATAGGGCAATTATCAGGTAGAGCAACCATCTAGGAGCCGAATTCGGTAGGTGCAGAATTTGTGTACCGAGGATGGAGCCGAGGATGCAATAGGCGTTCTACAGGATGACCCTGCTGGAGATGCTGATGGGCGATCCCGGCTACATCCTGCGATTTAACGCGGCAATACCACACTTCATCTGGCAATACGCGCACTGTTGCTCCTAGGTGACACTGCCCTTGGCACTCACTTGCACTGATCGAAATATCTGGAGTCGAACCTGCTAAAAAAGCTGCCAGTACTTCGGCTGAACCTTTAGCTAGGCAGCTTCGAGACTGGCAAACAAGAACTCGCTTATGCATGAACGTGCTGTGCGCTAAAGACAGAATTTCTTAGTGCTGAACTCCTGTCTTTAGCATTCCCTTATTTCCCAAATCCTTTCCCTTTAGTTGGCGAATGAACTGTAAAACAGGCTTCGACCTGCGATCGCAGGGTCTCTTTGTCCAGATTCTGCCCAATCAGGACTAATTGATTTTTGGGTTTGCCTTTCCACTCATCATCATCAAGCGAAAATCGCTTGCCGCTCAAATGGAAGATGTGACGCTTCGGGCTTTCTTCAAACCAGAGAATGCCTTTTGCTCGAAACACGTTGGTAGGCAATTGACTATCTAAGAAATGTTGGAACTTGCGGATGTTGAAGGGGCGATCGCTGTCAAACGAGATTGACGTAAACCCATCAACTTCTAAATGGTTGGAGTGATGATGATGCTCGTGATCATGATCATGATCGCAGTGTCCGTGGTCATGGTCGCACGCCGAATGATCATCGTGGGCGTGATCGTGATGCTCATGATCGTGGGCGTGATCCTCTGTATCAGGATTGAAATACTTATCTGACTCAAATAAGCCCACGCTGAGCAACGCTCCTAACGGAACTTGCCCTTTCACAGTGCGTAAAATTCGTGCTCCTTCTTTGACATCGCGCACCCGAACTTCTAGCGCATCAAGATCCGCTTCTTCCACCAAATCGGCTTTATTGAGCAAAATGATGTCGCCATAAGCGATTTGGCTATGAGCCGCTTCGCTATTAAATAAGTCGAGACTGTAATTTTCAGCATCAACCACCGTCACAATCGAGTCGAGTCGAGTCAAATCGCGCAATTCGGTTCCCAAAAACGTCAACGCCACCGGCAGCGGATCGGCTAATCCAGTCGTTTCGACTACCAAATAATCGATTTGCTCTTGACGCTCCAAGACTTTGTAAACCGCCTCAACCAGATCATTGTTGATCGTGCAGCAGATACAGCCGTTGCTGAGTTCTACCATGTTGTTGGAGTCGTCAGCTTGAATAATCAGTTCATTATCAATGCCGATTTCGCCAAACTCATTCACCAAAACGGCGGTTTTTAACCCTTGCTGATTGGTCAGAATGTGGTTAAGCAGCGTTGTTTTCCCACTGCCCAGAAAGCCCGTGATAATCGTTACTGGAAGCCCTACTTTAGGAGCGTCCATCTTTGGAGAATCATTTGAAGTAGAATTAGTGGCTGCGGATTGCATAGCACGTTTGCCAGAAAAGTCTCTCTCCCATTATTGCCGATCTAGAATTGATTTATCATTGGCTATTGACGCTCCGCCGAATTGGAATTGGGTCGGCGGATTTTTGCAGTGACACTGTGAGTGTCTCACTGCCCGTATTGTGAAATAATCTGTGTTTTGAAATAAGTCGTTTGATGGTGCAGCGTCAATTCTTCTAGCCCTAACTCTTTATTGCTATGTCCCTGAGTCTTTACAACACGTTGAGCCGCCGTCAAGAACCGTTTAAGCCGCTAGAACCTGGAAAGGTGCGGATGTATTACTGTGGGGTGACGGTGTACGACTACTGCCACGTGGGACACGGACGGGCATGTGTGGTTTGGGATGTGGTGCGGCGCTATCTGACGTGGCGCGGTTACGAGGTGCGCTATGTGCAAAACTTCACCGATATTGATGACAAGATTTTGAATCGATCGCGGCAAGAAGGCACGACGATGGAAGCCATTTCAGAGCGTTATATTGCAGCCTACTTTGAAGATATGGCGCGGCTCAACATCAAAGAAGCCGACGAATATCCACGGGCAACCCACACACTCGATGGCATCAAACGTCTGATTCACGAACTCGAAACGAAAGGGTTTGCCTATCCCAGCGCGGGCGACGTTTACTACTCAGTCAGGAAGTTCCCAGACTATGGCAAGCTCTCGGGTCAGAAATTAGACGAGCGCCGTATGGGAGCAAGTGGGCGCGTCTCCGAGAATGAAGAAGCCCAAAAACAAGATCCGGCAGATTTTGCGCTGTGGAAGTCGGCAAAGCCTGGAGAACCTGCGTGGGAGTCGCCTTGGGGAAAAGGGCGTCCGGGGTGGCACATTGAATGCTCGGCTATGGTGCGCGAGTGCTTCGCAGATTCCGCAAGTAATCATTTAGGTGAAACGATCGACATTCATGCAGGCGGCAACGATCTGATCTTTCCTCACCACGAGAACGAAATTGCCCAATCGGAAGCCGTTACCGGGAAACCTTTGGCACAATACTGGCTGCACAACGGTATGGTGAACGTCAACGGTGAGAAGATGTCCAAATCGCTTGGCAACTTCACCACGATTCGGCAGATGCTGGACGCACCGAACGCGCCCGAGCCGATGGCAGTTCGGATGTTTATTCTCCAGGCTCACTACCGCAAACCGATTGACTTCACCGATGATGGCATTGCTGCTGCTCAAAACGGGTGGAACATCTTAAAGGCAGGATTGCTGTTTGGGCATGAGTATGGTGAGCGCCTAGGCTGGACAGGAAGCATAGAAACGCAAGCTGATGCGATCGCGCAATTTCGGACGGTGATGGATGACGATTTCAATACCTCTAGCGCCTTAGCTGTTCTCTTTGGTTTGGCAAAACAGCTAGAACGCGCCAGTAATCTACTGATTCATGAAGGCGAAACAGGTGAGCCGTCAGATTTGCTAGAGTCACAGTGGTTGACGTTGGTTGAGTTAGCCAGCGTTCTTGGTCTTGAAGCTCAGCCAGAACCTGAACAAGTCCCTTCAATTTCCGACGCTGAAATTGAAACATTGGTCGCGCAACGCACCGAAGCCAAGAAAACGAAGAACTTTGCCGAAGCCGATCGCATTCGCAACGATCTGCAAGCCCAAGGCATTCAGCTCATTGATAAACCGGGCGGTCTTACTCTCTGGCACCGCAGCTAAACTAGAAGGAGCCTACTAAAACATAGATTGTTTCTCTGTTGACCCTCCAGGCAAGACTTGGCTGGGGCAGCGCTTGACTGTCCATCCGTTACATTTGCTACCGAATCCGCTGACACCCAAGTTATTAGAATGGGTGCAAGAGAACTCATCGTTACAGTTGTCTTCATACCGTTCGTGATAACAAGGTAAAACCTCTACCATAAAGTCTTTTAAGAGAAAATTGCTCTATTTTTTACCCGAATCGATGATTACAGAACTCACACATCTGCTTTCAACTCTCGATATTTCCGCAGAATGGGTCGGCTTACGAGCGACCAAAGAAGTATCTACCGCTCGTTCGTCTCGCGACGGAAGACCTGAAACCAATGGCACATCAACGACCCAAGGCGTCATGGTTGAAGTATTGGTGAACGGGCAAATTGGCTACGGAGCGACGAATTCATTCAAGCCGGAGCGGGTTCGGGAGGCCGCCGCCGCAGCTTATCGCCAGGCGATCGCGGCGTCTGAATGGACAATTCAGAAAACGGGGCTTTCGGCTCGTCCTAAAGTCGTCGGACAATATCTTTCCCCAATGGTCAAGCCGTTTGACGTGCTAACTCCGGGGGAAATCAATGATGTGCTGACCAAAATCTGTCACGGTCTCAAGCAATCAGACAAAATTGTCAAAACCAGCGCCACTGCCATCACAACTGAGACGGAGTCGTGGTTTGTGAGCAGCAACGGCTCCGAAGTCTATCAAAAATTTCTGCGGATCGGCACTGATTATTCTGCTACTGCTCAAGAGGGAGCAATCATCCAACGGCGATCAAGCAATGGATTTTTGGCACACTGCTATCAAGGCGGCATGGAATATTTCATCACGCCCGAACTGTGGAATCGCGTCCAGCAGGTTGGAGAGCAGGCATTAGAGTTACTTAGCGCAGAAGAATGTCCAACGGAAACGACAACGCTAGTGTTATCACCCGATCAAATGCTGTTGCAAATCCATGAAAGCATTGGTCATCCATTAGAACTTGATCGAATTTTAGGAGATGAGCGCAACTACGCAGGCGGCAGTTTTGTGAAGCTTCAGGACTTCGGCAACCTCGTGTATGGGTCGCCCTTGATGAACATTACGTTCGATCCAACCGTCTCCGGTGAGTTTGCCAGCTACGGTTTTGACGATACCGGAGCGCCTGCCTCGCGCGAATATTTGATCAAAGCAGGTGTGCTACAACGGGGGTTAGGCAGTCTTGAGAGCCAAGCAAGAAGTGGCGTTGCGGGTGTTGCCTGTTCGAGGGCGTCCTCGTGGAATCGTCCGCCCATCGATCGCATGGCAAATCTCAATCTCGAATCGGGCGATCAGTCGTTTGATGATCTCATTGGTGGTATCGATCGCGGCGTTTACATGGAAGCCAATCGCTCCTGGTCGATTGACGATCAGCGACACAAATTCCAATTTAGCTGCGAATACGCCAAGCTGATCGAAAATGGAAAACTGAGTAAAACGCTCCGAAACCCAAACTATCGCGGCATCACTCCGCAGTTTTGGAACAGTTTGGTGCGCGTGGGCGATCGCAGCACCTGGCAAATGTACGGCACGCCCTTCTGCGGTAAAGGGGAACCAAATCAGTGTATTTGGGTTGGACATGGCTCTCCTGTTGCGGCGTTTGCCAATGTTGAAGTGTTTGGAGGTGGGGCATGACAACGATTGAACGAGGCGCATTAGAAACGAGTTTCAATTCTTTGGTCGAGCAGCTTCGGGCGGAGCTAAGCCCAGACGAGCAGTTCACCCTCACGCTCACCAGTGAACAAAGCCAATTCACGCGATTTAATTACGCCAAAGTAAGGCAGACTGGAACCGTTAGCGACGGCACGCTGCAGCTAAAGTTGATGCACGATCAGCGCAGCAGCTATCAAGAATTCCCCTTCACGGGAGATGTTGAGATTGATCAGCGGCAAGCCCAACATGCCCTAGACGCTCTCCGGCAAGAAGTACCTCAACTACCCAAAAATTCCTATCTTGTTTTGCCTTCTGGAAACGCAACCAGCCGCGAAAGTCACGAAGGCAATTTGCTCCCTTCTGATGCTGTACCTTCAACCATTCTTTCCGCCGTGGCGGATCTTGACTTCACCGGAATTTACTCCGCTGGACTTGTAATTCGAGCCTACGCCGATTCGGTTGGGCAGAAACACTGGTTTGCCACCGATACGTATTCGCTTGATTATTCGTTGTTTACGGCTGAAGGGCAAGCGGTTAAGGGCACGATCGCAGGCAATCAGTGGAATCACGCTGCCTACCAGACCAAAATTGACCAGTCTAGAGAGCAGCTAAAACGATTGGCTGATGCGCCAAAAACGATTGGGCGCGGACAATACCGCACCTATCTAGCCCCTGCCGCCGTTGCTGAACTGGTGAACATACTATCGTGGGGCGGCATCAGTGAAGCGTCGTATCAGCAGGGCGGAAGCTGTTTTGCGGCACTGCGTCGTGGAGAAAAAAAGCTGTCGCCCAAGTTCAGCCTCAGAGAGAATTTCACTCAAGGCTTAGTGCCTCGATTTAATGAACTCGGTGAAGTTGCCCCGTCAGAACTGCCGCTAATCGTGTCGGGTGAATTGGTGAATATGGTAATTTCATCGAAAACCGCGAAAGAGTACACACTGGTGGCAAATGGAGCGACTCAAGACGAAGGGCTGCGATCGCCGGAACTGGAGGTCGGAGGCTTGCCCAGCGATCGCATCCTCACTGAACTGCACACTGGATTGTATGTCTCGAATTTACATTACTTAAATTGGAGCGATCGCCCCACGGGTCGTATCACCGGAATGACGCGATATGCCTGCTTTTGGGTTGAGAATGGCGAAATCGTTGCCCCAATCGAAAATCTCCGGTTTGATGACAGCTTGTATCAGTTTTGGGGCGAAAATTTGGTGGCACTGACTGATTTTCAGGAATTCATTCCTGACGTTGGAACCTACGAGCATCGCAACTTAGGTGGCGTTTTAGTTCCAGGCATGATTGTCGAAAACTTTACTTACACCTTGTGATTGGAGACTTGTAATTGGAGAACCCAATCGTCTTACAGGCATTCTCCCTTAACGGCTCACACTTCAATCACGGGTCAAGTACAGTAGCAACAGCGTAAATCAGTTCATCTGCCTGAATCGGTTTCGCTAGATGCTGCTGAAATCCTGATTTGAGAATTCGTTCTCGGTCATCGGCACTCGCAAAGGCAGTCAGCGCGATCGCTTTGCAGGTCTTTGCGTGAATCGTCGGAATCTGGCGAGTTTCTTTCATGCTCGGCTGGGCGGAAAGTAGCTGTTGTGAGGCTTCTAGCGATTCGCTTCGCGAAGCCTCAAAGAGTCGCACCTTTTTAATTAAGCTATATCCATCTTCTTCTGGCATACCAATATCGCCGATGAGAACCTGTGGATTGAAGTTCAGAAACGTATCCAGGGCTTGACCCGCCGTTGATGCCGTCATTACTTCTGCCCCAGCTTGCTGTAGACTCGTTGCGGCGATTTCACGGGCATCGGCTTCATCATCCACGACCAACACTCGAATCCCATCGAGCCGAGGCATTGCTTTTATAGAGCCAGTGGGATAGACATCGCGCGCTGGGCGCACCGACTGATTTAACTGATTTAACAATGGCAGTTGGACGGTAAAGGTTGAGCCTTGTCCTTCTCCAGGACTTTCCACCAGAACCGTTCCGCCGTGACTCTCAATCAGGTGATGTACAATCGCCAGTCCCAACCCTAAGCCACCATGCAATCGAGTACTCTTGCTATCTGCCTGCCGAAAGCGATCGAACACATAGGGCAGAAACTCAGGCGAGATTCCCGCTCCGGTGTCAATGACCTGAATTTGAGCGTAAGACTCAACCCTAGAGGAAGGGGAGCGAGGCACCCTGGTTAACTGAACCTCGACGTGTCCTTCAGGGGGAGTAAACTTGATCGCATTGGTCATCAGATTCCAAATCACCTGCTGAAGTCGAGTTGCGTCTCCCAATACAGGACTTTCGAGCGGCTCTAGCGTGGTTTGGATGTGAATCTTTTTAGCGTCTGCTGACGATCGCACCATCTCGATCGCGGCATTCACAATCGGCACTAACTCAACCGGATGACGATGAAGCCGTAGCTTTCCGGTGACAATTCGAGACACATCGAGCAAATCTTCAATCAACTGATTGAGAGATTTGGTATTGCGTTCAATCGTTTCGAGCGCCCGAAGCGTAGTCGCTGCATCAAATTTGCGGCTCCTCAAGAGCGAAGTCCACCCCAACATAGCGTTCATCGGAGTCCGCAATTCATGAGAGAGCGTTGCGAGAAATTCGTCTTTCAGCCGACTCGCTTCTCGTAGATCCTCGGTTTGCTGCCGCAATTGATCGACCAATGCCGCCCGTTCTATGGCAGCCGCGACTTGATCGCAAACCACTTGCAGCAACGTCAACTCATCTGGCGTAAACACCGAGCGATCGCGGCTGCCAAATGCCAATGTACCAATCAACTGATGGCGAGCGATCAACGGGTAACAGGCATACGCGGTTAATCCTTGCGATCGCAGCACCTCGGTATCGGCGGTTTGACTCACTCGCTCTACTACAACTCTTTGTTTCTGCTGCGCGACCCGACCCGAGATACTTTCTCCGACCTCCAGTACCTCTATGTGTTGCAGCATCGATTGGGACAAGCCACTACTGGCATTTAGCCTCAACGTCTGCTGTTTTGCATCAAGCAAATAGTTCAAATACACCTCAAGATCAAGCTGCTGCGATAGTTGACTAAACAAACTCGCAATAAACACCTTGGGCTGCTCGTGCAGCAGTAAACTGCTCGACATACTATAGAGCAGAGCCAAACGCTCATTGTTGCGTTGCAGGGCGATCGCGGCATCTTCGGCTTTTAGCAGCGATTTTACCTGCGATCGCGTCAGTAGAAATAACACCAAACTCACTAGGATGCCCGTTCCCAAGATAGGAGGCACAAAACTCTGATGAGAGACGCTATCGAGTTCTGGTCGAGACGTAAATACTAGGCTCCAAGGACGTCCCGCTACGCTAAAGGTAACGGTTTTGGTAAACTGAGGCGTGTAGGAACCATCTGATTGGGCATTTTTAGAGCGGTAGAGTAATTGCGTTGGATTTAGCCGCGTTCCATCGTAAAGCTGAAAATCAACATATTGCAATTGACCCTTTGCGAAGATGCCTGCCATCAAATCGTCCGTGCGGAAAGGACCGTAAACAAAGCCTTGAAGCGCGGCTCGTCGCTGGGCAACTGTAGTTAACGGCGCACCGTTTTGATAGACAGGAACGTAAATCAGAAAGCCTGTCTGCTTATGCTGCTCGGTCTCTTGAATCAGAGTGACACGACCTGTCGCAGACGGCTGCCCAGTATCTCGCGCCCGCTCCATCGCCGCCCGTCGCCTTGCTTCTGTAAACATGTCATAGCCGATCGCGCTTTGATTACGCCGATCGAGCGGCTCTAGATACAGAATGGCGTGATACTCGCTGCGACTGCCGTTTGGTTTTACGGCGAAATTTTTAATTCCCTGCTGCTTCATCTCCGCCAGCAGCGCCGCTTTCTCACTTGCCAAAAATCGCTGAGAGAACCCAATTCCCTGCACGCCCGGAAATCTCTCGCGGAGATGCTGCTGTTCGATATATTTGCGAAAGTCAGCGCGGCTCACACGCCGATTGAGGGAGCCAAGCTCGGAAGAATTGCTAACGGTAAACAGCCCGCTCCCTGCCTCCAACAGCGCGATATACGTATCTAGTCGCTGGTGAATACTTGCCTGAGTGCGTTGAACCGAACTGTCAAACCGGAAACGGTCTTTTTCTCGAGCAGATCGTTGGGTGGAAAATGCAGCCAGTCCTGTTAGCAGCACTGTGCCGACCAAAACAAGATACGGAAGCCAGAAACGGTGAGGGCGAAAAAGTCGAGACGGCAACGTTAACTCCTGAAGGCGACCTGCGACAAAGGGCTAGAAAGCTCTTAGGCTCGTTTAGAAGAAACACGCATCCATTCTAAACGTGTCCTATGCATAAAATCTTTGATAACCCTGCTTTATCAAGGATTTTGTAGAGGGGTCTCCCAACCTGAGAGATAGGCGTCTTGAAACTGGAAAGATTTGGGGACGAGTCTAGAAGTCCTGATCAATCAGAAGCAACCAGAGCATCGTTAAACGCAGAACATTATTGAGAAGTGTAAAATTAACAAGTGTAAATGCGATATTTTGATTAGAGCCGATGACCTGTTTTGGGCTACAAGTTTTACTGATGAGATCAATCCGTAAGTTTCGTAGGATAGCCCCGTAATTCCTCTGAGCGCCTAGTTACAAACACCCTGATCAGGCTCTTCTTTTGCGACAAGCACATTACTGAGTCTTATAAAACTGTATTTGCTACAGTGTCTTAGCGCCTAAATAAGCTAGCTTCAACTCGATCGATTTAAATTTCGGATAAAGTGATCAATCTGTCCCGATCAGGGTTCAAATAGAGAGGAATTTATTCTGTGTGGACGATCGCATCGACAAAATAGGTACATTTGATCTATATCGTTTGATTCCTATAAAGTGTGATCAAAAGAATGTGATTAAACGAAATGTACAGGGGAACTTTAAGCGAAACCGTCCTTCCACCTTTGCCCCCTAAATACAAGGAAACTCACCCCATGAACTGGAACAACGCTGTCCAAGCCGTAAGCCGTGGTCTTATGTTCGTAGGAATTGCTTCAGCCGTTGTGTCCGCGTCAGGATTCCGAACTATTTCGAGTGCGGCCCGCCCCGCAGAACTGATGACGAGCGATCGCAGCAGTGAGATTAATGTCCGATTAAACCCATCGGTGCGATCGCAGCCACTTCACTACGGCTATTCCGGCGATCGCGTCCAGATTCTTCAGCAACAGCAAGGGGATGATGAATGGATGTGGTACTATGTCAAATTCGATCGTTCTGGTGCGACGGGTTGGGTGCGTAGCGATCTGATTCGTCGGGAAACCCTAACTGGCGCAACGCGACCTTCTAGTCAAGCAACGCGACCTTCTAGTCAAGTTGTCAGCTCCGCTGTATATCCTCTGCCTCAATCGACTGCACTGCCTCCAGCCTCTTCTGTTGCTACTCGAAACGTGACGGACTATGGTGGTGGCAATACTACATCTTTATCTCGATCTCCTTTACCTCAATCTAGGGTTGCTCCACCTCCAGTGTCCTCCGTTGCGAAACGAAACGTACCGGACTATTCTTACGGCACTACTTTTACCCAAGAGCAGATTAATTATTTCATGGAAATTGCAATGGGATCTGAATTTGATTCCAATGGAAATTCCAAAATTCGTAAATGGCAAAGTGATGTCAGAATTCAATATTTTGGAACGCCAACTCAAGCAGACTTAGCAACGCTGAAAACAGTCATAGAGGAGGTGAATGGGCTAATAGGGGGAGCCATTCGACTACAGCTTGTCCAGAATAATCCGAATGTGAGAATACGCTTTGTTCCAGAGCCACAGTTTCGCAACTACGAACCGAGATACGTTCCGGTTAACTTTGGATTTTTCGCAACGAATTGGGATGCCAAGGGCACAATTCAAAATGCGAATATTTTAATCAATAGTCAAGGCATTACTCAAAAGGAGCGATCGCACCTGATTCGCGAGGAACTGACTCAATCGTTAGGGCTGATGCGCGATTCCTACAAGTATTCAAACAGTATGTTCTATCAACCGTGGACGGATGTCACTCAATATGCCGAAATTGACAAAGCCTTGATTCGGATGTTGTATAGCCCCAACATTCAAACTGGCATGACTCGGACAGAGGTACTCACAGCGATGCGAACCCTACAAGCTCGAAGCAATCCTCCTCTCAAGTTTTAGGTTCACGTTTTAGTCCTGCGACTTTAATTCTGGTGTATCTAATTCTGGTGTAGAGGCGTCAATCGACGCCCAGCTTGCGCTGATTCGCTCACCACCCAATGTCCCTGCCACTATAATACTTGTGCAACACCTCCATTTGGCATTACCGTGCGGAGCAGCGTTGTCTCGCTTAAGTCGATGTCATCGGGAATGACATTAATCAGGGACGCCCATCGGAGGTTGGCTCCGGAAAGTTGAGCACCTGTCAGGTTTGCGCCAAATAACATTGCCGCACCCAGATAAGCCCCTCGGAGATCTGCACCGCTCAAATTGGCTTGAGATAAGTCAGCACCGTTCAGGTTCGCGTTCTGAAGATTGGCGTGCGAGAGATCAGCCCCATGCAGTGATGATTTGGTTAGATTTGTCTCGGCTAGATTGATGCCACTTAATGTTGCTTTGTTTAGCCGAGCTTCATTAAGATCGACTTGATGAAAATCGCGATGTCCTGCAGCATAGCGTTTTAAGAGTTCATTAGAGTCCATAATGTTCACTCCTATAAATCACCTTATGCGATCCCTCAGAGCGTGATAGCACCGATCGCGGCTCCACTCTTGTGAGGTCTAGTTAGTATCTACGTTACGCTTGATGCGCATTAATTTGTATACCCACAAAGGTTGAAGTTGGTGATTGATATAAAAGCTGCTGGCTCAATGCAATGCACCATTAAGAAAGCTGTAGAAAAGCATTAGAGTTGTCGGGAGATAAAAACAAAGGTAGCTAACATGACCTTTCAAGTTCTTCTTCCTATGCTGCAATCAGGTAGAAGTTCCATAATCCTGCTGCTGTCAGCATCAAATGGTCATCAAAACCC
>JAHHHO010000079.1 GCA_019359315.1 Myxacorys californica WJT36-NPBG1
CAAGATTGCGGACACGGTCGTCGATCTTCCTGGGCATCGGTTTGCGGTCTGTCGTAGTGCCTCAGAATTCCTACAGGAAGAGCGATCTGGCGTTTTATTTGCGGTTTGCGGTCTTTCTATTTGCGGTTCGTTTTAGAGGGGTAGAAGCCGCTTAGAGAGCGGGCTGAAGGTGCTATTGCTGGCATTGTCGTTCCCCTAACTGCACTTAGGTTGTTCTGCTATAGGAATGCTTGAGGCAACCATTCTAGGATTGCCAATGCCACGCACCGACGCCGACATCATTGCCCTATGGCTCCACGGCAGAGCAGAGCGAACGATCGAGAGTTACAAACTCGATATAGGGCAGTTCCTTAATTTTGCGAACTGTCCTTTAGCTGACATTACTCTAGAAACGTTGCAAGGCTTCTCGACTCATTTGCAGGGTCGCAATCTGAAAGATTCGAGTCGCACTCGCAAACTTAATGTGGTGAAGTCGCTGTTTGCCTTTGCCACTGAGCAGCAGCATATTGGGATGAATATTGCGGCTGCAATCAAGCCACCTAAGACCAGCACCAACTTGGCAGGGCGAATTCTGTCGAAGGAGGATGTTGCAAAACTAATTGCTTCTGCCAGTTCAGAGCGCGATCGATTATTCTTGCTGCTGACCTATGCGATCGCCACCCGTGCCAGTGAAACCTGTGCTCTCAATTGGGAAGATTTCACAGTTAGGTCAGATGGAAAAGTGCAGGTGAGTATTTGCGGCAAGGGTGGGAAAGTGGCGTCGGTCATGGTTCCCCAGTCGGTGTGGCGACAATTGCAAGTTTTAGGGGGTGCAGGATCTAAACCTTTCCCATTCACTCGCCGGGAAGGGCACAACATTATCAAGCGAGCGGTGAAGAATGCAGGACTAAACCCAAAAATTAGCTTGCACTGGCTGCGCCATGCTCATGCCCGCCATGCGATCGAAGCGGGAGCGCCATTGCATGTGGTTCGAGACACACTTCGACATGCAAGCATTGCCACCACAAATTTTTATCTTGAGTCGTTCCCTGATCAATGTGCCAATGATTATTTGGAGTTTTGAACATTTAAACTAACTGACCAAATTGTGACTAACTTAAGATAATTTTGGTACTTTAGTAAAATTATTTTGTTATGCAAAGCCGAAAATCCTTTCACAGCAAGGGTTTCGGTAAAACTGTATTACGAATGTGCATTTACAACATTTACAACATTTACTGAACATTAAACTAACTGACCAAATTGTGACTAACTTAAAATAATTTTGGTACTTTAGTAAGACTACATATTATACAAAACCGAAAAGCCTTGCTGAGTAAGGATTTTGGTAAAACTGTATTACGAGTGTGCATTTACAACATTTAAACTAACTGACCAAAATGTGAACAACTACAATTCTGAAATTGCACAATTAACAATAAATTGCATAGTTAACAGTTCTGGCTTAATCTCAAAATTGCCATAAATAAAGCCCCAGCTAGCTGGGGCGTGCCAATCCTCGCTCAAACCAAATCAGCAAATCCATAACACTTTCAAACCAGATCAACCGCGTGCAGTGTAGTTGTAAAAAACCGCGACGGAGAAATCGCGGCTGACACTATGGCGTTAGCTGGCTGGTCAAATCTAAAACTTTAGGCAGGCTGTAGCTCAGGCTGCGATTCTGGCTGCAATTCCACTGGCTTGCTCAACACTTCAATCTGATTCCTGAGTTCTTCCATTGCGGCGGCAAATTCTTCTTCGTTAGCAGCTTCACTGGCAAGTTTTTCATTAATGCCAGCTTGGAACAAGTCAAACTCGATTTGCTTCGACCGAAGTTGCTCTTTGATATCTGCGATCGCGGTTGCATCAGCAGCATCATTCTGCATCGCTTCTGCTAGTGTTGCCTGCAATTTCAGCAGGTCTTGCTTCAATTGAGCGTTTTCGGCGGTGAGCTTTCCGATCGTATCCTGTTGGCTATTAAAGACGGTGATGAAACCTAAAACGAGTTTAACGGCTTCTGCTGATGCGCTCATGACTGTCATTCATAGGGGAACCGCTACATGATGCCATCCAAATTGAATATTGAACCAACTATTTTTAAGCGATGAAAAAATGTCGGTATAAGCGGACCAATGCAACCGGAAACCAGAGCAGGACAATCAGCCCATAGATAATTAATTCGCTGGGGTGCTCTCGCCAATCGGCTGGCTGAGAATTGATCGCTTCTGCGATTGAGAAACCGATGAGCAGATAATAAGTCGCCACCACAATTAGGCTTAACAACATAATGCTTCTACCTTGCCGATGCGATCCTTTGGAGCTAGGCGCAGCCTATCGAGTGCGATTTGACGATATTCGGGATTGAGTTCAATGCCGATGAAGTTGCGATTTAATTGCAGGGCAGCCAGAGCAGTTGTGCCTGCGCCCATAAATGGATCGAGAATTATGCCACCTTCGGGCGAGCCAGCCTTAATGCAGAGTGTTGGAAGATCGATCGGGAATGTGGCGAAGTGAGCTTCTTTACATGGCTTCGTGGCAATCGTCCAAACCGATCTTTTAATCCGAGTTTCGCGGCGAACATATCGCCCCAAATCTTTGCCGCTCATCCCTTTCTGCCCGTCGTATTTTTTATTCGAGCAGGTTCGGATACCAGATAAACACTTCTCTTTAATAGCTTCTTGGTCGAAGAAATATTTTTTAGATTTGGCCAGTAGAAAAATGTATTCATGAGATCTAGAGCAACGATCGCGGGTTGGATCTGGCATGGCGTTGCTTTTATGCCAGATTAGGTCTTGCCGTACATACCAGCCCCCATCTTGCAGCGCGATCGCTGTGCGATGGGGAATCATGCAGAGATCTTTTTCCTTCAGCCCATCGGTTAAGCGGTTAGGGCGATGTGTGCCCTTTTTAATCGGTCCATTCCCCACGACATTGCGCCGAGTCGTTGCCGATGCAGAAGCGTAAGTATCCCCTAGATTCACCCAGCAAGTACCTTGAGGTTTAAGAATTCGCCTCACTTCTGCAAACACAGCAACAATTGACTGAATATACTCGCCCATTGTTGGTTCGTTACCAAGCTGACCCACAACGCCGTAGTTTCTCAAGTTCCAATAAGGAGGACTACTAACACAGGCATCGATCGAGTTATCCGGTAAGGTTCTTAGCACACCCAGTGCATCGCCTAGCAAAATCTGATTGAGAGGTAATTCCACAGCAATTCGCCCAACTTATTGCGGGTAGGATTCCTGCTTCACGGGTACTATGGTGAATCGAATTTGAGTAAGCCGATGCAGAAATCGCCATCCGATGTTTGGTTTAACACTTGCTTGGTGCTCTACCTCCTGACCGTCAGCGCAGTCGGGCTGATGATCGTTCACCTGTTGCTGAAATTTGGCTTTGATAATGCCCTGCTCAGCAATCGTCAGGAAAGCGGTTTGATACTCACTTGCATTGTCTTATTGGTCGGCTCAGACCAAGCTAGTGGTAAATTTCGCCGTGCCTTTGATGAAGAGCATTTTTTCGATCAATCAGCCAAAGCTTCATTGAAAACCGTGATGCAGAAGCAGAGCTGCATCTTTTTAAGCAAATCGCGCTGCCAGATTCACCCCTCCAAGACATCTTGCCTCGACTGCCCCGACCGCATCTGCGGACTAAGCAATGCTCGCCTCTAATTGGGCGATGTGCCTGCGCTCGGCCAACTTCGCCACGGAGAATTGATTTCTCAATAGTTCGAGCGCGATCGCCCGTTCCGTTTTCTGATCTTGGGATGTTTGCAGCGTCGTGAGCGCCGTTTGCAGATCCGGTTGTGCCATCAGTTGAGCACGGGCAGCTTTGCGCTGTGCTTCATTCGTTAGTGATTTATCGAAGGCAATCGCATGGTCAATGCCTGCGATAGCGTGGTCGACTTGCGATTGCCAGTGCCGTGCAGCTTGCTCTGATATCAGCAGCTCGCTCTGCTGGTGTGCGATGGCTTGAGGATAGTCTTTTAATTCCATGAAAATAAATCCTGAAGATTTTCTGAAGAATTCCCAGAAGGAAACCTAAAGCAAATCGCCCAACTCATCGCCATGCAAGCCATCATCCTCATTCAGGCCACATCACAAGCACCCCACACCACGCCTGATATTCCTGGCCAAGCAGGATGGGGCATTGCTGGCGCTGCACTCATGCTGGTTCTACAAAAGGGCTTTGAAGCCTTCTCTCAGAAGGAGAAACAAGAATCTGAACTCGTGACTAAACTTGTCGAGTCATTGCAGGGTGGGCAAGAGAAACTGCTCGATCAATTGGTGGTGGCGCAGAAGGACCACCACCAAGCTTTAGTAAAACTGGAGGCAGCGATCAACAATTTCAGTGAGGCAGTCAACACCAGCTTCGAGATCCACGATCGGAAGATCGCTAGACTCGAACAAGAAGTGGTGCATCTCAGGTCTTTGTCGTGCCCGTTGCCACCGCTCAAAACTGGTAAATAAAAAAGCATCTGGTGACACAGATGCTAATCAGCTCTATTTATACTCCTAAGTCAGCAGCTCTAAACCTTCCAGATATAAATCTTCTGGCAATTCACCCTCATCGACGGCACGGCGAATCCACGCTTCTAAAATTTCAATCCGCAGATCTTTCACTCCGACCGTGAATTCTAAACTATCTAGCAGTTGGGTCTTCTGGTCGATTTTTGGTTCCGACTTGGGCTTCTCTGGCGGCTGCTCTCCCAGCCAACCGGGAAGCAGCGGCTGAGTTGTGCCGTCTGGAGTCGAGCAATAGACAAATTCACCATCTGCGCGATCGACTGTGACCGATTGCCCATAGTAGGGATTTTCTTTCTCAGTCACGATGTGTTGTTCACCTGGCTCCAGTTTCTTGGCAGCACTTTGATTCTTGGACGAATAGAGCGCCGTTTTAACCTGCTGATGAGTGACTGGCTGGCCAGCGCCTGCCCGCTCTAAAAATTCTGCTTTCACCTCATCTGGCATTGATGGCGAGGCTAATAGGTAAAGTGCAGAAGTGGCGATTGTGTCTAAATTCGCAAAATTTGCGAATTTGTCAGCCACTGCAATGTAATTGTTAGCGGTTCGCCAGCCCCATTGAAATTCGCCCTTCAGCCAATCACCAAAGCAGCCATGCTCTAAGCGAGCTTTTACCTCACGCAACTTCTGCCCAATTTCAATGGCATCTTGGGCAGTCCGTTTCATGAGAGAGCGAATTTCGCTCGTTCGCTGCTGCACGACAACACGAGTCTCTAGATCGAGCACCTCATAATTAAAACTTTGTGGCATTACTTCGACTGTCATTGCTCAACCCTCTTTACCTGTTGCTTTCTTTAACTGCTGCATTCCCTGCTCTAGCCAGAGATTAATTTGCTCCACCGTGACTTTGCGCTTCTTGGCGATCGCCGCCTCAGTCATGTCAGAGATATGCTTCTCAATCAGCACACTTTGAATCGGCTCGCGAATGCGAGCAACTGAAGACTTAAACCAGGAATAGTCAATTTTGACAATGCCGCCGATGTCATCTTCACCATTGAGCGATTCATCGAGATTGCTCACGGGTGGCAAATTGTAGGCATCCCAGGCCACGCGCCATTTTGACTCAGTAATGTTGAGTCCGCGCACAATTTGCGATTCGTCGATATCAGCGCCTTGCGCTTTTAACTTACGCTGCACACGTCTCACCCGCGACACTAGCTCAATGCCTCGACGTGGCTTCTTGATCACGCTATAGCCATGATCGCGATTGTGGTGCTGAATCTCGCCTCTGATGTAGGGCACCGCGAACGAGCTGAAGGCGTTGCCCGTGCTGGGGTCAAACTTTTCGACGGCGCGAATTAGGCCGATCGCAGCAATTTGCTCTAAGTCTTCATACGGCTCTGGGCATTCGGAAGCGGCGCGGTGAGCAATTTCACGAGCCAGCCCAATATTTTGTTCCACAAGCTGATTTCTCAGTCGAATTGCGGACTCGGTTTTTGTCCCGGTTTGTCGTGCTTCAAAATACTCCCAAAACAACGCTTCTAGCGATTGTTTAGTCATGTTAAACGCTCAATCTTTCCTAAGCTCAATCTTCTCTATCTGTAGGTATAGTTTGGCTATAAAAAACTACAAACTATAAAGGGTTAATACTTAGGTTTTTACGGTTTGAATCATGAGCAATACGTAAAGAGATGCAGAATACTTAAAAAACTATTAAACCTCGGCAAAAATGGGGCTGGTCGTCACTTATACCTGAGATTATGCGTCGAGAAAACTTTCAAATTGGGGCGATTGTGGTCCCAAAAGATCGAGCTTGGCTGTGGGCCCGAAGGCAAGACTTGTACCTGCTCACCGTCGTTGAAATCTATCCCTGCACCGTTCCTCGTTATTCCCGCTTCTGGGTCATTAAAGTTCGAGTGGACGTGCTCAACGATTGGGGACGAACTGTAGATCAGTTCCTCTGTCCTCAGTTTGCGGATGACTACGAGTTACGTACCACGCCCCTTCAAACTCGGCTGGAATCAGCAGCTTCCGTAGTTTTAGGTCCCGAAGAGATTGCTGCTCTACCTCGGCTAACTGGGTGAAGATGTTGCCGTACAGAATGGTGATCGTGTTGATGCGAGCGAGTGTTTTCTCTAACTGCTCTTCCGTGCATTCGTTCATATGACGGTAAGCATGGATCAGGGTGCGGATGGCAATGTCTAATTCTTCTAGCTCAGAAATAATTCGACTGGTGTTGTGAGTCATGGCAGCGCTACAGACTGCCCTAGCATTCACGCTGCTGAATTGTGTTGGTTAGATGAAGGGATGGTGAAAGAGTGTGAGGGTAACAAAAAGAGCGCTTCACACAATTAAGACTTTCGGTAGTTCATCTGTCTAAAGGCGTAGACTGGGGAAAATTTGTCATAGTTTCTGAAGGTTGCCCTATGACTCTGATTGCGGCTGTAGCTGACCTAGACTCTGCTGAAATGCTTCACCTCGCAGGGATGTTTGCGATCGTCGATGAAGTCTTGAAAGTAGATCTCGATTATCTGAAGCGGTTGGGTCAGCATCCCATCTCAAAGTTATTTGGCGATCGCCCGGAAATTAGTGGCGTTCAAATGGGGCGCTCTCAGGTTCAGAGCGTCGTTGCAAGTGCCACAAAGCAACATCTACAGCAAGCGGAGGCAATCACGCTTACAGGCGTCGATTTAGAGGCAATCAGAGTTTATTGCCAACAACGCATCGACGCAGGGCACGGACGCAAAGTGCGCTACATTTTCTAGCCAGCGTTGGCGAGCACGCTTACTACTGGGGTGAAGTAGGGAGCTTACGTTTTACAAAGTTTCAAAACCATTGTTAAATCTAGCTTGCAGCCTTACTGCTTCTGCTTTGGGGTAGTAGGGGTCGCAGGTTCAAATCCTGTCGCTCCGATAGACGGAAAGCCAGTCATTGACTGGCTTTTGTCGTTTCAAGAGATCTTAAAATCCTGGGTATGAGCCTGGGTATGATCGTTCGTTCTAATACGGTTTAATGCGGCTTCCAGCGCTCGTTGGGTATAGGATTGGGTACAGTCAATTCCGGTGAGTTCGGAGGGCATACCCACCCTATGGCTAACGTCAATATTGAAAACTTAAAAGGGAATTTGCGCCTGAGATGGCGATTTGAGGGCAAGCGGTATTGTCTTGCTTTAGGGCTGCCTGATACCCCAACTAACCGAGCGATCGCGCAGATGAAAGCCGCCGAAATTGGGCGCGATATTGAGTACGGCATGTTTGACGCCAGCTTGCTTAAATATCGTGGGGAGCGCCACGGCAAAACGCCCATCAAGGTCTATGAGCTATTTGAGAAATACATCGAAAGCAGGCGCGGGCAGGTCGCCCAGCAGACGCTCAGTAAGCACTCTGGGCTTTTGAGCAATCTAAAAGCCCACTTTCGAGAACGCTACGCTGGAAATCTAACGCCTGCGGACTGTGAGGCGTTCAAGGGCTACCTAGCTGAAAAGCTTGCTCCCATCACCTTAAAGCAGCAATTGACTGACGTTAAATCTGCATGGGCATGGGCAATCACACGGCACATGGTTACTGATAACCCTTGGGTGGAAGTAGTGAAGCGAGTTCCACGTGGGAAAGTCAAGAAGCCACAACCCTTTACGATTGGGGAGATTCGCGCCATCATTCAAGGTTTTCGGACTCATCCTGAATACAGCTATTACGCGGATTATGTTGAGTTCATGCTGTCTACCGGCTGCCGCATTGAAGAAGCGATCGCGTTGACCTGGGAAGACGTAACCGACGATTGCTCACAGATTTGGTTCGGTAAAGCCTTCTACCGAGGGCATGACAAAGAGTTGAAAGCAGGGAAAGCGGGCTTTGTCCCGCTTAGCAAAAGCCTTCAGCAATTGCTGACTAAGCGCCGTCCGATGAATGCTGATCCCAAGTTGCTGATATTTCCGTCGCGCCGCCATGGAAAGCACATGGATGATGCGAACTTCCGAAACCGAGCATGGAAGACGGTTCTAGACGATTTGAACATCCCCTATCGGAAGCCAAACAGCACACGCCACACGCTGATCAGCTATTGGCTCTCCCAGGGTGAAGACCCGTTAACAGTTGCGAAGTACACTCGCACTAGCCTGAAGATGATTTACGAACACTACGCAGACTACATCCCAAACAACAAGAGGCTTCCAGAGCTTCTAGGCGATGTTTTTTCGGGAACGAGTGGTAGCAGCGCCGGGAACGGAAGCTTGGAATAGCGCGATCGCGTTTAGGTGCCTCTGCGAATCCCGCTGGCATTTAGCGACTAACCACACTTCGACCATGCGTTTGTTAAACGTTATCTTTCCGCCTTCAACGGGCTGAAAATAATGAACACCATTGATCCAAGCAAACGGGTCATTCTTCAGACGAATTTGCTCCCACATCTTAGTAAGCTTCCAATCCAGGTAACTCAGAAGCTGTTCTTGGCTGATCACTTCAATTAATTCAGAAAATCTGTGTTCTGTCGGCATAGTAAAACTAGCAACTGTGTGTGAGTGGCGTTGTGTAAGGGGTTGATTCAATTCAGTTAAGCCGCCGCCTCATACTCCGGTGGTGAATTGTCCGCCCGATCGCGCCATTTCCGCCGCTCCTCTCGTTCTGCAACGACGCGATCGCGGATGGCTTCGACAATCAATTCAAAGTTTTCTTGAAAATAAGCGTTACCACTGCATTCCATTAGCAGCCAGCCAACAAAGTAGGCTGCTTCGGATTTTGCTTCACGTTGGTTCCCCTTGGAATCGTGCCCACACTTGTGAGCTTTTTCGGATTTAACACGCGCAGTTGCTCCAAAGTTCTGATATCCGAAAGACTTAAGGCACTTCTTAATCGCGCTCCAGAAATCCTCCAAACATTCAATCAGAGGGAATAGTGCTCTGAGTTTGCGATCGCGCTGAAACTCCTCGTAAAGTTCACCAATGATGGGTGATTTTGCTCGGAATGCCGTCTCGTCCGCTACAAGATGTTCGCGACTCTTAGATTGAAGTTTTACAAGCTGAGTGAGCCCAAGAGATCGAAACAATTCGATATTCTGCCGTGCCTTGAACGCTGGCGAGTTGTAATTGATCTTCTGCGATCGCATCAAGTCGCTCAAGTCAATTTCGTCTTGAGGATTATTTTCGATCGCTTGCACCCAATTTTTTAATTTCTCTGCCCTTCGAGAATTCATAATTTTGCAGAGCGTTAGAGAGTCTTGTCTGGACTCCTCCAAATCAACACTAGGACAGTAGCCCATCTGCTCACGCAGCGAACGCCATTTTTCGTCTAACTCACGGAAATCAGACACATTCTTCTCAGCCAGCTTCGGAAACTTCTCGTGATATTCAGCCAGCTTCAGATCCCAAACCTTAGAGTTCTTAGAGGGTTGTTTCTTCTGAGCTTTGAGCCGTCGCCCGTTTTCTAGATTTCCGTTCAGAGTGTTTTCAGCATCCTGATTTTTGACGGCTGCGATCGCACTGCGCCACTCCATCACGCTGCCGGAATCAATCTCGACTGTTTCGACCGACTCAAAATATTCGTTCAGCAAGGCTTGAATATACTCACTGTTGAATTGCCGCTCAATCTCTTTCGTGAGCGATTCCCACAGTCCCCAGCCTTGCAGCGATTTGGGTGCGTTAAATCCCAGTTCCTCAAAGCTTTCGGTAATTCGCCCAATCCATCGCTTGATTTTCGCCCGATCTAGCAGTGGTGCGTCTTGACCTGCGTCTGCAAATCGCGGAGCCGAAACAAACCACTCAGAGCACTTACGGCAGCGACCGAGCATTTGCAGCATATCCGTTGGGGACAAAACGCCACAACTGATCAGCAACCCGCGATCGAACGGCGCTTGAATGTCTAGACCGCTTTTTGCAGTGGGCGTGTAAACCACCACGTCTATTGGCTGACTCTTGCTCTGGATGATTCCGTCTGGATCAGGCATGAAAGAAGCGTTCTCTTCCGGCGTTTCTGAACAAGCAATCCAAACTCTAGGCGATCGCCCATCGGGATAAGTCAATTGCTCTGCGAAGGTTTTAATCGCTTTTGCTGTTGTGATTGAGTCAGCCGCGATCGCGATTCTGCCAACTTCAGAGCCGATCCAATTTCGCAGTAATTCAAAGTAGACCGCATCATGCCGAAATGCAATTTGCCCTTCTCGGTTGCGCGTTTCAATCCAATGGATTTTGACGGGTGACTTCTCCGCCTTCTGTCGGTAGAGAGCGATTGAGCCGCTTCTGTGCTTACGAATCAGGGCGATGTCTGCATCACTCAGAAACGCATCAGCCACAATAAGCTGTCCGCACTCTGCGATCGCTCTGAAAAACTCGTCCTTCTCGGATTTAGAAGATAACCCCTTCCGAATCCCTGCGAACTCGTCGATTACGAGCGTTTTCATGCTCCAGCTAAGTTCACCAGTTGCATAAGGCTTAAAACTGTCGGGGCACATGATCACCAAAGTCTTTTGGTCTGCATGAAGCATCATCCGATGAATTCCGACATCGCCTTGATACTGGCGTGCGTCAAAGCCCATCCGTTCAGCCCGCTTCTCGAACTGTCGTCCTAATCCGTTCAAAGGTGTCGAGGCAACGATCGATCGCTCATCTTTGAAGGGTGCAAGCGATCGCAGCACCATCTCGGTTTTGCCAGCCCCTAGCCAACCCGAAACGCAAATTGTATCTGTGTAGAGTTCAAGCTCTGGACAGTTGCCCTCGTACTCAATTTGGCGATCAACACCAGGAATCACACTTGATAGCTGGAAGTCTCGTTTCAGCCCATCCCAATATTGCATGAACCGAGCTTTACGGCTGCTAATCAAGCGCTCCCTTGAAGCTTGGTTCTGCGAATCGCGCTCTGATGCTCCAAAACCTACTCCAGTCGGAAAGGTGTAGCCACTGGCGGCGGCGATCGCTTTAGCCTCCCGATAAATCCGCTTCGTATCGCACCCTTGCCAGCAGTGGAACGCTCCAGTGTCAACGCGAATGTGCAGCGAGTTATCGCTCACTCCATCATGGGCGGGACATTTGCAGTTAATCCAATCGCCTTCTACCCGATAACCGATGAGGTACTCTGAGAAGTTCCGAATGTCCCAGGGGTTACTAGCTGGGTCGGTCGGCTTGGAGCCGGTTGGATTCTGCGATCGTTTCTGTTTGCGCTCGTGATTGGCTTTCTCGTCCTGCGTTGGATAAATCCCAATGTCTTCCAACTTTGTAACTTCGACAGGCTCACCCCAACCGATTCGCTCATAGGTGTTCCCGTTCGGGTGAATCGTTGGAGCGAGGACGGTAAATCGCCCCTCAAACAAAGCCTCACCAACATGCCGACCATTTGGCTCGGTCGCAAAGTTTGTAAAAGTCGGCTTCTCTTGAGGACAAACCGCAATCCGATAGCCACCTGATCCAGTCTTCTCAATCCAACTTGTGGTCAACCCGTGAGCGTCGATGAGTGTCTGAACGGCGCGATCGCACTCTCCCTGACTCGAATAGTTCTTTGCGTCAAAGTCCAGCCAATCTACTCCAGAATGCCCACCAAGCGTCCCTACGCCTGTATTGGGATTGGCAAACCATTCTCTCAACTCTCGTTCGGTAGGTTGCCGATCTTGGTAAGACTTGTGATTCAGCGTCCGAGGCTTCCCGTCGAGACCTAGGTAACTGGGGTTTTTCCCGGTGATACGCCCGATCGGCTGCAAATTCTCGTCAAGACGGCAGTAGTCGCCTTTGACGAAGGCCTTATCACCACCTACAGACGTTTGTGAGATTCTGCAAAAATTACCCTGTATTTCCGGCTGGCGTGGATTAGCACCCTTAAACCGCTCGATTGCAAAATGCTGATGATGGCAGTCCTCCTTACGCGGGTCTTGCTTCGGTGCAACCGGAATCGGAGGACACCCCAGCGTTAGTAGAGCCTCAATCGTTGCCTGAATTCCTGGGTTTGTGCTGTAAATTGTGCTAGGTGCTGTTTGGAACTGAGGGGAATAGCTCATGCTTCACCCCCATCGATCGCTTGCTCGATCGCGTTCCAAATTGACGCAGCATCACGATCGCTGCCAAGTAACTCGATCGCTCGATAAGCCTCGTTTCGCGTTAGCTCAAACTTTAGAGTCCAGCCCCCGAAGCAAAGATAGAAACGCTCACCCTCAAATTCTGGGCGCTCAACACGATCGATCACAAGATCCGGTGTAAATTCTGTGAAAAGACCTAGCTGCCTAGGGTTGGAGCTTGTGCTACAATTTTTTTGTGTCTGAACAGTTTTGGTTCGCTCAAACTGACCTTGATTGACAGTTTTTGATTTTTGATCTAAATTTGTCCTTGTCATCAAATAAGCCTCCGCCCTTCCTGGGCATATAGGTGGAATTGAGTTTCAGCGTCGAGTTTGCCGACAGAAACGCTGAAAATGGAAAAAATCGAAACCTCTCGTAGCTAAACTGCTTCGGGAGGTTTTTCAATTGTGGGTGCGTGCCGATCGAGGAATTCAACGATCGCTTGGTTAGTGAGTGCCGCTCGATGCACATTCATTTGAGCCATCAGCGATCGCAAGCGGCTGTAGTCGCGATCTGTCAAATGTGCGTTGACTTGATGCGGCTTCATTTCCTCGCCCTTTTTTGCGCGTGGTCGCTTCATCTGTCGTCCCCTCCTACAATGCAGCTACTTTAATCTGCCAAAGCGAATCTAATCTACGCTGAAATTTTCAACTGGTTTCGACTGATCGCCGGTCCTCAACTTCCAGCGATCGCACCCACTGCATAACCAGAGCGCTTGCACTGATACCACGAGCACGCGCGGCGCGGTGCAAGAGTTCTCGATCGCGCCGCGTCCCGTACAAGTTGATTTGGATTCCAGGCGGCAAGCTAATTTCGTTGCTCATGACGTCAACCTATATATAGCGATGGGTATTATGGTAACGGCTTTTTAAAAATCGTCTACCCCTAATTTGAAAAGATTTTCTAGAAGCTCGCGATCGCCTTTTGCAAAATTTGACGATTACATTAACTAATAGCTCAAAATCAACACGTGTCAGATGGCGCAAAGATTGCAGCGTTTAATTTTTTGTCAAAAACTGACAAAAAATCAAATATTGCACTATTAGAAAATATACACGTGTACCAGTTAAGCAATTCGTACGCGATCGTTAAAGGTGATTTCTATATCTAGTGTTGAGCATTAAACCGACAAAATGAACAACACTGATGTTTTGGGAATCTGAACGGGCTGTTACTGCGGTTCACTTGATCCGTTTATCGGTACCGCGATCGCTGGGATTTCAAACGGGCTTCAAGCCACTTTCGATGCGCGATCGCTATTTAATCTTCAATTTTCTTTTTCCCTGCTCCAGGACGTTTCCCACCGCGAGTTTCCCCTAGCGGTTCCGCATCCGGTGAAATAACGCCTTGAATCTTCGCGTGTTGAAACAGATGAGATTCCAGATACTCATTAGGTGTCATTCCAGTGCGATCGGCAAGTTGTTTAATCGCCTCAATTACGCGCTCGTCGAATCGATAACTAACAGGTTTTCTGGGCATCTCAAACAGCATCACGGTAGCTACCTCCATATTTAACAAGACAACGAACATCCTATCTGAGACGCTGATTCAAATGCAATACTTTTGATTATTAGCTTAACTTATGAAGGTTCTACTCTATTTCTGAGGTAGAACCCTTGCTAAATAAAGCTTTAAAGTCAAACGCAATACTTTTGAATGATAAGTAATTCTGTCTTCAAAAGTATTGCGTTTGAATGAAAGCGTAGTTATATTGATTTGTGTCAGGCAAGGACACAGCAAGACTAAACCTGACAGATCACGGCAAAAGCTGCCGTTTCAGCTAAATCTGCATCAACTCTTCATCCAGCAAGGATTTCAGCCAAATGAATACTCTAGTTCGGTCAAATGAAGCTGAAAAAGCAAGTCTCAGCCTGACTGCCCCTGACACCTCTAGCCAGTTTGTGGCATTAGGTCTAGACGTAGGCAACGGAGCCGTAAAACTCTACTCATCTCTAGGTGAAACGCTGCTCGAAAGTTATGTTCTACCGCTCTCGGAACGCGCCTCACATGTTAATTCAGGCTATGTGGAATATCTCGACGGCGATCGCGCTGACTTAATCGGGAAGCAGTGGATCGGGGGCATCAATGCTTACTACCAATCACCTACCGCCATTCAACGCGTCACCGACAGCAAAGATGGTAAGCCTCAGCTATGCCTACAACTCTTGCTTAGTGCCCTCTCTACCTATGCTTACCGCCCTACTTGGGACTTGTCAGTTTGCGCTTCAGTGCATGATGGCAAAGTGTTTGGATCTGCAATTAAGGCAGCGCTTGAAGGCACCCACACCGCCATGATTGCAGGGAAGCGATCGACCGTCACGATCAAAGTCGCAAAAGTGCTTGAAGAAGGTGCGGGGGTTGCTATTACGCTGCGAAGTGAGTTTGATTTCACGAATGCACTGGTCTACGACCTTGGCAACGGAACCGCGATCGTTAGCGCATTCAACGGCTTGCAAATGTCATTTCGCGACTATGCCCCTACTGCGGGTGTTGAAAGCCTGATTGACGCGATCGCAATTTCTGACTCGGTGAGAAACTATCTCAAGCAACCAGGTGATCGACATCTCATTCGCACTGGCATTGAGAAAGGCGATTTCTCCTACGGTACTCGTCGGACTGAATGGAATTTTAGAGAGGCATACCTAAAAGCGTTGCCTCAATGGTTTGAGCAAGGATTTAAGCCCTTTGTGAAAGCAACTGAAACTCGCGTCCCTGCTGCTACCGCGATCGTTGCTGTGGGAGGTGGGAGCTGCTTACCGGGAATAGCTCAGATTCTTGCTAAGAAAGGAATCGCCGTTCCTCAAAACGCCCGTTGGTTAAATGCTAAAGGCTTGTTCCAAGTTGCACTGAGAAGTGCTTAGGAGGAGTTGAAGTGAGACTTTCAATCACTCAAAAGCATCATCAGAACTTAATCAACTCAATAGCCCTGCAACTTGGTACAGACGATCCGCGTGCTGCCCTGGAACACATTCTTAATTGCTGGATTGTCCCTTGCCATGTGCCTCAAATACTCGCATCAGCGCCACCTCAAGCAAAAACCACTGAAGACGATTTCAGTGGGGTTGTTGATTGGTCAGAATAGCTGATCGCCCTTTGGAGAATTTTTAGATGCCTGAAATGTACATCCAGATCACTAACTTCTACAAGCACAACTGGAAAACACTTCCGATCGTTGATCTGGCGTTGCTTTGTTCAAGTATTTCAATGTCTGTCGCAACCGGAGCAAAAGTTGAGCTACGGCATTTTGATGGCTTTGTTGATCGTCGGAATTCAGTTACGCCAAGCGATCGAATCGATGCTGCTGAAACTTTGCAAGCCGTTGCTGCCGTTCTGACGGAACGGTTGAAGTCACTGCCACAAGACGAAATTGAAAAGCTCGATCGTCAGCAGCGACTGATTCGGGGAGTGATGAGCGACGACAAATCGCACCCTTAGTTATGCGAAAGCCAGCCCCCACTTACGACGGTTAGGACTGGCTTCATCCCACAAACAACCGCTAAATCATTCGAGGACTCCTCATTATGACAACACTCAACCGCAAAGCGATCGAAAACTTGTTAACTAACTCCCCCCTCACGCTGGCAGGGAGTACCGGAAAGTATCAACTCGTTAATCACTACGCACAAACGCCGGTCTACACAGCGAGAACACTTCCCGAAATTCGGCGGCAAATCACAGTTCTTTTGGGACGGTGACGGCATGAGCCACACGATTTCACAGAAGACACTCTATAGGGGTGTGTTAGTCGTTGCAATCCTAGCTGGATGTGTAATCGACAGAGCGGGAATTCTCCGGTTTCAGGCTCAGCAGAACGAGAAGCACTCGACGGCGATCGCCAAGCAACAAGCTGTCAGCCAAGAGGAAACCTTTGGTCAGAAGCTAGAGACAGAAACCGATTTGGCGATGAAGCGAGCGAGTCTAGGCTGTGTGACGATTCGCAGCACTCGGAACAACAAGCCGATTCGATTTGATGAGAAGGTTCGCGTTTTTGATCCTGAATCCTTCCCCAATGACCCCAAGACTAAGCGCTTTGACGGAAAAGGAAACCCAATCAACGGCGTTCGCCCCATGCCCTCTGGCGTCGTGGTTTGCAACATCCACGGGGACACAGCCGTAGTTGGTCAAGACGGTTTCATCGGTCAGATCTACCGAGTCGCTCCTAGCAAGCTTTCAGAGTTCAAACAGTTGATAGGTCAATAACATGAGCAACAATCAAACCCACTACGACTTCGACGCTGACTATGTGGTTGAGGATGAGCACAGGGAGAAGAACCAGAAACGGCGTCGCCTGCTTCTAAAAGTTCTTGAGTTCAGCGTTTACGCGATCGTGGGTGTTCTCGCTTTCTACAGTGCTACACCTTGGATTGCGGTTGGCAATGCGATCGGGAATGAGATTGCGCTGTCATCTTTCTACAAAGCTCTGACTCTGATTCCGATCCTCGGCTTAGTCTTCTCGTTCCTGAAGTGGTTTCTGCTAAATGCCTTGGGTGTTGCGCTCTGGTTCATCGTGAACCTGATCCAAGTGACCCCGATGCTGTTGGCGATTCCGCCGGTCTACGCTGGAATCATCGACTGGATCAAGAGCCAACGAGAACCGGATTCGAGTAACCCCAAAGAAAATGAGTTTCAAAGGAAGCTGTCGGAATGGCTGATCACCGCCTTTGACAATTTACCGAAGTTTGCCGCGATCGCATACCTCCTAGAGTTGGTGGTGAACTTGTTTCACTACATGCCTTACCAAGGGGAATGGGCAGCAATCGTTAAAGACTTCCCCCTTCTTGAAGTGGGCAAGATTCTCTGGATTCAATTTGGCTTGATGGTCGGCTCAATCCTCGCGATTGAAATTCTATTCAAATTCGTTCTCACGGTTCATCGCATCTTCGCCGCGATTCGCCGCTAACTAACGGAGCCTACCCGATGTGGCGCAAAGGGTAGGCTCCTAACTTTGAAACTTCTGGGAGCTTCTAAGCATGTCTAAAATTGTAAGTCAGAACACCGAACCCGTCGTCGTCCATCAGATCGGAAACTTAAGCGTCACTGCATCTGAACCTGATGATGGGGGCGTGATGCTGCTCAAGGTCGCGACGTTGATTGTTGGAGGAATGGCAACGATCGGCGTAAGTCCGATAATTGGCGCGTCACTTTGGGGTTACGCGGTTCTGAAGATTACAGGGCTTGTGAGTAGCGTTGACGGTAGTTCAGGATTAGGGCAACAACTGAGAGATGATCTTCAAGGCCGCCCTTCTAACATCCCCGCTGACGCTCCCAGATATTTACCCAGCGAAAATACGAGATTAGGCGCGATCGAGGTTCCGTCCTTCACTATCCCCGTCACTTCGTCAGAGTCCAAGTTATTCGATTGGAGCAACTTAAACACCGTCTATGACGATTTCCCGCACTTGCTGCTTCTCGGCAAAACTGGAGCAGGTAAATCATTTCTCGCTGAGAAACTGGGACGATTTCTGGATGGGGCAACCATCGTCATCACTCCCAAGAAAAAGCCAAAAGACTTTGCAGGGATGCAGGTGATTGGCGTTCCTTACGACTTCGCCGCGATCGCAGAAAACATTGCGGGCCTGTCCAAGATCGTGAGAGATCGAGAAGCTGAGATGAACCGCACGGGCGATGATTCGTTTGGACCTATCAACGTGATTTTGGATGAAGTCCCGACCTTTGTCGCGGGCTGCAAAGACTTAAATTTGGACGTGGTGAAGGATCTGAAGTTCATCATTCGAGCGGGTCGCACAAGCCGTGTGAGGCTGATTCTGTTGGCTCAAGGGCAAGAGGTTAAGACACTCGGAATCGAGGGAGAGGGGAGCTTACGGGATAACCTCAGCTACGTCTATCTAAAAGGTTTTGCTGAGAAACAGGCGGCGGATGCTGGACTGGATATCTCTAAGGACGATCGCCCCTGCATCATTGATGGGAAAGTTGCAGACATCGCGGCTCTAGTTTCTGCGGCAACTTGCAATTCTGAAAATGCTGGTTTAGAACCCCTTAACCCTCAGCCATCCGTACCGAAGCCAGCATCAACGCCGCAAGACCTTGATCGCATGTTTAACCTGCCGTCTGCTGAGCATGAAGTCGAAGAGTCGGGGACAGAGCAGCAAGGAACAACGGCGATCGGCTTGAAGAATGCCTTCCCCGGTTGGAATGAGAAATCGATTGAGGTTGCTTGCAAGGTGGTCGAATTCCTCAATAAGCAGCCTGAGAAGACGTTCAAAGCGCATCAGCTTAAGTCCTCAATCTCAGCGATCAAAAAAACTGATGTTGAGAAGATCCGAGCGCTCCTTTCCAAGCTTGGAGAAGGCAGATTTATTCAGGCTGATGGCGATGATTATTCCGCGATCGCCCCTTCAATCGACGATGATTTCAACTGGTAACAATCATGGATTTCCAAGAATTAATCGAGGTCGTTTCACACTCGAAGCCGTACAAAATCAAGCAGCCTAGATTGTGGTCTTTGTGCGTCCTAATTGTGCCAGAGCAAATGAAGGAGCGATCGCCGGTGATTGCATTGTCCGGTATCAGCGGGCAGTACCTTTTAGGTTTCAATCTTCCACCACAACTAGGCGAATATTTCCCCTATGAAGGGCACATCTGGAAAATCATCGCCAAGCCGATTCAATTCCCAACCAGATATCGCAGTCAGGGAGCAAAACGCTCTCCGCTTGTGTTCGCTCAATATGTTGAGTCTTGCAGTAATGACGATCAAATGTTGATGCGGCTGTTAGAGCTTTCTGCTAACAGTTCATGACTCTGCTCATGATTCATGATGGCGGTTCTTAGAGGGGTCATGAGGGTCATGATAGCCCGTCATGAGTATCATGTCATGAGCGTCATGAGTATCATGAGAGAAGCTGAAAGCGTTGATGTAACGTCATCATGGGTCATGATAATCCGCCATGATAGCGCGTCAGGAGTGCCATGAGCGTCATGAGCCCCCATCATGAAACATTATGAAATTAGGGCAATCTACAATCGCTCTCTCAAACTATTAGGAAATGCTCATGTTTAACGCTGAAATTCCGAATGAATTACTCCTCGTTGCTGCCGAAGCGATCGCGCATTCCAGTTGTGGAAAAATGACATTCTCAATGCTCGATACCTGTGAATGGCAAGTTTTGATCGAACTTGATCCGACTGTTGGTGAAATGGCACAGGATGTCTATTTCATTGTTCGGAGCCGCCCCAAAATGCCGCTTTTGTCGTTGGTCACAAACTCGTATGCCTACGATCCAGATGCGTTAGAAAAGCCGTTTGTGAGCCTGGAAGATTCTGTCAACGACGCGATCGCCCATTTCAAAGAATTGGAGGCGGAGGCGGCATGAGTGAACTCAAAGTAGGCGATCGGGTTCAAACTCAGATTGGCAGTTTAGGAACCATCTAGCCGCCGCCCTACTCGATGCCGCTGCATCATCTGGTGAAGTTCGACCACGGTTCAACAATATGGGTGCTGCGACGCATCTTAGAGCGAGCTACAGAACCAGTCTCAACAGCGAAGAAACGCCGCAAAAAATAGGAGACCCAACAGTGCAAATTGCTTGCTACAACCTGCCTCAATCTCCTATGCCGATCGTGGGCATCCAGTTCAAAGCTGTTGGCAAAAGCGGAGAAGAATCGATTTTCTTTTGGACACCGCCCTACAAGAGCTACCCTGATTCAGCTTGGAAATGGAACGTTTGCGATCCTTTGGAGCTTGGCAAAGCCAATCGTACAAAGCAGTCAAGCTGGAAGAAACTCTCGAAGCCACTACCGCAGAAACGGCGCGATGAGTTGCAGCAATTTTGGAACGCTCAAACGGACATCGGACTTTGGATCAGCGAAGCCAAGCGATCGCACTACATATTTGAACAATCGGCTTAATTCATTCCGATGGCTGAGCAAAACTTTCTCGATACAGTTTCACCGCTTGCCTAACGTGATAGCTCGTTCCATTAGGCAAAGACTTTAACCATCTCAAATCATCAACGCTAATCCGAACAGTAGTCGCTTCCGTCTGCCCTGGATCATCTGGAGCCGATCGATCAACAAGATTCTTCAGGCTAGATTCATTCGGCTTTTTGCGAGGCATTGCAGCACCCATTTGAGGTATTCATATCAATCCTACCGATGTATACCCTGAAGAGCAACAGTCAGGTATAGATTTAATCGATGTACACGTCGAAAAAGTCAGAAGATCTTCTATACAAAATCTGTTGACATTCGACGTATACATCGATATATTTAATTCATGCCGAGGGGGAGACAACCTTCGGAGGGGCGCAAGCCCGACGGCGGTAACGCTGCCTCTTCGGAGGTGATGCCCGCTTCGGAGAACGGGGTGCTGTGAGCGGTCACAGTCCGCAAGTTCCTAGCCAGGCTGAAGGAAGCCTAGCCAAGTGAAGCCCGTTACTTTGTGTCGGGGGAGCCATGACACGTTAATCTCATTGGCTCAAGTCCGCAGATGGGGGAAACGCCCCGGAGGACGCTTTTCACGTTAAAAGCAGCGCTGCCCCGGAAAGAACGCGCTGCCCTACCCCACAAAGAGGCAACTCAAATGATATCAGTTCAAATTGCACCACAGCCCATTACCGCAACCTGCGCTCAGTGCCGCTTCTACGATCGCGGCATTTGCCAACCGAGAGCGCGAGCGGAATGGAGCGACGCCACAGTCAAGGCAAATCGTCCAGCTTGCTTCATGGCTGAATTACTGCCCTTCTAGTTTCTAACCTTCATGCCCTGGAGGGTCTAGGGCATCACTACGACACATTTACACAAGTGGAAAATCAATCATGCAACTCGTAACCCTCAAATCGAACCTTAAAACTCAGACTGCAATTGCCACCCAGTTCGTCGCCACCGAGATTGAGCAGTGCGAACTATGGCTAAACAACAAGCTTGATCAAGACATCACGTTGCAGCAACGGTTGGTCAATGGCTGGATGGCGACGGCTCCACTTCGCAGGCTATTAGCAGCGATCGCGCTAACTATCATTGGGTTTGCAATTCTTGCTTGGGATTGGCTACTTGAACTGTCGGTGCAAAAAGAACGTACCGTCCCAGTCCGTCTCATCCGTCGAGTCCGGTTGTTCCAACTGAGAACCGCTCGGAAGATTGAGCGCTGGCATCAGCAAGGTCAATTGTTAATCGAAATCTCGCGAGTTCGGGCGCAAAGTGCGCTCAGCCGCTGCCGCAATGCTCGCGATCGTGCCCGCCTGATCCTTGGCAACAAATAACCTTGCAGTGATACCAATCATCGCGCTCAGCAAACGATCTCTGTTAAACAATCCCTGTTGTTCGCAAAAGATACTCAGAAGCAGCCACGAAAAAGGGACAGCTTATGACTGACTGTCCCGCAACAAAACACTTAACGAAGGATACCCGAATCATGCAATCACTCGACACCACGATCGATCGCTTTTCCTCGCACTTTCTACCTCATGTTGATCGCTCAAAGTTCCAAATCGATTTATCCCTCGTCGAAGACACCATCAAAATCCACATCAAGAAAAAACTGCCTGAACAGAACGAAGGCTTCACGATCGGTAAGTTCTACGGGCAATACCGGGACGAAATGATTGAAGCCGTCGTTCAGACCGGTGAGGAAATTCAGCGTTTTCAGATCTCCTGCGAAGAGCGCGAATTCCGCTCTCACAACGTCCGCAACTTGCTCAGATCACCGCAGAATCTCGATCGTTTTTAGCGCCACACTCGGCTGATTAAGTACCCTCTCAAAATACTTGGAGAAATTAAAAATGGTTTGTTGCGAATTGTTTGGAGACAAGAGTGACTTGGGTGTTCGAATTGATTACCCCGCCGTGCCTCAGATTGGCTCAAAAGTGATCCTCGATGAGGATTCAGGCGAAGTAATCCTGAGTGGGACTGTTAGAGAAATAACGTACCATTTCTCTGTTGGCGACAACGGAATGATCGTTGGTTGGGACGGCGTTTGCGTAATGCTTAAGGTTGACTATGTTGATGATGGTGCGATCAGTGACCTAGTTGCATTCCAGCGGGGGGAGATCAAAGAGTATCAAACTAACGAGGTTTGGCGTGCTGCTCATCATGAGCAGTGGTGCAGGACCTTGGGCGAACAAGACGCCGAAAAACTCACGACCATGCAGTTGCGGTGGTTGAGATCTGGAGAACTCGACGAAGCCTTACGCGGGTGGTTGAGAGATCGACACTCCCATCACGTGAAAGATATTGACGAGCAGTTTTTTAAGAACTGGGTTGAAGGCGTTCTAAGTGTCTGCTCAAAGTCGGAAGCTGCGATCTCATAACCTCATCTCTGACGCGCTAAAAGCACTCGGTTAACGATCGAGTGCTTTTAGTGATTTAGTAGATAAGAAATCCCTGAATGCTTGCCATCAGTCTCTATCCTCCTCTGCGGATTCTGGGCATTGTGCATATAGCGCTTTTGACACCGCTGCTTTGGTGAGCGTCTTTTGCCATGCATTGAGATCCGATCGCGCGTCCACCGTCGGATCAGTCTGAGCCTTGCCGATCGCCTGCATCATCCCTCGGAAATTGCCAGCGCTGCACTGCTTGTTGTAAACCTCTAAAAGTCCTTTAACCGTGCCGTCAAGCCTGTTTTTGTCCGTTGCAAAGATTGTTTTCGCAGTTAGGCGATCGTGCAAACTCAAATCATTAATGCTCCCTGGTATAGCATTCTCTAGCATGGCTCGCTCAGGCTCTGATCGCCCCTTAAATGAGTCCGAAATAGAAGCACCCGCGATCGTATCGACCACGATCGTGAGTGCTCCTAACAGCCCGATCGTTGCGCCAACCCGAACCAACCACTTTTTAGTTGAATCGTTCACCACCAACCCCTTTAAGCAACAACACAGTCTGCCTTCTATGTCCCCTATTAATCGCAACTTTCGGATTTTTCTTGTGGGAAGAACTTCCCGCGAAAGCTGATTTGATTTCCATTGATCGCCCAGTATCGGGTCCCCTCACAATCGCTGTATCTTTGAGCGGTTTTACCGTCGATCGTAATGACTGGGTTGCCGGGATCGTAGCGATAGATTGTCGTTACAATTTTTGTCTGCACACCATCCATCCAGTTCAGCCGGACAAACCCAATATCTCGCTGAAGCTCTGGCTGCATAACCGTTCCAAAATTAGCGGTGCAAGGTTGGCGATCAATATTCTTGCTCGAATCCGTAGCGCTCTTATAACTGCACAAGCCTTTAGCATGTCCAACTGTTGACGCGATCGCTTGCTGCTGAATCCCTGCTTGAATGCCAATTACCGCAACGATCGACAGTCCCAGAAATAATCTTTTCAACATTCTTCAGTATCGTCTCATCATCACTCTGGTTATATCGCCGCACAAGAGCCGCGATCGTGAAGGGTTATCGGAAACGCATGAAATCTTGGCGTTGATTACACAAGACAGCAGGACGCACAATCGCTTAACCTCCACCCGTTTCCCCGATGGCATCTCAAACCGTCTCGATCGTCCTTTCCGCTAAAGACTTTGCATCTGGTGTTCTCAGCAAAGTGGGGGCGTCTTTAGGTGCGCTGACGAAGCAGACAAACGTAGGAGGGGGGATGGGTGCCGCGCTATCAGGAGCGTTTAGCGCGGCTCAAAAAGAGTCCGAAGGGCTACTTGATGGCATGACTTTATCCGTGTTGAAAGCGAATGCGATCGGACAGGCTTTCAATTTGGTTGGTGGAGCTATTGGAAGCGCTCGCCAAGAACTCGAAAAAATGAGTTCGATTCAATTGCAATCGCTTGGCTCTGCAAATTCTCTTGCTCAAGTTGGCAAGATATCTCTGACAGAATCGCAGGCCATGTTAGACGACATGCAGAAAGATCTGGCGCAGAAGGCGGCATCTTGGATCGGGGACACATCGGAGGTAGTGCCCCGGAAGTAATGATAACTGCTAGAGTAGGAACAGTTCATCTCGTTCAGTCCTCTCTCATGCCAAGTTGTCCCAATTGTACGTCTGCTCGAAGTGTCAAGAATGGGCGCATTCACACGG
>JAHHHO010000080.1 GCA_019359315.1 Myxacorys californica WJT36-NPBG1
AACGCTTTCCGGTTCAATCCAGTTAGCGCCCGCACTAATCGGTCTTGCTTCAGCACCCGTTGAATGTCTAGCATTATCTCATCTCGTCACTGTTCTCTATTCTCCCTTATTTACCGACAAGTCTAGTTACTAGAGTTTTTTATTTAGTTAGAGCCTTTGCTATGGGCGCAACCTTGGCAAGCTGGAGACGGAAATTTCGATCAAGCTAGTAGTTTGTTCTGATGTTGTTTTAGGTGAAGGTACGGGCAACCAAACAGAATAGATGCAGCTTTACCCTTACCTCCGCATCAGTTTGCCAACTTCAACGGCTCTCTTAGCCCAGAGATTACCGCGTCTTAACCTTAAACGGGCCAATTCCCTGCTATCACAGAATAGATTGCCTACTTGGAGTCATCCATCATGCCTGTGAAACGCCGGAATTTTTTGCTCTTTCTAGGGGCGGCAGCTGGAACGGCTGCTGCCGGAACGGCGCTCAAGTCCGGGCAAAAGTTCTCTATGCCGTTTCAAGATTTGGTTGGCGGAACACAAAACATCAATGCATCTGCGAATGAACTGAGTTTCACTCCGGTTAAAAGTCCACTTCCACTGGAGACAACCGGAATTGCACTCGAAAAACAAATCGATACCTTAAGCCAGTACGAAGTAGCCGATGATTTAGTGCTACCTGATGACTTTAGCTATGATGTGCTGGCCGCGTGGGGAGATAAAGTCGGGGATTCTCGGTTTGGCTATAACAACGACTACCTCTCGTTCGTCGAAACGGCTCCTAACGAAGGCTACCTCAGCGTTAATTTTGAGTACATTAGTGCAGTTCCGTGGCTACAAACTTATGAAAAAGTGATTGGCAAAAAGCTCCCTTTTAAGGATGTTCAGAAAGCGTTGAGCAAAGCGAAAGAAACAGGTTTAAACGCCTTTGCTTTGTCTGACAAGACTCCGTTAAAAGCCCAGATTCGCCAAATTACTAAAGAAGCTCTGATTGATCAGGGATTAGGTGTCATTTCGATTCGTAAAACGGCAGACGGGACATGGGAGCGCACTTATTCCACAAGCGATCGCCGCATCACGGGAATTTCTGGGTTAGAGGATGGACGCTATCTCAAGTGTACAGGGGCAGCAAAGGCAGTTTTTCTGAAGAAATCGGGTCAAGGATATAGGGATAAGTTGGGCGATCGCATTATTGGAACTTTTGCGAATTGTGCGGGTGGAACAACGCCTTGGGGAACGGTTCTCAGCGCTGAAGAAAATATTCAAACTCAAGTCCCGGATGCTGTGTATGCCGATGGAACCTCGTTTCCGCCAGACAAGCAAACCTTCAGAATCGATGACGAGGAGGTATCTGGACAGGGCAACGTGTTTGGATTTGCTGGCAACAAATACGGCTGGATTGTCGAACTTGATCCTGCCAATCCGCAAGACTACGGCACAAAACACACGTGGCTCGGTCGCTATCGCCATGAAGCGGTTGGAGTGCGGGTTGAATCAGGGAAACCATTAGCGTTTTATTCGGGCTGCGATCGTAGAGGTGGACATCTCTACAAATTTGTCAGCCGTGATGCTGTGACCAATCCCACCGATAAAGCCAATTCTCGCCTACTCGAAACCGGGATGCTTTATGCTGCCAAATTTAACGAAGATGGAACCGGGCGCTGGATCGCGCTCAAAGCCGATACTCCCGTTGAGCCAGATAGTCCGACCACCATTGTTGGCGGCATGATTAACCTGCCCAAGCGTCCTGAAGGCGGCCACAAAGCGTTTAGAACCGAGGCAGACGTCAAGAAATTTAAGCAGCAGTTCAAGACGCTGGGTGATCTGTATCAAGGAAACGCTGAGGAAAAACAAGGTGCAATCTTGATTGATGCTCACTATGCCGCGAATGCGTGCGGCGCAACCTGTACCGCACGACCTGAAGATACTGAAATTGCGCCAGATGGCTCTCTCTACGTTGCGTTTACCTCTGGCTCTCCTGACAAAGATGGAGGAGCAGATAAACGGGTTTTCAAAGGTGCAAAGGGTGAAACGCCTTACGAATATGGATTTGTGATGCACCTCGTCGAAGATCAAAATGATCCAGCGGCGATGACGTTTAGCTGGAAGATGATGGCATTAGGCGGAGAGCCAAGCGCAGGTGGTGCAGGATTTGCGAATCCTGATAATTTGATGATCGATCCAGATGGTCATGTGTGGGTCGTCACAGATATGTCCTCTGACAAAATTAACAAAGCTATTCCAAACCGCATCGACAAGAATGGCGTTCCGATTAGTCAATCCAATCTGCGGGGCGTATTTGGCAATAATGCTCTCTGGTTTATTCCGACGTCAGGCACGAATGCAGGCAATGCCTATATGTTTGCGATCGCTCCAATGGAATCTGAACTAACCGGCCCGTTTTTAAGCCGCGATCGTCAAACACTTTTTCTGGCGGTTCAACATCCGGGAGAGCTGCATGGCATTCGGCAGGACATGAAAGCTGAAAGTCGCAAATTTGCTCTGCAAACTACTGACGGCAAAGATTTTATGCAGATTCGTAATGTTCCAATCGGATCTAACTTTCCTAGCAAAAAAGCGAATGCGGCTCCTCGACCCTGTGTTGTTGTTGTTCGTCGCCGCGATAATCGGAGTATTACCTCTGCGTGAAATAAAAGGCGAGCGATCTAGAACAAACTCAGTTGCGAAGGAGCTTGCTCGGTTGCCTTGGAGTGAATAGTGTTCCAAGGCAGGGGCGGAACGGATGCGCCGTGTTGTTCAAGCAACTGCTGAAAGTGACGGGCAGTTTGTGGCGATCGCGCTTCAATAGGACAATGCACAAAGAAATACACCTGAACATTCTGTTTGAGATAGCGATTGACAAGCTCTGCCCATTCTTGCAAGTATTGATCGTTTGATTCTAAATTTGGATGGCTGATGTATCGAATTAACGCAACGTTAGCAGTTGTAACAGGCTGGAGCGGAACGTTGGGCTTCTTACGCTCACTACCAATCTGAGGATCATTTTCGCATTCATAAACTGGACGTGTATCTAGCACCACTCTACCAATTGCCAAATCTTCTAACATCGCGTTCAAGTGGCTTTTATGAGGTTCTCTAAACCACTCTAAATGCCGCACTTCTACCGCTAAAGGCGCTCCTGTTTTTGACCAACGGCTTAAAAAATTTGTTAAATCGCGCAATCTAGCGGGGCTATAGCTCGGCGGAAGTTGCAGCATCAAAGGCCCTAAGCGATCGCCCAATCCTTGCATCAACTCTAGAAACTTAAGTGCTTCTGGCAGTGATGGCTCTAGCAATCCATTATGGGTTAATTTCTTAGGCAATTTAGGACAAAATTTGAATCCAAGCGGTGTTTCTGTTGCCCATCGCGCTACTGTTTCCGCATTTGGCACAGAATAGAATGTTGTGTTGCCTTCCACACAGGTAAATCGATGACTGTAGAGGTTTAGAAAATCGTTCGCTCGGCTCTTTAGCGGGAACAAATCACCAACCCAACCTTTGTACGCCCAAATCGCACAGCCAATCCGAAAGCTCATAGAAAATCAAGTAAAGTAACCCATAACTCACACTCTACAGTATTTAAAAAACGCAGCAGCTCAAAAACTGTACTGATGAATGAGAAGAAACTCACTCAAGGGATAGAGTAAGGATCGTAAGTCATGCTGGAAAATTCTGACAGACCTGTAGAAAAACTTTTATAAAGAAAATGATTGGGAATCAAATTAGAACGGCTGCCCTTCTAGGATTACTGAGCGGAATATTGGTCTTGGCTGGATATTACCTAGTTGGCAACGAGCAGGGTCTTATTTTGGGATTAATTTTTGCTGCATTTAGCAGCTTTGGGTCTTGGTATTACTCAGATCGGATGGCGCTTGCTTCCTATGCCGCACAGCCCGTTGAGCGGTCTGAAGCGCCAGAACTGTTTGACATGATTAAGCGGCTTTGCGATCGCGCCGAAATTCCAATGCCGAAGCTGTTTGTGGTTCCGACACAATCTCCTAACGCATTTGCTACAGGTCGTGACCCAGATCATGCTGCTGTTGCCGTGACTCAAGGCATTGTGGAATTGCTGAGCCCAGCAGAGCTAGAATGCGTTTTAGCCCATGAGTTGACGCACGTTAAAAACCGCGATACCCTTACCCAAGCGGTTGCAGGTACGATCGCGGGTGGCATCACCTTCTTAGGCAGAATTCTGACGTTTGGGGCGCTGTATGGTCCTGTTTCTCGCGATACCCGTCGGGGAGGAAACCCTTTGGGTCTACTGTTCCTCATTGTGCTTGCACCACTCTCGGCAGGACTAATTCAAATGGCGATTTCTCGAACTCGCGAATTTGCCGCCGATCAAGGCTCAGCTGAAATCACTCAAAATCCTCTTGCCCTAGCCAGCGCCCTCGAAAAGCTGGAGCGCATTGGACATGAGATTCCAATGAATGGCAATCCGGCACTGTCGCCTCTACTGATCGTAAATCCACTTTCAACCAAAGGATTGCAATCGCTGTTTAGAACTCACCCCCCGACCGAGGAACGGATTCGTCGGCTGACTGAATTAGCTCAGCAGTTGCAGCCATCTATGCTGAACGCTCAACCTACTTAAGTTAAGTAAGAATGAAGGGAGCCTACGAAACTTCTCGGTAGGGTAATAGACGGCTTAGATTTCGCAGTGCCTTGTGGGTGCTGCGTTTTTGATGTGCTAGAAAGGAAGTCAACCCGTTTATCTGACCTCTGATGACCCGAAGAAACCCCAATGATCCAAGCGCGATCGCAAGCGAATTTAAATCACACGTTGTCATCCTCGGTGGACTGGTGGGGTTAATGTGGTTCATCCATATTGCCGACAGCTTCTTGCCAGGGACGGCTAGTGTGTATGGCATCATTCCTCGAACCAGCCTCGGAGTTCGGGGAATCTTTTTTTCGCCCTTTCTGCACGGCAGCTATCAGCATCTTGTTAGCAACACAATTCCCTTTCTGATGTTGGGCTGGTTTGTGATGCTGCGAAGCGTGAAAGAATTTTTTGCGGTGTCGGCAATCGTCCTGCTGGCGAGTGGCATTGGCGTTTGGCTGTTTGGCTCTCCAGGCATCCATATTGGCGCAAGTGGCGTTATCTTTGGCTACTTTGGATTTCTACTATCACGGGCTTATTTCGAGCGAAGCGCCCTGTCGATCGCGCTATCGCTGACCGTCGGCTTATTCTATGGCAGTCTAATTTGGGGTGTTCTTCCTAACCAAATGCGCATCTCCTGGGAAGGACATTTGTTTGGCCTCATAGGGGGTATTTTGGCGGCGAAGTGGCTATCTAGAAAATAGAGATTGAGTTGTTCAAGCGGGGCCGTTAAGGGGTCAAACTCCCTAGTAATGCTTCTATAGCCGTCACCCGCTTGAGCTTCTAAAACGTAAAAATTTTAGGGTAGTAATTTTTGCGATCGCATTCTACAGGCGACCCGCGATCCCTATTTAGCGCATTGAACTGACAAAGCAGGTGACTCAAAAAGATCAACTCGCTAACGCCGATCGCATCATCCCTCTCGTATAAGTGGTTTCAAAATCAATTTTTAATCGCAACTCTTCTCTCGTTCATCTGTAAATCCAAGTTAAGCACTATATAATTACCTCAATTCGAACGGCGTAAGCTGCATTAGATCCAATGGTGTTTAAGAAACAACCTTCCGTCATTAATCTTGCGTTACTGGTTACACTTCTAACCACCGCAACCCCTTTTGCTGGATCGCTGAAAGTCCGTCCAGCCCTCGCTCAGTCTGCCAGTCCATCGGCATTTTCATTGCCAAATGCTGTGCCCAAGGGGACAACCGTTCGGATTAGTGGCTCTAGCAGCATGGCCGCCATCAACCAAGCTTTAAAGCAGCGCTTTGAGACGCAGTACCCAGAAACCAGCATTAATGTCGGTTACACCGAGAGCGCTACAGGGTTGCAAGAACTAAGGGATGGGAAGACAGATCTAGCGGCGATCGGGCGTCCGCTCACGGCCGAAGAAAAAGCGCAAGGACTGGTCGCGATTCCCGTCACACGCAACAAGATTGCGATCGTCGTCAGTCCCACGAATCCTTTTAGAGGAAACTTGACGACCACACAGTTTGCTCAGATTTTTCGGGGAGAAATTACTGATTGGTCACAGGTTGGCGGTGCGCCAGGGGCAATTCGGCTAATCGATCGTCCAGACACGAGCGATACTCGTCAAGCCTTCCAGAATTATCCTGCCTTTCAAGCCACGTCGTTCGCAAGCGGAGCAACGGCAACGAAAACTAGAGAAGACAGCACCGAAGCGATGCTTCAGGATCTGGGTACGAATGGCATTGGATATGCGATCGCAAATCAGCTTGTGAATCAGCCAAGTGTTCGGATTGTGCCGATGCACACTACCCTGCCGGACGATCCGCGCTATCCCTTCTCGCAGCCTCTCTCTTACGTATATAAAGGGACGCCTTCTCCTGCGATCGCGGCGTTTCTCGGTTACGCCACCTCTCCTGCTGCTCAATCGATTATTCAAACTGCCCAAGCTGACCCTGCCGCCGCATCCGGCGCGCTGACTGCGCCTCCGAGTCCCGGTGCGAGTCCTGCTGGAGCAACCGCTACCGGATCGGCCGTTGCCGCCGTTTCTCCAAGCGCGGCTGCAACAGCTGTGTCGAATGGTTCAAATCAGAGCGGACAAGCACCCCAAACAACTTCTGAAGCAAGTGCAGGACTTCCGACTTGGCTGCTGTGGCTTTTGCCGTTGGGCATCGCGGGCTTACTGGTGGCGTGGTTGCTAAAAAATCGTCGCTCTGGATCTGACCCCATATCGTCTGCTGAAGCCCCCCTTGTTAATCCACCAGTCAATCCACCAGATCGTGGCGCTGACCCAAATTTAGCGGCGAGAACCGAAACTGTGATTAATGGCGATCGCGCCTCAATTGCAGAGTCTCAACCCGAAGCTAATCAAATTGGCGGGACGGCAATTGGAGGCGCGGGGCTTGCGGCGGGTGCAGGAGCTGCGTGGATAGCATCGCGCGATCGTGCGGAACTTAACGAAGCTAACCCTGATCCATTGGCAAGCGCGATCAATCCGAGCGATCGCCCTGTGTCAGACGCTCCTCTAGCGTCAGATTCCTCTTCAACTCGTTTCGTAGCGAATCCGGCTGATAACCCCTCGCTTGGAGCAGTGGCGGATCCGTGGGATTCCAGCACTCAAGATGCTGCTCAAATCACTTCAAATTCAGTATCAGATCCAGCCGTAGCTCCCATCGATTCAGAAAATCAGACGGTTGACAGAAGGGAGAACGCCATAGATACAGCTTCTGATGCCCGCTCTGATATTGACCCTGCGATCGTACAAGAATCTTCTGATATTTCAGGATTTGCGCCACTGGGAGGTGCAGCAATGGCGGGCGCGGGAGCCGCATGGATTGGCTCTGGGAATCAATCGTCTGACCACTCTAACGCTATTCCAGACAATTCTTCAGAGATAGAAGAGTCATTGGTAAGTTTCGACCTGATCGAAGAAATCGACGATCTTGAAGCGCAGCTAGCGGATGATCAGGTGGATGAACTCGTTTTAGACGATGATGCCGCTACCATCGAACCCACCGAACCTTCTAACAACTTTGATTTACAAGTTTCTGTAGGGGCGGAGTCTCAACAAGCGGTTGCGCCAAACTCTGAAGCATCGCCCGATGATCTGAGCGATTCACTCGGTGCAGGATCGCCTGGGCTAGGTGCAGCGTTAGGAGGAGCCGCTGTGGGCGTGGCTGCCGCTTCGAGCTCAAATCGCTCGAACGCGATCGTAGATCGGGGCGAGATGAACCGTGAACAGACCGAAATCGAAGCGACGAAATTTAATTTAGGACAAGCGGAGCTGTCTCGTGAAACCCTAGCCAGTGTAGACGAAGGTTTAGCGGATTTGCCAGCTGGGTATAGCGAGAGCCGAATTGTTCTCATGCCACGCGATCCACAGTGGGCATACGCCTACTGGGACGTTCCGAACGATCATCGAGAAGCACTCAGACGCCAAGGTGGACAACGATTAGCGCTGCGACTCTACGATGTAACGGATGTTACTCTCGATCGTCAAAGCCCCCATAGCTTGCAGCAGTATGACTGTGAGGAACTTGCTAGAGACTGGTATGTGCCGATTCCGGTGAGCGATCGCGACTATTTAGCCGAAATTGGCTATCTCACTGAAGACGGTCGTTGGCTCATGCTGGCTCGCTCTGCTCCGGTTAGCATTCCGCCCGTGTATCCGTCCGATTGGTTTGAGGATCAGTTTGTAACGATCGATTGGGAAGAGGAGTTGCAGGGCAAGACGTTCTTAGAACTCGTGCCACCCGGTCGCCAAAGCAGTCAGCCCCAGAGTGCTATTTATGATCAAATCTTTGGGTTAGCTCAAGGCGTTGAGTCTCAGCGCGTTGCTGGATCGCTGTTTGGCTCGATGCAGCAAGTGCCCGAAACGGCAATTAGCTCCTTCGTGTTTCCCTCAGGTATGGGAGGATGGGCACTGCCGACGCCTTCGGGTATGGGCATGTCTGGAGCGCTTACTATGTCCGGACTTACTATGTCTGGAGCAGGCTTTTCAGGCGGAGTTGCGCCAATTCGTCCGCGCAAGTTTTGGCTAGTAGCAGATGCAGAACTAATTGTGTATGGGGCAACCGAGCCAGATGCAACATTGACGATCGCAGGTGAACCCGTCGAACTGAGCCCCGATGGAACGTTCCGGTTCCAAATGTCGTTCCAAGATGGACTGATCGATTATCCGATCATGGCGGTTGCTTCAGATGGGGTGCAAACTCGATCGATCCACCTCAAGTTCAATCGCGAGACGCCCAGCCGCAACACCAATACAAAAGAGGATGCGACGGACGAATGGCTGTCGTAGATTTTTAATTAAGATTTGTGATTAACTGAAGATCGGGTCAATTGCCGAAGGGACAGACGATGAAAAAGCTAATTCGAGGACACGAGAATTTTCGAGAAACCTTTGTTTCTGAACATCGGGAACTGCTGGAAGAACTTTCTCACAGTCAAAAGCCAAGAGTTCTGTTCATCACCTGTTCTGATTCTCGGGTTGATCCGAATCTCATTACTCAAGCGGGAATTGGCGAACTCTTTGTTATCCGAAATGCAGGAAACTTGATCCCGCCATTTGGAGCCGCAAATGGCGGAGAAGGAGCGGCAGTCGAGTATGCGATCGCAGCGCTTAATATTGAACAAATCATCGTTTGCGGGCATTCTCACTGCGGCGCAATGAAGGGATTACTCCAACTCGGCAAACTCGAAGAACAAATGCCGTTGGTGTATGACTGGCTGAGGCACGCCGACGCCACTCTGCGCTTAGTGAAAGACAACTACAGTCAGTATTCGGGCGACCAACTGTTAGAGGTGACGATTGCAGAGAATGTTCTGACTCAGATCGAGAACCTCAAAACCTATCCAGTTGTGCGCTCTAAAATATACCAGGGCAAACTTAATATCTATGCTTGGGTCTATCACATTGAAACGGGTGAACTGTTGGCATACGACCCGGAAACTCACCAGTATGCCGCTCCCCAAAGCCAGATCACAAGGACTTCAAATAAACTCGTTAGCACTGCACCTCCTGCAATGTGTGGCTTGCCCTATTATGAGGATGATTCAGCGCCGCTCCAGGCCAGTGATGTTGCTCCATGGCTATCCGTGGAGCAGGCAGAACGGATCTATCGCGGTTCTGCTGCGTCAAAGCGTCGTTAAACATCTCTTGAATCTTGCCGTCCAAACGAGTGTCTCTTACGCCTTTATTTTCTATTTTCGCGCCACTACAAAAAAGGTAGTTTGCTCGTCCCAAACTCCCTTCTCTGTTCCTAACGATTCGATCCGGCGATCGTAATCCGCTTTGAGGCGCTGCACTTGATTTGGCGTTAGCCCAGAAAACGGCTCATTGGGGTGCAGCCACGTTTTACCGTCCCAGCGATTTTTGGCTTGTTCCACACTAAGATAACTGCCTCGCTGCTCGGTCTGAATGTTAATCGCTGAAAACCCTACCTGGGTTAAAAGCTGTTGACATCGCTCAGGACTTCCAAGCGTTTTGTTAATTTCGGGTAGCGTTAACCCCTTCATTTCGCAGGCTTGGGCGATCGCAGGCGTGAGAAAAGAGGTTGCTGAATAACAAGAAAATGCAACGAATCCGGCGGGTTTGAGCGAGCGATGCCAATCACCTAAACTGCGCGAAATATCTGTCAGTAGAACAACGGCTGAAGAGCACAGAATCGCATCGAATTGTTCTGGCTTAAGTGGATACTCTTCCGCATCTATTTCAAGTAGGTCGATGTTTTGTAAGCTTGAGGTGGCAACTTTCTGTTTTGCTTGATTCAGCAACTCTGTTGCGATGTCAATTCCAATCACATGCCCTTGAGTTCCTACAATATGGGCTGCCGCGATCGCAACAATCCCCGTTCCCGTTGCTACATCCAATCTGAATCTCCAACCTTTAGAGGAGAATATTCGACGAGGCGGAGGGCGCGACCGCGAGTATGGTTATTGTCGTAATGAATTCTCGCATTGTAAAAATCCGCGATTTTCTGTTTGTAATTCTCCACATTGATGTTCCCTCTGCAAATGGAGCAACGCCCTTTAGAATTCCATTAAACCATTGGCAGTAGAATTTCAAAGGCAGTCCCCATCTTAGAGAGCGGTTCTACCGGATCAATGCAGGAATAGATTCTAAATTTGCCGCTATGGCGCGCCGTAACAATGCGGTAGCTCATTGCTAGACTCGTTTCTTTTACCAGCGATCGCTCCGCTGAAAAAGCCTGCATCAATTGCCGTTGAACTTCTGTAGAGATAGCTGCCCCATTGTCTGCAATCTGAATCGAAATCCAGCGATTGCCCGTGTGATCGAGCGAACAAACATCCGTCGTGATTAAAATTTTAGGCGGATCAATTGACTTAGTTCGGGCTTGCGGCAGAGTCGCGTTAAAGTGGCTATTAGCCGCTTCATTCAGCAGCGCATCGATCGCACGATTCAAAATATTCATAAAAACTTGGCTCAACTGCCCACTGAAACAGGACACGGGAGGCAAATGACCATATTTTCTGATCACATGAATATCGCTGGTTAAACGGCTTTTAAGCAGTAGCAAAACAGAATCGAGACATTCATGCAGGTCAGTGGGTCGGGGAAACACTTCATCTATGTGGCAGAAGTTCTGCAAACTGTTGGCTAACTTTGACAGGCGATCGGCTCCAGTTCTAATGCTCTCCAACGTTTTGGGCAGATCTTCACGAATGTAATCTAGCTCGATCGCATCCTTTAATTCTGTGACTTCTGGCGACCCTTTGCCCTGCTGTTCATACGCTTCGAGCAGGTCTAGAAGATTGCGGTTATAGTCAGCTACATGCGAGAGATTGCCCCAAATAAAGCTCACTGGATCGAGAATTTCGTGAGAAATTCCATCGACTAAGCGCCCCAAACTTGCCATCTTCTCGCTCTGAAGCATCTGGACTTGTAAGCGTTCGAGTCTGACTTGAGTTTCAATGCCACGCAGTTGCCAAGAGGCGATGTTGAGTTCGTGCGGATCGAGCAATCGGTAAGTCTGAGGTGCGAATTGAACAACAATTGGGTCATTTAGACGTTCAAAAGGTCGGCGCAATGCTTGTTGAGCGGCCACCAGAATCGACGTCTCTGCTGTCAAAATTAACGGACGAAGATGAGCATAACTATGCAGAACTCGAAGCGGCTTTTGCAAAAATAGCTCTGCCCCGTGCGGACGCAGCAGATACTCTAAAAAGCACTGCCTGGAGATCATACCAACAAATTTTTCCTGTTCGAGCAAAATCACGCCGGGCAGAAGGGGGTGACGCTCGAAACTCTGAGCAACTTCGCTACCCAGAGTTTCCCAATCACTCTGAAATTCGTACAGTGACAAATCTTGTAGCGTTGATTTTAAGTGAAGGGCTTGTGTGCTGCCTTCCGTAAAGATAGGAGGGGCCAGAACAGATTGAATGGGATGATCAACATTAGTAAACACAATGGCACAATCTGCGAACGTTCTAGCTTATACATTGCCCAAATTTGGGATGATTTACTCCACTCCATTGGAGGTGAGCCAGAGGGAGGGCTTTTGCAACATTTTGCAAAGAAAGATGTTGCAGGTCTCCGACCCGATTTGTCCAATTCGCTTTATGAGAAAGCTCGCTTCCTGGCAGCGCTTTGTAAGAACACTAAATCTATTGACATTAGTTTAGCGATCGATTCGTTATTGGAATCGAAATAGACCATTCATCGTCAGTGATAATGGTTGAATTCTATTTATCTCTCTGTTGCATTTACCAACCCTTCGTTACCACTGCTATGCAATTGTTATCATTTCTGCTGCAATCGTCGCGAAAACAGGTTGCGATCGCCATCTTTACTGGGTTTCTCAGTGGCATCAGTAGTGCGGGACTGATCGCGCTGATCAGTCGGGCGATTGGTGCGAAAGGGGCAGAAATGGGGACGTTTGCAGGTGCATTTATTGGGCTAACGATTATTTCTCTAGTGACAAGCATCATTTCTCAGGTTGTGCTGATACGGTTAGCGCAGGATGCTGTGTTTAATCTGAGAATGCAACTCGGTCGTCAGATCCTTTCATCAGAGTTAAACCATTTAGAACGACTAGGCAATGCTCGGGTGATGGCGACCTTAACTGAAGATGTACAGGCGGTTGCGACTGCCGTTTCTTCGTTTCCGTTTTTGTGTATTGATCTTGCCACGATCATCGGCTGTTTTGCTTACATCGGCTGGCTTTCGTGGATTGTGTTTCTAATGGTGATGGGCTTATTTGTAGCGTCGTTTGTCGGTTGCCAATGGATTCTCAACCAAGGCAGAAAACGCTTAGCCTACGCCCGTGACGATCAAGATATTTTGTTCAAGCATTTCCGCTCGATCACCGATGGCATCAAAGAACTGAAACTGCATTATCCGCGCCGCCAGATGTTTCTAGCCGATGATTTAGAAGCAACATCTGCCTCGTTTCGCCGCCATAACGTAGATGCTCTAGTATTGTTCGCTGGGGCCGCGAGTTTCGGCAAACTGATTTTTTTCTTTGCGATCGGGTTTGTTCTCTTTGCATTACCCAATCTGCTTTCGGTGCCGCTGCAAACCTTATCCGGGTATGTTCTGACGTTTACCTACCTAATTTTGCCCCTCGACAAAATTGTTCTGAAGTTGCCGGTTCTGGGTCAAGCCAGTGTTTCACTCGATAAGATTAATGCGCTTGGCTTATCGCTTAGAAGTCGTTCTGAATCCACGATGGTTCCCGCGCCAACGCATTTTGACTGGCAGCGTTTAGAACTCCGCAACGTAACGCACACGTATTACCAAACAGAAGATAGCAATTTCGTTTTAGGCCCAATTAATCTGACGCTTCACCCAGGCGAAATTGTATTTATTGTGGGCGGCAATGGCAGTGGCAAATCGACGTTGGCAAAGCTATTAACAGGGCTTTATAGCCCCGAATCGGGCGCGATCGTATTTGATGGACAGCCGATCGCAGAGGCTAACCGCGAATGGTATCGACAACATTTTTCGGCCGTGTTTGCCGATTTTTATCTCTTCGATCGCTTGCTGGGTATCGACGCTCCCAACTTAGATGCTCAAGCGCACATGTACCTAAAACAGTTGCATCTCGATCACAAAGTCCAGATCGTCGATGGGCGTCTCTCTACGACGCAACTCTCACAAGGACAGCGCAAACGCCTGACGCTGTTAACGGCCTATCTTGAAGACCGTCCAATTTATCTCTTTGACGAATGGGCATCGGATCAGGACCCCATGTTTCGAGAATTGTTCTATCAGGAGTTTTTGCCAAAGCTCAAGCACCAAGGGAAAACGGTCTTGGTCATTAGCCATGATGATCATTATTTTGGCAGCGCCGATCGCATTATCAAGCTCGACTACGGGCAGATTGAGTACGATCGCATCTCAAATTCCTAAAAGTCACAGTCATGAAGGCCACATTTGCAAACTGTACTTATCGCAAGCCGTCACGCTGACCCGCCACTCCTTCAAAATAAATTGAAAAATTGAAAAATTGAAAAATCGATTGAACCAATCTAAAAAAGTGAGTGTCTAACGGTACGATGCTGGTGCATCAGAGTTCATACTTCTCAGGAACCTCACACTCATGATTAAGAAGTTAGCCTTTCTTTTACCCGGTTTTGCTGCATTTGTTTTAGCAGGTGTGCCAATGCTGGCAGTTCATGCTCAAGTTCCCTCTGGAACCACCCCCAGAACAGAGCGACGCATGGGCAACAAGCTAAATCTCACCGATGCTCAAAAAGCTCAAATGAAGCAAATTCGTGAGTCTACAAAGAGCCAAGTACGAGCTGTCCTTACAGCGGAGCAGCAGGCAAAGCTCGATGCTGCCCGTCAGCAAAAAGGCAAGCGTGGCGAAGTTATGAAGTCGTTGAACTTAAGCGATGACCAGAAAGCCAAAATTAAGGCAATCATGCAAGCGTCTCGTCAGCAGATGGATGCGTTGCTGACGGCAGAACAGCGTGCCCTGCGCGACCAGATGCGAAACACCCGTCGGGCTGGTCAACGTCAAAGCTAATTATTTGTAATCGATTTGGGATCACACCAAGACACCTCACGCGGGGTGTCTTTTCTTTGGCAGATAAACGGATTATCAAAAGTTTCATGATTATTAACAAAGAAGCTGGAGCTTAGACGTTGCAGTTGGGCAGAGCGACGTTCTAAGGCTGGATTACCTAAATTCTTTGAAATTTGTGGAGCTAAGGGTTTTCCTACTCTCCATTGATAAAACGAAAAGATAAGGCCCTTTCCTGCTTGAAACGCCTTAACAACCCCTTAGGACGGGAAAACTGCGCCTCATTCGTAATGAGGTATGTAACGGATTAGGTAAACAGTTTTCCCGCTAATCAACACATCTCACTTACTAGTCCACAATTTGTTTTTTGTTCCGTTTTTTATAAAAGCTGGTTTTTAAAAGTTATTAATAATCGTTATTTGAGTTTGGTAAGCAACTTCAAGTCGTTTGGAAGGAATCTTGAATTAAAAAGGGGTCTAGCTTCTTCTAAAACCCTTAAGTCTTGTTTCGACAGCTTTCAATCCCACCCAGCATCGTTAATAATGCTTTCCAGAGGCACAACACATTTCTGCATTCGCTGACTTCGGTTAGCAGTATGGGCAAAGACTAAATTCTGTCTTTGAAGTCAGCCGGTTTGCAAAGAGACTATAGGAGACGACCAATGAAACTCGCAGTGTATGGAAAAGGTGGGATCGGCAAATCCACGACAAGCTGTAATATTTCAGTTGCTTTAGCAAGACGGGGTAAGAAAGTTTTGCAAATTGGCTGTGACCCGAAACACGACAGCACGTTTACACTGACTGGGTTCTTGATCCCGACTATCATCGACACCCTTCAGGAAAAGGACTATCACTATGAAGATGTCTGGTCTGAAGATGTGATTTACAAAGGCTATGGCGGCGTAGATTGCGTTGAAGCAGGTGGACCTCCGGCTGGCGCGGGGTGCGGTGGGTACGTGGTAGGCGAAACCGTCAAGCTATTAAAAGAACTCAATGCCTTCGACGAATACGATGTGATTTTGTTTGACGTGTTGGGCGACGTGGTGTGCGGCGGCTTTGCGGCTCCGTTAAACTATGCCGACTATTGCCTGATCGTGACTGACAACGGCTTTGATGCGCTGTTTGCCGCCAATCGAATTGCTGCTTCTGTTCGCGAAAAAGCGCGGACTCACCCCTTGCGGTTAGCAGGGTTGATTGGCAACCGCACTGCAAAGCGGGATCTGATCGACAAATATATCGACACGGTTCCCATGCCTGTGCTAGAAGTCTTGCCGCTGATCGAAGATATTCGTGTTTCTCGCGTTAAGGGCAAGACCTTGTTTGAGATGGCAGAAAACGATCCGTCGCTCAATTACGTCTGCGACTACTACCTCAACATTGCCGACCAAATTCTGGCAAATCCGGAAGGGGTCGTTCCAACGGATACGCCCGATCGCGACTTGTTTGCTCTGCTGTCTGATTTCTACCTCAATCCCAAAGAGCTACCCAAAACCGAAGAGAGCGAGCTTGATTTGATGATGGTTTAATGACCGATAGAGGGTTTAGGAAAGCACCAAAACAGAAGATACTAGTTTTGTTTTGCTTTCCTCTGGTTCCCTCATGAATATCGACCAGCTTCGCCAATCTCTCAAGGAGAAGTGGCTGAATTACTACCGAGAAAATCGTCAGTGGCTTACTCGCATTGCGATTTGGGTGAACTGCGATGGACAGCGTAGACCGTCTTCGAGCTTTATTCTCGGTACACTCTCCGTTCTAGAACCGCGTCTCACCGAACTGCTCCCGTTGGTGGTTGATCTCAGCAATAATCCAGACCGAATCGTGACGGCTTTGGGACTCAATTTCAATCCTGATGAAGTGATTGAAGCTGAGTCTGGCTCAAAGGTACGAGCTGAATTAGACGAACGACGCGCCTATCTTCCACCTGCAAAACCTTCAATTTCGGAACAGATGCCGCGCCCTGCTGCCAAACAAGACGAATCTTGCGAGGGAACGGGTCGCCCTTCCAGAACTCAATAATGCTTTGCCGTTCTAGCTGGCATAACAAACTCCAATTAATTCAAAGGACATTTCATTCATGACCCTTACCGATACTCAATCTTCCTCTCTAAACTTTGAGTGCGAAACGGGCAACTACCACACTTTTTGCCCGATTAGCTGCGTCGCGTGGCTCTATCAAAAAATTGAAGACAGCTTTTTCTTGGTGATTGGCACAAAAACCTGCGGTTACTTTCTGCAAAACGCGATGGGCGTGATGATTTTTGCAGAACCCCGGTATGCAATGGCAGAACTTGAAGAAGGTGATATTTCCGCTCAACTGAACGATTATGGCGAGTTGAAGCGGTTATGTGAGCAGATTAAGCGCGATCGCAACCCCAGCGTGATCGTTTGGATCGGAACCTGTACGACCGAGATCATCAAGATGGACTTGGAAGGTCTCGCGCCTAACCTTGAAGCAGAACTGGGCATTCCGATCGTGGTTGCTCGTGCAAATGGTCTTGACTATGCCTTTACCCAAGGAGAAGACACCGTTTTAGCCGCGATGGCGCAACGCTGTCCAACAAAGGCTCCCCTAGCAGAAGCGGAAAAAGAAGAGAGAAACTCGATTTCTAAGTTGCTCAATTTTGGACGCAAGAAAGAAGAAGTAGCGGCAGAACAATCGGAATACAAGGATCATCCGCCGCTCGTTCTGTTTGGCTCGCTTCCCGATCCGGTTGTGACGCAACTGACGCTCGAACTGAAGAAACTCGGGATTCAAGTTTCTGGTTGGCTGCCGTCCAAACGCTACACCGAACTGCCTGTGATCGAAGAAGGCTACTACGTCTCAGGCGTCAATCCTTTCCTATCTCGCACGGCAACTACCTTGATGCGTCGCCGCAAGACCAAACTGATCGGCGCACCCTTCCCGATCGGACCCGATGGAACTCGTGCATGGCTAGAAAAAATCTGTTCTGTATTCAACATTGAGCCGACAGGACTCGCAGAACGAGAAGCTAAGATTTGGGAAAGCGTCGAGGACTATCTCCAACTGATTCGCGGCAAGTCGGTTTTCTTTATGGGAGACAACTTGCTTGAAATTTCTCTAGCACGGTTCTTGATTCGGTGCGGCATGACTTGTCCTGAAATCGGCATTCCTTATATGGACAAGCGCTATCAAGGGGCTGAGCTTGCCTTGCTAGAGAAAACCTGCCAAGAGATGGGCGTGCCGTTGCCAACGATCGTTGAGAAGCCCGACAACTACAATCAACTCCAGCGCATTCACGAAATGAAGCCTGATTTGGTAATTACTGGAATGGCTCATGCCAATCCCCTCGAAGCGCGAGGCATCACAACCAAGTGGTCGGTAGAGTTTACCTTTGCTCAGATGCATGGGTTTGGCAATACCCGCGACATTCTCGAACTCGTGACCCGTCCGCTACGCCGTAATGATGCGCTCAAGGGCTTGGGTTGGGAGAAGTTGGTGAAAGAAGAAGCCAATCGTTGAGGATAAGTGCGGTTCGACTCTTTGCTGGGGCGCGGTACCGCGCCCCATTTTAGTGGGCGATTAGCTTACGAAGTTTCTAAGTTTGCGAAGATCATCGTTTGTGACGGGAGTGACGCCAACAAAACCTGGTTTCATCCGAATAAAACCAGGTTTTGCTGCAATGAGATCAGGTTTTGCTGCAATGAGATCAGGTTGCATCGCGATGAAAGCAGGTTTTGTTGCGACGAGATCAGGTTTTATCCCAATGAAAGCAGGTTTTGTTCGCATAAACCCTGCGATCGCTTTGCAAGTTCCAAAGGATCGCACGGAAGGATCAGCTCTTATGCTGATCAATGCTGAATAGACGCCTATTGAAGCTGCAATTTTGTTGCTGAATAGAAAAAGGAATTGAGGGAGATCTACAAGGGCTATCTTAAATGGCGGCGTAAGTCCTGGTCATATCAATTGCCCACTCTTACTATGATCAAACGCATCTACCTTATTTCTTTCTACGAAAGAAACTGGTACAAAACTCGTCGCAGACTCAGGGCATGGCTGTTGCGTTTCTCGTTCTTCATCTTTTGTCGCTATGACTTTTCGCTATTTACTGTTGCTCGGATTCTTGACTGGCATTTTTGCTCCTGTTGCTCAAGCGGCTGATCCAAGCTGTCCTGCCCCTGCGTTGTCTCGGTTAGGACGGCACATTGTCGCTTCTGGAGAGACGCTAGAGAGCATTGCTAAGAAATATAATTTAGTTCCGCCGACATTGATTAGTTTGAATCCGAGCGCTCGGAGTGGCAAAGTAGCGGTAGGCTCAGAACTCTTAATTCCACCGTACAACGGGACGCGAGTTGAAGTGCCGACGGGTCAATCGTGGCGCGATGTGGCAGCGAAATATCGAGTGCGCCCGGATGTACTGTATGAGGTCAACGGTTGCCAAAAGTCTCCGAGAGTTGTCTTTATTCCGGGGGTAAAAGGGGCGTCTAATGGAGCAGTAACACCGACTGTGGCGTCCGGCTCATTGTTGGGCTATCCATTAGCGCGAAAGTCTGCCGTTTTGCTGGGCTATGGCTGGTATATTCCTTCTGGCAAAGGTGAACCCGTGTTTCACAGTGGGTTAGATTTGGACGCGCGATCGGGAACCTCGGTTAGCACGATCGCAGATGGAACCGTGGCATTTGCCGGATCTCAAGGCGCTTACGGAAATATGATTGTGATCAATCATCAGAAAGGGTATCAAACTCGCTATGCTCAACTGGCGTCGATCAAGGTGAAAGTTGGGCAAACCGTGAAACGTGGAACGGCAATTGGCATCGTCGGGCAAACTGGAACCCCAAGTTCCCTGAAGTCTCACCTGCATTTTGAGGTGAGGACGAATTCCAATCTAGGCTGGGTGGCTGAAGATCCCTCCTCTCACCTGCAAAAATAATTAGTGTTGATGATGCAAGCCTAACAGTTCGGTTTGCATTTGCGATCGCAACTTCTCTGCATATTGGTAAGCCTGCGATCGCGTTTGTTCTATGTCTTTCCACGGGGATTGTAGGGGTTGGAGATAATAGCGTAGACGCGATCGCACCGCCCATACTCCCAACGATGGAAACAATATAAAGAGCAACAAAAATGGTGACACGGGCAGCAATGGCATCTTCAATCGTCGCGCCAACCAAGTTGAATTGATTGTCCAAGGATGTAAATTCTCATTACCTAAACACACAATCGGTAATATTGGAACGCGATCGCGAACGCTAAGCCGAACAAAACTTGGATCAAATGTTTCAAGCTGATAGCGATGTCGCCACCCTTTTGCCAGTCCTCGCCAGCTTTCTGGCGCATAGAGGACAATATTTTTTTGAGCGGTTTCATTGTCGTGCGTGCTGATTCCTGCCGAGTTGCGCCCTGCGCTAATCGCCCGTTCAAAACTTCCCCGCTCTGCTCGCACGCCGCCCAATACCTGCGCCCATCCTTGCGGTAGCCACCACTTTAACCACGGATGATCGAAGAACAGGGGATGCGCTACGGGCTGAACAAACCAATCTTTCTCCTGCCCCAACAAAAAGCCTAGACAAACAAAATCCCACGGAAAGCACATGCCTGCGTGATTGAGAGCGACAATTGCAGGGGGATGCTCAGGTAAGCAGTCAAGATGATGAAGTTCTGCTCGAAAGTAGCGCGTGACGATCGGCGCTAAAACTTCATCTCGAAAGGCTTTTTGGTACTCTGGATCAGGCGCAACTTTGGTCGCACTGGGAGATCGAAATCCGAGCCGCATCCAACGGATCAAAAGCGCAATATAGAATCCTCCTGGAATGAGAAATAGAGCATACTCTAGCCCATTCCAGCCACCGGGGTCGGGGCGGTAGTGCTGCCAATGACGATTGAATAAGATGAGCCAAGCAGGGGGATACCATAGACAAAACCGGTCAAACCAGGAGAATCGAAAAGGCGTCATAACGTTAGAAGCTAAATGCGCATGTAGAGACATCCACTTGACGTTCAGAGTACTGTCATCGTTTCAGAAAAGTCATCCCTCGATATTCAGAACTTAGACCAGCAGCAGACTTTTTCAGGACTTATGCAGAGGTTTCTGTTGACAACAAATTTGCTAATGGATTTCCTAATGGATGGAACAGATGCCTTCAACGCTTCGCAAAGATTGGATCTCGTCGTGACTTGACTCCATCCGTTCACAGACTACATCTGCTATCAAATCTGTTGCTAATGCATAAGTCCTTTTCTAACGGCTCTGTTTTTCTAACTGCTAAGGGTTGCCTCCTGTGCTTCCTGCGTTGGTTCTTCAGGTGGTAAACCCGTTACGATGCGGTAGAGCTTGACATATTCGATCGCAGACTTTTCCCAACTAAAATTCTGCTGCATTCCTCGCGTCTGTAACTCCTTCCAGTAGGGCTTAAACCGAAATCCTTCCCAGGCTCGCACCATGCAAGTGAACAGATCAAGCGGTTCGTAGCGATCGAAGGCATAGCCTGTTCCCGCATGGTTTTCGGGATCGTGAGGAAACACTGTATCGACTAAGCCACCCGTCCGTCGCACGATTGGGACGCAGCCATAGCGCAACGCCAGCATTTGACTGATCCCACACGGCTCAAACCGAGACGGCATCAAGAACGCGTCCGAGCCAGCGTAAATTCTTCTAGCCAACGCATCGTTGTAGAGCAAAAACACCGACATGCGGCCGGGATACTTCGCCGAAAGCTGCCACATTTGGGTTTCGTAGTAGCGATCGCCCGTTCCGAGCAAAATAAACTGCGAATCGGTGTACGCCATAAAGCGATCGAGGGTTTGAATCACTAAATCCAATCCCTTCTGCTCAACGAGCCGCGTCACCATGCCGATCAAAAACGCCTTAGAGTTTACTTCCAGACCAACTTCTTCCTGAAGCGCAATCTTATTTGCTTTCCGGTTGTCTAAACTGTCGGTTCCAAAGGGCTTTGTGATCGTTTTATCAACCTCTGGATCGTAAGCCTCAGTGTCAATGCCATTGACGATTCCAGACACTTTACCACTAATAAAAGACAGCAGTCCTTCTAACGTTTCTCCGTAAGCGGGTGTCTTAATTTGCTCTGCATAGGTGGGTGAAACGGTATTGACCCAATTGGCAAATTGCACTGCTGCCGCCATCGTATTGTGTCCTTGCATGTACCAAGGGCACCACGTCATCTGCTCCAACTTCCAGCGCCACGGACCTTGATACGCCAAATTATGAATCGTGAAGACGGTAGCAATATCTGGATCTTGGTGCATCCACACCGGAATCATGCCTGTATGCCAGTCATGGCAGTGAATAATTTCGGGCTTCCAATAGTTCCACGCAAACTCTGCTGCGCCATTGGCAAAAAACGTAAACCGCCAGTCCTCATCTTCACCGGAGTAAATCCGCCGAGGATCGAACGCAGGATGCCCAAATAAATACAAGGGGACATCGCTACCAGGAAGCACCGTTTCATAGACGGCGAAGGGATTAAACATCGCGGATCCCTTCCAGACTGGCTCTGCGGGGATGTCGATCTTGTCGTTGAGAAAGCCATAGTAGGGCATAAAAATGCGGACATCGTGCCCCATCGCTCGCAGCACTTTCGGCAACGCCCCGGCGACATCTCCCATGCCTCCTACTTTTGCGATCGGAGCGACTTCGGCTGCCACAAATAAAATTCGCATGGTTTGCTCTATGTCCCCTTGGTGAGTTGGTCGCGCCATGAGTCACAGTACTGAGTCACAGCACTGTGATCATACCGACTTGAGGGAAGTTGTAGGCAGTGCGATCGTAAATTTCACCTCTAATCCGTATGTCACAATAAGGTCAACGCCACACGCTTACGTCTATGTCTAAACAGCTTTCAGTCTCAGTGCCCCGATTGGAAAGCGGCGATCGTCTCACCCGCCACGAATTCGAGAGTCGCTATGTGCAAACCCCCAAAGATTTTAAGGCAGAACTAATTGAAGGAGTCGTTTACGTGGCCTCGCCTGTTCGAGTCAAGAATCATGGTAGACCTCATGCCTACATTATGGGCTGGCTGTTTGCTTATGTTGCAGCAACGCCTGGAGTTGATATTGCAGACAACTCAACGGTTCGACTCGATCTTGACAACGAGCCTCAACCCGATGCGTTATTGAGAATTGGGCCAGAAGTGGGTGGGCGCTCTTTTAGCACAGATGATGATTATATCGAAGGCTCTCCCGAACTCCTAGTAGAAATTGCGGCTAGCAGTGCAGCTGTCGATATGAATACTAAACTCAACGCCTACCGTCGCAATGGCATTCAGGAATATTTAGTTTGGCAAACTTACGAAAATCGTTTGGATTGGTTCTATCTGCAAGAGGGTGAGTATGTGCCGCTTCAAACCGATGCTCAAGGAATCATTCAGAGCCGAGTGTTTCCCGGACTTTGGTTAGCTGTGGATGCACTTTTGCAGGGGAATTTGGCGATCGTTTTAGCAGAGTTACAAAAAGGCTTGTTGACTCTGGAGCATCAAGCATTGATTGGACGGTTAGGACATCGCTAAAAGGTTTTATCACGCTTCTATGTAGGGCAGCACACTACTGTTGTAATTTTGCAGTGAGTGAAGCGCTGAATGTTGGTCTTCTTTATTCATTGTGTTGCCACGCGAGACGTTAAATATGCTGACTCACTCAAAGACTCGATTAGAAAAGAGCTTGTAGCAAGGGGGCAACCTTTACCTCACTTCTACTCTAGTTTTTGGGGAGATATACTCAGTAATTTAGGTAAAGCCTGGAACTGGGTAGATCAAGATTTACAACTTCTCAAACATCAGCAGCCAACTCTCAATCTTGATGATGCCTTTCGTTACCAAAGTGCGAGAAGAGGATTTTTATCAGAGGTTATTGGTGATGCTTTCACCTATTTAAGCTCAGAAAGAGGAGCAAAAATTCGAGAGCTTCTTGCTGAGCAACTAGAAGATTTTATTGCCTTTCATCCAGAAGAAACTGAGCTTCATTTTGTTTCTCATTCATTAGGTACGGTGATTTTGTGGGACGTTTTATTTTCCGAGAAATTGGATAGCGATCGACAAGCCTGCAAGATTCGCTCAATAATATATGGCTTTGTCGATCTCAGTTCCGAAAGAAGGGTTCATTTACGTAGCATTACAACGATGGGTGCACCTATCCTGCTGTTTAACTTGATGATTGAGGCAAATCCTGAGCGAATCAAGAACCTATCCGAAAGGAGCAGTCAGCCTTTAAAGTGGACGAACATTATTCATGCTTCAGATATTATTGCCTACCCTATTTGCTCAAGCTTCAAAAGCATTGCCTCATGGAATCTTGCGGCTAAAGACGAATTCATTAAGACAGATGGCAGCCATCTAGAGAATATTTTGCGAAACTTCTTAGATTCTTCAATGTTTAAGGCTTTGAGCGGATCGCTGGAAGACACGCTAGAAGGAGCTTTACCACTCGTACCGATGTTTGTCGGAGCACGAGATGCTCACCAGAGCTACTTCAATTGTCAAAGAACAACTAGTGCAGCGTCACAGCTTAATTTTAGGGTAAACAGAAGTCAATTTGCATCGGGCATCCTCGATCTGCATTTGCCAATCAACACCCCGCTGGGTCTTGTTGACATCAGTTGACCAAGCCGCCGTTT
>JAHHHO010000081.1 GCA_019359315.1 Myxacorys californica WJT36-NPBG1
ATTGAACCTTGCTGGTGGGTGTTGAAGCATTGGATGCGGCAACGCTGGGATGAGTTTGGAAACTTTCGTGATTGTGTCGATGCCGCCTTCAGGCATTGTCCTAACGTACTCGCGTAGCGCTATATCAACGCTACAACCGCTGGAGCAAACGCGGGATTTGGCAACGGATGCAGCAATCGTTCGTGGAGTTTGCCGATTTAGAGAACCTGCTGATAGACAGTACAACGGTTCGTGCCCATGCCTGTGCTGCTGGGGCAAAAAAGGGGGGCTAGAGCAGGCGCTTGGTCGGAGTCGGGGCGGCTTTAGCACCAAGATTCATGTTCTAGCAGACGGCTTAGGCAATCCCTTAGAGCTTGCCCTCACGGGAGGACAGACGCACGATGTCACCCAAGCACTGGGTCTGCTCATCGGCAAACAAGCTGACCGAGTGATTGCTGACCGGAGCTATGACGCTGATCCTCTGATTGAACAGATCAAGCAGCAAGGCGCAGAGGCAGTCATTCCACCGCGCAACAATCGCAAGCAAGGGCGAGCGTACGACCGACACAGTTACAAGGAACGGCACTTAATCGAGTGTTTGTTTGGCAAGCTCAAGCAGTATCGCCGGATTTTTTCTCGGTTTGACAAGCAGGCCCGAAATTACTGGAGTTTCCTCTGTTTTGCCTGCACCTTGATCTGGTTGCGGTGAAAAGTCAACAGAACCTAGTAAATTCAATAATTTCTAACTTTACTTAACGCAAATACAGTAAATAAAACTGTTCGTCCTCTCAAACTTCGTCATGAGTATTTCTTAGAATGTGACGGTTTCCAAGTTTATTGTTCATGATTTAGGTGCTCTCAAAGGCAAACATCACTCTAGTTTCCAACTTTATTTCTGAACCACTGCGAAGTCAGAACGAAAAACCAAGGCTTTTAGGCTGGCTAAGTTTCCAACTTTATTCTCGTTTAACAAAACTTGTCAGGTAATAAAACGGTTGGACAATTTGTAAAACGGTTGGACAATTTGTAAAACGGTTGGACAATTTAGTTCAGATGAACTACGATCTCTGACAAGCGAGTAGAACAGTATAGATACTCGTTTGCCAGAGGTATTTTTATGGGTAGGCGGAAGAACCAGTGGACCCAAGCTACGTCTGACCGTTACCTCAAAGAGGGGCGAGGGCAAGGGGAAGGAAAGAATTACAAACCCTGGCTCACCGTTCGAGATGTCTCCTCACGCGGCAGATCGTCAAGAGAGGTAGGTTGGAAGACAGGTCGAGACCATCACCTACTCTCAGATCAGGAGAGACGGCTCTTCTACTTGTTTGAGTGGTCAGACGATGTCGTAGACATTCGAGAACAGTTTCCTATGCTCAACCTGGATTTAGCTATGGAAATCGCGAATGAGATGGGATGGAAGTATCCTAAAAATTCTGAAAGCGATGTTTCCTATGTTTTAACCACGGACTTCATGCTGGCTGTGAAGCGAGACGGCAAACTCATGCAGGTTGCTCGAACCGTTAAGACGACAGAAGAATTAGATAAGAGCTCAATTGCTGCAAGATTAGAGATAGAGAGACGCTACTACAGAGCAGAAGGCATTGATTGGAGTGTTGTCACGGAAAGAGGGATTCCTAAACTTTTAGCAGAGAATGTTGAATGGACGCATTCTGCTTACTGGTTGGAAGCAACGTCGGAGATGGATGTTGATGAAGAACTTAGAGGATGTCTGAGAAGTCCGTGCTAGCGGCTGAACTTCTGATTCTTTCGTCGAGTCACCAGCACTCGAACCCTGATTTCTGCGTTGCAAACTACCCTTTTCAGACATCCTCTTAGGACTTTAGAAGGACATGTTAACCAGGTTTACTCAGTTGAGATTAACTCTCAAGATTCTATGATTGCCAGTGGAAGCAGAGATGGAACAGTCAAGCTTTGGGATGTTAATACAGGAAATTGTTTGAGAAATTTGCAGGATGTTTACCCATACGAAGGCATGAACATTGCTGGAGCCAAAGGCTTGACTAACGCGGACAAAGCCACACTGAAAGCACTTGGGGCGGTTTAGAATTAGAAAGGAGTTCAATATGGAAAACAACTTATTGCAACGCATCACCCATAATCCAGACATTTGTCATGGCAAACCTTGCATTCGTGGGTTACGCTACCCCGTTGAGTTTATCCTTGAACTTCTGAGCGCTGGCATGACGATCGAAGAAATCCTTACTGACTACGATGATCTCGAATCAGACGATATTCTTGCCGTTCTCCTCTTTGCTGCCCGGCTCAGCCAAGTTAAAAGCATTCATAAACTGGCATCATGAAGTTTCTCGTCGATGCCCAACTTCCTGTTCGGCTCACCCGACTGCTTCAAGAAGCAGGTCATGATACTCTCCACACCAGAGAACTCCCGCAACAGAATGCCACTCCAGACTCCATCATCAACTCACTCTCAGCTCAGCAAGAACGAGTTGTCATTACCAAAGACTCAGATTTTGTTGATTCTTTCCTCACTACACAGCAGCCCTATAAACTTCTGCTTGTCACAACAGGAAATATCAAAAACTCAGATCTGGAAGCCCTTTTTGCTGTAAATCTACTCCTCATCGTTGATTTGCTTTCCCAGCACAGTTACATTGAGTTGAGCAGAGATTCTGTAATTGTCCATCAATAGCAAAATAAAAAATTCAGTTCGATCGTTTCGCTGTCTCTACCCAATTTTCAATCCCTTTCTGGTTCTGATTTCAGCTTTGCTACCGTCGAACTGACGTCCCATTAGGTTTGCTATCCTGTATGATTCGTACTCAAGCCTCGAGCAGTATAGGACTTTATTTTCTCACAGTTCTTAATCTAACTTCAGTTTTACCGATTTGGTATAAAACTTTATTGAATCGGCACCCTGAAAAGAAAACGAAGATACAGGGTTTTAGAAGTTTCCAGTATATGAGTTTATTTTCTAGATACAAAACTTGTAAACCGAAAATAAAGTCGTTTACTAGCAAACTGAAGTCTTATACTGCGCAATAACCCCCTCTGCTAGCAAATAAAATTCTATGCTTGAACATAGGATTTTATTTGCTAGTAAAGTGCCTCATCCACCTCTAGAGTTGATAGGCTCACTACATGGCTTTATCAAATGGCTAAATCATTCAACTCGCTCTAGCCTAAAATTTGCTCAAGACTAATCTAATTCCCCTCTAAATTCTCTTTATAAATCAGCTTTAAGACGCGATCGCTACTATCTCTTCAACATCACTTCCAGATTGTTCGCTCTCAGCATCTCGAACAATATCAAGATCAATATCAATTACTGTCATTTGCAAGCCCGCTTTAGGGACATTGCCATTGCTAGAAATAAAAGGGTTCGGTTCAACGTTACCTGTACAAATGACAAGCGAGCCTTTCTTCAAGAACTGAAGTTTGCGCCATGCATAAGACTTTTCCCAAATACTCAGAGACACTGTAAACGATTCCTCACGGTTACGAGGCTTCTGAACATACAAAGTGACTGAAGCAACTTGAGCTTGCTCGCCATTCTTCAAGTCAACAGTTTTAACTTGAGCATCTGCCGCCAGGTTGCCACTAACAATCCACTTATTCAACCCTGCACTAGACATGCGATGTATCTCACAACTTTTACTGCTGTAGAGTGCCCAAAGCTCTTTGAACAGCAAACAAAGAATAGAGGACACACCATAAAAAAGCAGTAGAACTTATTGCTCTACTGCTCAACTTTACCCAGCTCAAACAAGCTTACAGACCGACTAGCTCACGTGAATCAAGCCCAGTCAACTGCTGTGCGATCGTGAGTCGTGTTTCCAATTTCGCCACACTAAACTCATTGCGTAGATGCTCTAAATGCGCCAGCGCATTGGCTTTCTCGGTAGAGGCACGGTTTAGGGCATCAACCGCGCGTCCATACTCTTGGTTGACTTGCAAAACTTCAAAGCGACGGGCTTTGCGCTGATTGTCATTCTTAAGGGCCGTTTCAAATGCGACAACCATATCTGCATTGCCTTCTAACCGGGCAAGATGCTGACGGATTTCAGCAATATTTAGCTCTAGCTCATTGACATGATGGGCTGCTTGCGCGATCGCAGCGGGATACTGATCTAAACGAAATTTCATGACTCGACATTCCTTGAACGTAAAAGGGTCAGCAGCCAAAGAGCCGCAACGGACTACAGACTACGAACAACAAAGGCTACGCACAAATAGGAGAAACTAAAGACCTAGAAGCAGCTATGCGACGAGTTCTTGTAGCTGGGGCAAGGCGCGATTAGGCAACTCAGACATGCTTGAAGGTGGCATCTGAGCTTGGGGCGCAGCTTTCTCCAAAACCTGAACTTCAATATTTACAGCTACCAGGTAGGAACCGGACTGATCCCCCACAGCTTCAGCAATCAGCTCAGCAAAGGCAGGACGATCGGCAGTGATCGGATCTCTCAAAGAGCAGCGATCCCATTCGTACTTGGCGGCAGGGTCAAGGTGCAGAATGTAATGCTTCGTCATGGAACAAGAACCTGAATCATTTGTACTAATGTACTAATTGTAGTGCAGATTCACACCAATTGCAACTGGTGGTAAAGAGGGTTGAAAAGCCCTTCTAGGAAGCGATTTGCTCTAAATTACGCGGCGCATTCGACCAGTCTTTTTGCGAGTTCTCTGTCCCCAGTCGTCGCTGATCGGCTCGATCCCAATAGGCTAGCATTGGCCCGATCGCAGCTGTTCCAGGCAGCTTAACTTCATACAGAAACCGGTCTAAAATCTGGCTCCGCTGAAGTCGAAAATGATACCCAGAACTCGCAAGACGCTGTGTGAACTTCTGAGCTTGAGCAAACGTCTCAAACCCAAAATAGGTTGCTTCCTCAGAATGAGGAACTCGGCGAAACGGAGTTCTAACGACTAAAACTCTGGGTGACAGATACTGTCCAACTCGCCCGTTCTGAAGCGAAAGGAAACGTCCGATCTCCATAGGTCAACTAAGCTCTAGATATCTCTATTGTAGTTAATCGTCACTACAGATTTGGATAGAGATTTGGCGTGATAACCGCCTCTAAAAGCTGACACTCTGGTAGCGGATTCTGTCATAAATGCACGTAGTGAGGGCACTCCAAGAGCCTCAATCATCAGCACCAAAATGTTGATCAAGAAAATTTAGCGCATGATTGCGGAGTTCATAGTAGTGAGGATTTTCTCGCAGGGCGGCGCGATCTCGCGGATGGGCAAACGGAACGTCTAGAATTTCGCCAATTTGGGCGGCAGGTCCGTTCGTCATCATCACAATGCGATCGGACATATACAGCGCTTCATCCACATCGTGCGTCACCATCAGCACGGCTTGGCGATGGGCTTCCCAAATATCCAGTACTTGTCGCTGAAGCTTGCCGCGAGTCAAGGCATCAAGTGCTCCAAACGGTTCGTCCATCAGCAGCATCTTAGGACGAATTGCCAATGCCCGTGCAATGCCCACCCGCTGTTTCATGCCGCCAGAGATCTCATCGGGATATTTGTTAGCGGCTGGCATCAGTTTGACCATGGCTAGATGCTCATTCACTAGACTAGCTTTCTCGGCGCGGGACGCGTCTTTTAACACTTCGTCTACCGCTAACCGAACATTTTCACGTACGGTAAGCCAAGGTAACAGCGAGTAGTTCTGAAACACCATCATGCGATCGCTTCCTGGTTTGCGAATTTCTCGCCCTTCTAGCGTCACGAGTCCAGAGGTTGACCGCTCCAATCCTGCCACGATCTTGAGTAGGGTCGATTTGCCACAGCCGGAGTGCCCGATCAGCGATACAAACTGGTTCGCTTCTACAGTGAGATTGATATTGTCAAGGACAACGAATTCGCCCCCATTTCCAGTGGGATAGGCTTTGGTTACGTTTTCAATTGTTAAGAATCCAGCCGTTTCTGGCTGCCTATCGTTAGTATCTGCTGTTTGCAAGCTTGATTTAGTCATAGGTTTTGCAGAGTAGTTTTGGAGAGTGAATAGGTAAACGAAGGGTTGAGCGGTTTAAGTTTCCCTAACCGAAGTAAATCGGAACGGGGCGATCGGCGCGAATCTCGAAACTTTTGAGATAGCCCACTGGATCACTCGGATCAAAGCCTTTTTTGTCAATAAACGCTTCGGGAGGTTCAACTTTGTAATCGTCAGTGGGACAGGGAATGCCGATTTCTTTAGCAACGTCGCGGTAAATATCTGTGCGCCAACCTTGAGCCGCAAGCTGATCCGCGTTCTTGGGAAGCTCTTTAATTTGCCCCCATCGGGCCGCTTGAGTCATCAACCAAAGACTTTCCGATCGCCACAAAAACGTTGACGTTCCTCCCGGCTTTTGCGGCAGGTTGGGTGGCAAATCGTAAAATATGGTCGTGTCTTCAGATTTAACGGTGCGATCTTTGCCATCAAAGCCGCCGTAATTGTAGTTGCCGACAATTCCAGGAGCTGTAAATTTGTCGATCGCTCCGGTTTTTGGTTTTGCTCCGGTAAACGATCGCTCCGTAATTAGTTGAGCCACTTCAACGCGATTCTCCGGTTTGCTGCAGTATTGACAGGCTTCGATCATCGCTTTTAGTAGCGATCGATAGGTTTTGGGATTCTCGTTAATAAACGATTCCATTACACCAAGTAAGCGATCGGGATGCCCGAGCCAAACTTCTTTGCCCTGAGCAAAGGTGAAGCCAATGCCAGCATTTCCGGTAATGGCGCGAGTGTTCCACGGTTCGGCAACCATGTAAGCCTGCATCGCTCCAATTCGCACATTCGTCACCATTTGGGGAGGGGGAACAATGATGATGCGGAACTCTTTGAGCGGATCAACGCCTGCCGCCGCCGCCACATAGCGCACGAAATATTCGTAGATGGCAGAACTCAGGACAACTGCCCAAACCTTGCGCTCGTTGGGCTGACGCTCAAAATATGACCGAAATTGTTGACCAAATGCCTCTAAGTTCCCGTTATATTCCTGCCAGGGACGCAACCCAAAGTTCCACATGTCGCGGTTCATCGTCATTGCATTGCCGTGGCGGTGAATCACCATGCCTGCACATAAGGGAGCATGACGCGCTCCCTCCGCGCCAATTCGGGCGTTTGTCACTGCTCCAGACACGACAGGCGAGGCGTCTAAACGACCAAAAATCAAGCCATCACGAGAGGTTGCCCAGCTTGCTTCACGATTCAAGCGCACGTTTAGCCCATATTTGTGAAAGAAGCCTTTTTTCCACGCGATCGCAAAAGGAGCGCAGTCATTCACTGGCACATAGCCGACGGTGATATCTGGTTTCTCTAGTTCAGATGGCTTGACAACTCGCTCGATTGCCTTTGCTTCTTCAGTCAATCCGGAGGCGGATCGATCCGCACTGATATTGCAAGCCCCCAACGCGACGGTTGTGGCGGTTGCACTCGCGCCCAGCAAAAACTCGCGCCTAGTCCAGGAGTTTTGAGTCGTCATAAGTTTTGAAATGCGGGGTAGTTTTGAAATGTAGGATGTAGACGGTTAGAGGAGCAGTTATCCCTCTTTCGGAGTTCGGCGGTGAGTGATGAGCGCTTCAAGTCTGGAGATTGCGACATCCAGCAACAAGCCAGTAACACCAATCACAAACACCGATAAAAACACCGAACTGAGGTTCAAGCGACTCCACTCATCCCAGACAAAAAAGCCGATCCCAACGCCGCCAGTGAGCATCTCTACTGCGACAATCACCAGCCAAGCGATCCCTAAACTAATTCGCAATCCGGTAAAAATGTAGGGCAGACTTGCAGGCAGAATGATTTTGTAAACCCGTCGCCACGGCGGCATTTCCAGCACTCGTGCTATGTCAAGATAATCTTTGGAAACGCTGGAAACCCCTAAAGCAGTGTTGATGATGGTTGACCACAAAGAGGTAATGAAAATTACGAAAATTGCAGAGGGTTCCGCCAAATTAAAAATAGCGAGAGCAATCGGTAGCCATGCTAGGGGTGACACCGGCTTGAGAATCTGAATGATCGGATTGAGTGCCAGTAGCGCAGGGCGATACATGCCGATCAGAAAGCCGAGAGGAATTGCCACGACTGCCCCTAACAAAAAGCCTAGCAAGACTCGTCGTAAACTCGCGAGCAGCAGCCACCCAATTCCTAAATCACCCGCACCCCGCTGATAAAATGGGTGCATGATGAAGTCTAGGTTGTTGGCGATCGCTTCATGAGGATACGGCATCAATTCATGCCGCAGCGAGGCAATTCCGTACCATAGTAGTAAAATCCCCAGAAATCCCAGTGCTGGATAGAGCACTGTATTTCGCAACAGACCAAGCTTTGTCCGCTTCCAAGTAGCCTGACTCACAGCGACAAAGAGCGCCATTATGCTGAGTTGAACCATAATTTCAGTGCTTTAACAGTTGAGTTCAGTTATGCCAAACTGAGCAGTCTCAACAAGAGACACTGATGAGCCGAAAGCTCTCCAGTCCTCTCTCAATGCCGACGAAGTTAGCTGACGGGCTAGGACTGGGAGATGCCCTCTAGGTAAAGTGCCATACCACAATAGCGATCCTAGTTAGCCCCAAGATTTGGTTCCTCCGCTTCAAGCTTGCAAGCCTTATTTTAAAGACTTGAACAACGCTGAATTAGGCTGACTGACTTCAGTTCAATCCCTGCGTAGAAGCAAAGATAGTTATGAAATGTAGCAAAGACAATCCCGATACGTCAATCCTTCGCAGGTTAGGTTGGGCAGGTCTTACAACACGATTGGTTGAGACTATCGTTTGAGCATTCTGTTCCAACTATCTTGATTACGAGTAAATTATTCATAAACCTTAGATAACATTGAGAACGCTATTATCATAGAAAGATTAACTCTCCCTACAATATAGCCGTTAACCGCTTCGTTAGCAGGTGAGAACTGAATAGTTAAATTTTGTATTTCTGTTAAATCATAAAAGAACTTCAACGACTTTACGAATGACTTTATGATGACTTGCTAGAGTTTGTAGACCGTTCTGTTAAATCGTCAATAAGCTTTGCTGATCACCTTGACTTCAGAAGCGACTTCAATGCACTTTGTGCAAAGGAGTTATTCCTTTCGGAGTACTTCTGCCTCTGATTTTGGCAAATCCTCTAAAAAACTTGAAAATCTCTGAGTTTTAGATGGCTTGTTTTGAAATTGCAGGCTAATTTGTTAAGAGGGATTTTACAGATCCCTATCTTTCATTTGATTTATCTAGAGGAACCGAATTCATGGTAGCGACTCCAGAGCGCTTGAAATACGAAGTCAAAGACATTTCTTTGGCTCCTCAGGGCAAGCAGCGAATTGAATGGGCTGGGCGTGAAATGCCTGTGCTGAAGCAAATTCGCGATCGCTTTGCCCAAGAGAAGCCATTTGAGGGCATCCGACTCGTTGCTTGTTCTCATGTGACGACCGAGACTGCAAATCTCGCCATCGCCCTCAAAGCAGGCGGCGCGGACGCCCTTCTAATTGCCAGCAACCCGTTGTCTACTCAAGATGACGTGGCGGCAAGCTTAGTCTCTGACTATGGCATTCCTGTTTTTGCCCTGAAAGGCGAAGACAATGCAACTTATCACAAGCATGTGCAAATCGCGCTTGATCACCGTCCGAATATCATTATTGATGATGGCTGTGACGTGGTTGCAACGTTGGTTCAACAGCGCAAGCATCAGCTTGAAGATATCATCGGAACCACTGAAGAAACGACGACTGGGATTGTTCGCCTCAAGGCGATGCTGCGCGATGGCGCACTGACCTTCCCGGCAGTCAACGTCAACGATGCAGAAACAAAGCACTTCTTTGATAACCGTTATGGGACGGGTCAATCCACCCTAGATGGCATCATTCGGGCGACCAACATTCTGCTGGCGGGTAAAACCATTGTTGTTGCTGGCTACGGCTGGTGTGGCAAGGGTACAGCGATGCGGGCGCGAGGTATGGGCGCAAATGTAATCGTGACTGAAATTAATCCCGTTGCTGCGATCGAAGCGGTGATGGATGGTTTCCAGGTCATGCCGATGGATGTGGCGGCCACGAAAGGTGATATTTTCATCACCGTCACGGGCAACAAGCACGTGATTCGCGGAGATCACTTTGACTCGATGAAAGATGGTGCGATCGTCTCGAACTCGGGTCACTTTGACATCGAGATCGACCTCGAAGCGCTAAAAAGTCGTGCCAGCGATGTGAAGACGGTTCGCAACTTCACCGAGGAATACAAGCTGAAGAGCGGTAAATCGGTTGTTGTGTTGGGCGAAGGTCGTCTGATCAACTTGGCGGCGGCTGAAGGACACCCCAGCGCGGTAATGGATATGAGCTTTGCAAACCAAGCGCTAGGGGCTGAGTACCTGGTGAAAAACAAGGGCAAGCTGGCTCCTGATGTGTATCCTATTCCAACTGAGTTGGATCAAGAAATTGCGCGTCTGAAGCTACAGGCAATGGGCTTTACCATTGATTCTCTAACAGCTGACCAGATTGAGTACACCAACTCCTGGATGACTGGAACCTAAATCATCTGCAATTTGTATTGAGTTACGAATTGCCATCTTTGTTTGATATTTCTCTGAATCGGTATAGATAGGTTGCTTAGAGCAACCTATTTTTTTATGCGAATTTTTGAGAACAAAAATTAGGACTTACGCATTAACAACGGATTTGAGGTACTTCTGAGGAGGCTTCGCCTGCGGATGTGACAGATTGGATGTGACAGACTAGCAGATGATTTAGTAGTGCCTCCGTTTCTCACAAAGGTTTGGGGCAAGCGTCTGACAGATCCATCATCAAATCTAAAGCAAACCCTAGTCTGAGTTTCGAGTTAGACTTATGCAGACCATAGAAATTGACGAATTTTCTGGACAGTCACATGAGTGATGAAGCAAATGCAGGCATTGATTCTCCATCTGGGGGTCATTTGACGATCGAAACTGCGATCGCAAACCTACGCGGTGAAGATCGGGGTCTGCGAATGTATGCGGCTTGGTGGCTCGGTAAGTTTCGAGTGAACGAGCCTGAAGCAATCGAGAGCTTAATGGTGGCGTTGGAAGATGAAGCCGATCGCACAGAAGCGGGAGGATATCCGCTCCGGCGAAATGCAGCGCGTGCATTGGGGAAATTGCGCCATCCGTCAGTCCCCAATATGGCCGTACCCGCCCTAATCAAAAGTTTAGAGTGTTCAGATTTTTATGTTCGAGAAGCCGCGGCTCAATCGCTAGAGCAATTGGGCGATCCGTTTGCGATTCCAGTATTGATGCGATTGCTCAACAATGAGATTCCTGGAACGCTTCCTTCTCCAGTAGACCCTGATCTCGTCCAGCCTTACGATGCGATTTTAGAGGCGCTAGGGGAGTTATGTTCGGCAGCTGCTCCTTCCGAGTCGGACGAAGCGCAGCGTGCATTTGTGAAGTTTCTTGACCATCCGATCGAGCGGGTTCGATACTCAGCGGCTCGTGCCCTGTATCAACTCACCCAAGATCAACAGTACGGCGATCTGCTAGTTGAGGCACTAGCGGGGCATAATTTGTCATTGCGTCGATCGGCATTAGCCGATTTGGGTGCGATCGGGTATCTCGCTGCTGCCGATGCGATCGCACAGACGTTAGCAGAAAATAGTCTCAAGCTGATTGCGCTCAAAGGCTTACTCGAACACCAGGTTAAACAGACTCCACTGCCTGAGCTTTCGGACGGAGCGGTTCATGTCATGACCCTGATGGATGCGTTGCTTTAGCGGGCATCGGCACATAGTTCTGATTATGTGTATAAGAGCTGTAAGCGTCAGTTTTTAGAGTTTATTCTCTAAAGCGCTATTCCGATGTGTGAATCCAATCCTATTACAATCCATTCACAATGAGATTGGAGTTAGATATATCGAATGTATTACCGAAATCAATCACAATACTGTAATTGGTTAGTTTAACCAGAAATTTAATAAGGCAATCGAGGGAGGCTATGGAAAGTAGAACAGAATTAGTGACTTTAAACTGAAGTCCCGAAATCTGCTGCGTCAGTTCCTGTTCGTCTCTTGTTCATTTCCCTTGTTCAGTTTTCATAGTTGTCAGCATTGAGTAAGCCAGGTCAAATAGAATGGTTTATGTCCAGATTGCGCTTAAATCTCTTCTCATGACCGATCCTCAAGTCCTCCAGTTAATTCGTGCTATTGACGACGCAGATTCCGCGACTCGTCTTTTACAAGCAGTGCAGGCGTTGGCAGAAGTTGCCTCTGAAGCTGAAGTTCCAGTGCTAATTACTGCGTTAGGCTACAACAATCCGGGGGCGGCTGTGGCGGCTGTAGATGGACTCATTCGCATTGGAGAACCTGCCGTTATCCCACTTTTAAAACAGTTGGATGACTATGACTATGGCGCTAGAGCTTGGGCAATTCGGGCGCTAGCTGCGATCGCTGACCCACGCGCATTACCAACCTTGTTAGATGCTGCAAAAAATGATTTCGCGCTGAGCGTCCGTCGGGCAGCAACAAAAGGATTGGGAATTTCACGTTGGGAGCAATTACAACCTGACGAAGTGGAAAAAGCTCAACTTCAATCGTTAGAAGCGCTCCTGATCGTTTCACAGGATCATGAGTGGATCGTCCGCTATGCGGCAGTTGTAGCACTGCAAGAACTTGCCCTCTTCAATACTCAATCCCCCTGGTTGGTTCAAATCGAAGCCCAACTCAACACCCTAGCAAACCAGGACGATAATGCTGCCGTTCGCGCTCGTAGTACGCTTGCTCAACAACGAATAGCAGCCGCTCGCAACGAGAGCAATCCTTGATTGGGCTAATAGCTCGATCTGCTAGTACGTTAAGCAATAGTTCTAAGCGTGGTTGAGTGTTTCTGCCCACCAAGGAGCATCGCTTAGAAATTGGAGTAGGAATTGTTCATTGAATCGATTAAACTCCACAGTGAAGATTAATCACATTCAACACTGGATTCTGAACCAACGTGAATATGATTTTGAACTCAATCGATTGAACGAAGAGGATTGTGCTGTGAATTCTTCTAAACCTGTTCAAATCATTCCCGTTACAACTGCCCAACACCAAGAAATTTTTCTGGATGTGCCTGCACGAGTGTATGCCCATGATGCAAACTGGGTTCCACCATTGCGGAGCGACCTGATTAAAGAACTTTCACCTGACTATCCGTTTCGCCAATATGGAGAGCTTCAGCCGTTTATTGCGGTGAAAGATGGAAAAGGGGTAGGTCGAATTGTGGCGATGGTGAACCGACGATTGATTGAGCGTGAGGGAAAAAACGTCGGACTGTTCGGATTTTTTGAATGCATTAATGATGCCGCGATCGCAACGTCTCTCCTCAACTCTGCTTGCGATTGGTTACGCGATCGCGGCCTAACAGAGGTTCGAGGTCCGATTAACTTTTCGACCCAAAACTCCTGTTTCTTTCTGGTCGATGGCTTCGATTCACCGCCGATGGTGATGATGCCTTACAACCCGGCTTACTATCCAGAATTTATGGTGCGCGATGGCTGGCAGAAAGCGAAAGATGCTTACGCTTATGACCTGCCAGTGAATAAACCCCTATCGCCTGAATTTGAGAAGGGCTACAAAATTGCGTGCAAATCGGGAGTATCATTTCGCTCCATCCGAACTAAAGGAGATGGATTTACACAAGATGCGATCGAGATGTACAAGCTCTACACAAAAGCATTTTCGGGCAATTGGAGTTCGACACCTCGAACGCAAGAGGAATTTCTAGAACAGGCAGAATCGCTGCGAAGCTTGGTCGATCCAGATACATTTTTGATCGCAGAATACAAGAGTGAGATGATCGGTTTTTTTATGAGTTTGCCGGACTATAACATTGCGCTGAAGCATGTAAATGGCAAGCTGAATTGGCTAGGCATTCTCAAGTTTCTGTGGTATCGGCGTCAGATTAATCAAGGTCGTGTGTTCGCGATCGCAGCGCTTCCCGAATTTCGCCGCAAGTTAGTTCCGCTCGCATTAATCTATTTAGGATTCCAAGGCACAATCCAAGAAGGCAAACCTTACAAGCGAGCAGAACTATCTTGGATCTATGAAGACAACGAACCGTCTCGAAAATTGATTGAAGCGACAGGAGGTGTTATTTACAAGACGTACCGCATTTACGAAAAATCTTTGTGATATTCTGCACATTCAAATTCACGATCGCGACACTAAAACACTGATATGAAGGCACTAGTCACCGGGGCAAATGGATTTACCGGATCGCATCTTGTCAAAGCGTTGCTCAAACGTGGCGATTCTGTCGTTGGAATCGTTCGCAAATCCAGTAATCTTTCTCGCCTTGCCCAGTGTCCTATTGATTTCGTCTACGGTGACATCACTGACCGCACTGCCCTCAATCAGGCGATGACGGGTGTAGATGTTGTCTTCCACACGGCTGCCTATGTCGAACTTGGATTGGTTAATGCGGCTGAAATGGAACGAGTCAACGTAGACGGAACGCGCGCTGTTCTAGAAGCTGCACAATTGGCTGGCGTTCCTAAAATGGTCTATTGCAGCACAATCGGCATTTTTGGTGACACGGAAGGCAAAACGATCGATGAAACCTTCAAACGGGAACAGACCGGATTTTCCTCCGCCTACGATCGCACGAAATACGAGGCTCAGCAGCTTGTTGATCAAGCCGCCGCAAATGGCTTTCACGTCGTCAGCGTGCTGCCTTCAGGAATCTTTGGCAGTGACGATCCACACTTCAAACCTGTGTTAACTTCGTTTCTCAAAGGGCGTCTGAAACTGTGGGCAGGGGGCGGCAGAATTACTGGAATTGTTCATGTGGACGACTTAGCCGATGCGATGATTCTCGCTTCAGAGCGCGGACAAGCGGGAGAGCGCTACATCATTTCGGCAGGCGATCTCTCCACTCGTGACATGTTCGAGATTTTTAGCCAAGAAACGGATATTCCGCCCCCTCGCGAAGCTCCTGAACCCCTCGTTCGGGTGGTGGCTAATGTCTTAGATGTCGCAGGTCGCGTTTTCTCGTGGCAACCGCCGATTGACAAGGAAAGGGCACATTATGTCTACGATCGCTGTGTGCGCGTCGATGCGACAAAAGCGCGACAAAATCTTGGCTGGACTCCGCGATCGCCCGAAGAAACGTTGCGAGAACTGGTTCGCCCACCCTTAGAAGGCTCTTTCTAGAAGTGGTTCACAAATACTCAGATAAATTAATGCTCAGACAGATGTCCAGGAAGTCTTTGTTCTGGCAAATGCACCGTGAACGTTGAGCCAACTCCGACTGTCGAGGTCACTTCAATGGAGCCACCATGCAATTCGACTAACTGTTTTGTCAGGGCTAATCCCAACCCCGTGCCTTCATACTGACGATCGTAAGAGTGATCCAATTGCTGAAACGTTTGAAACAGAAGCGATCGCTGTTCTTCAGAAATGCCAATGCCGCTATCTTCAACCTGCAAAATCGCTATACCATCATGGACATACGTGCGTAAGGTGACGTGCCCCTGCTCTGGCGTAAATTTAATCGCGTTGGTCAGCAGATTAACCAAAATCTGCTGAACTCGCCGAGGGTCGGCTCGAAACTGGACATCCACCTGATCCGGCTGAATCTTGAGATCAAGTTTGACGCGTTTGAGATCGGCTCGTGCTTGTAGCGCTTCAACGGCACGACGGGCAATCTGAGCCAAAGAAAATTCTTCAATCTCCAACGCCATCTTTCCCGCTTCAACTTCGGATAAATCTAAAATATTGTTGATCAGAGAAAGCAGGTGTTCACCCCGACTTTGAATCGTATGCAGATACTCTTGCTGCTTTGATAGCGGTAGCCCAGAGTGCTGCGCCTGTTCCTGACAGCGCAGTAGAGTCGCTGCCATGCCAATAATTGTAGTCAACGGCGATCGCAGTTCGTGGCTCATCGTGGCTAAAAACTCTGACTTGGCTCGACTCGCCGATTGCGCCGCTATCAGCGTATCGCACAGAGCTTGCGTCCGCTCAACCACTTTCTGTTCAAGGGTCAGCGTTTGAGCGTGCAGTTCCGAGTACAAGTTGGACTGGTGAATGGCGATCGCAAGTTGTTCTGCAATTTGATGTAGAAGCGCTTTCTCGTTTTCTTGCCAGTCTCGCGCTGTGAAACATTGATGGGCAATGAGCAATCCCCATAGGTTGTCCTGAACCACAATTGGCGTGACTAATTCTGCCCGTACTTGTGCTTGAGGAGAGAGCTTGAGCAACGGCTGCGTCTGAGAGGAGGTTTGACCATCGACGATCGCCCAAGTGAGTTCCTTTCGATGAGCACTCCAGAGGTGCTGCGTCTGCTCACCATCGTCTTTCACCAGGTGAAGCACTGAAGGAACTGTATCACTTCTACGAGATTCGTAAGTAATTCCGTCTAACTTGGGAATGGTTTCATGCGCTGGAATCTGAGGTTCGGAAGACAGCAAACAGGACGGAGCCGGAATATTAAGCTGATAAATAATTAGCCGATCGGCGTTCAAAAACTGACGCACCTGCTGAACGGCTGTTTCAAGAATCACAGGTAACTCTAGGCTCTGGCGAATTAATGATGTCACTTTATGGAGTAAGCGCTCTTGTTCGACTTGCTGTTGCAGTGGTTGTTCGACAGCAACAGAGCCTGATTGTTCAACAGTCGGCGCAGACAACGTTTCAATCAGTTGCAGCGTAAATTGACTTTGAAGCTGAGGATCGTTTGGCTGTAGATGCAGCATCGCGTTAGCTATCTGCTGTCTTAGAAAGGAATGATCTGAAAGTTCAGAAGCGAGAGTAGAGAGAAAAAGCGCAATCGCGCTCGGATCAAACGTCAGCTGCAATTGGCAAGCGTTTTCTGACGCAAAGGGCACGGAGTTGCCCTCTAAGAGCGCATTAAATCCTGAAGAAACCACAGCAACAAAACTGTCAGCCTGCCGTTCTAAACCTTCTACATTTGACTCGGTCAGAATCAGAGCGTTTGGCTCGCCCATCTGCTTGAGTAAGCTGCCGACTTGATAGAAATGACTCCAAGCAAGGATGCGGTGAACGCTACGAGTCTGGGAGCTATGCATATTTGGTACAGGTCAGATGGCGTGAAGATATGCCCGCTTAATTGCAAATTAAACTGATATACCTTTGAATTACTTTTTAATAATTGGGCGAGATGATTACTGAAAAAGAAGTTCAACTTGATTGAAAAGGTAATTTTTATATCAACGCTTCTGAAAAACCCTACTGCTTATTATGCGACACAATCTTCTGCTACATACCATCTCAATCTATAAAATTCATGCGATTGGCCTTGCCAAGCTCCAAGGGATCACGACGATGTAACGAAGATAAGTTGTCGGTAATACTGACCGAATTAAGAAGATCGTGCCTAAGCAGAAATTGCAGTCATAATAATGTTTGATTTGATAACGTCTAAGCTACGTAAAAATGCTGAATCGCACATCGACAAACTTCAGGTATCTGCTGTGGAGCATTGTTTGCTGCATTGGAATTTGGATGATTGTGACGGCGCTCCCTGCCGGATCACAAGAAACAATTGATACGCTAAAACAAAAACAACAGCATGTCGATCAGCAGCGATCGCTGGTACAAAAAGAGCGCGATCGCGTTCAAAAACTTGAAACAAAAGCGCAAGGAGATTTGAAGGGCATTCGCAAGACGATTCAAGCTACGAGTAGCCAAATTCAGACGAGCGAAGCAAAACTCAAATCTACAACTAATGCTTTAAAGAAATTAGAGCGATCGCTTGATGAGGCAGAAAAAGTGTATCGCAAGCGCCAGTCCGCTACGATTTCACGCCTGCGATTTTTGCAACAGCAGCAGGGTGCAAGCGGTTGGGCGGTATTGCTTGAGAGCCAAAACCTAAATGATTTTCTCGATCGGCGTTATCAATTGAAACGGGTGTATCAAACAGACCGTAATATTTTGACTAACCTAAAAACCACCGCGGATCGGTTAGATCATCAGCGGACTCAGGTAGAGCAGACCAAGAATGATATTGACCTAATCACTCAAGAACTCCACGCGCAAAAATCAGAATATGAGCAGCAGGCAATCTATCAGAATCAAGTGGTGAATCGGCTGAGAAGCGATCGTCGCGCCCTCGAAGCCGCAGAAGCACAACTGGCAAAAGATTCTCAAAGTATTGGTGATTTGATTCAACGACGGGTTGCCGAGAATCAAAGACGCCTTGCGGCAGAACGCGCCAAAAATGGTGATGTGGCCGTTGTGTTAGGAACAGGACAGTTTGTATTTCCTAGCGATGCGCCGATCAGCAGTTCCTTTGGTTGGCGAATGCATCCTATTTTGGGCTACCAAAAATTTCATTCTGGAATGGATTTTGCCGCAGGCTACGGTAGTACAATTCGGGCTGCCGATCGCGGAACCGTTATTTTTGCTGGATGGTACGGTGGCTATGGAAATACGGTGATTATCGACCATGGCAACGGCATCACGACGCTTTATGGACATTCCAGTGAACTCTATGTGGCAGAAGGGCAATCGGTTGAACGCGGACAAGCGATCGCGGCAATCGGTTCAACCGGACTATCAACCGGACCTCACCTCCATTTTGAGGTCAGAAAAGACGGTGAACCTACCGATCCGGCAACTTATCTTTGATGAGCCTCAATTGAAAATTCGATTCTAGGGACTACCTCTCCTAACCCCGTCTCATCGGACCGAACTTCCAGCACACTACAGAAGCAACTTTCCTTGCAATAGAAGCAACCTTTCTTACACCAGAAGCAACTTTCCTTGTGACGGAAGCAACCTTTCTTGTGATGTAAGGAAGGTTCCTTACGGCGAAAGCAGCCTTCCTTACATCAGAAGCAATTTTCCTTGCGATGGAAGCAACCTTTCTTACACCAGAAGCAACTTTCCTTACATCAGAAGCAACTTTCCTTGCGACAGAAGCAACCTTTTTTGTGACGAAAGCAAGGTTCCTTAAAATGGAAGTAACCTTCGTTTAAAATGGAAGCAACCTTCGTTACTATAGGAACTCTGTTTGTAAAGACTTACGGCTACACCACAACATCTGCAACGATTTTCTTTCGTCAGTCTCGTGAGGGTTTAATCACGACTTCTAGACTAGATGCGATCTTTCGGAGCCAATAGCAGCGTCTAGATATTGCTCAACTCCTCGGAACTCCCACGATCGACATCAAGTATTTCCAATTTCTAAACTGTAAAAAATGAACTGTAAAAATGAGTTCACAGAAGTCTAATGTTCTCATGACATACGGCTTTGGCACTTGTAGGAATGCCTCTTCTGACGGCCTATAATGCTATGTCGCGTTCATTGCACAATCACCCAAGATCTCTCTATGACTTCATCCCTTCGCTTCCTTATGTGTGCGCCCGACCATTACGACGTGGATTATGTCATTAATCCTTGGATGGAAGGCAATATTCACAAATCGTCCCGCGATCGCGCAGTTGACCAGTGGCAAAAATTGCACCACGTCATCAAAGATCATGCGATCGTCGATCTCGTTAAACCTCAAATTGGCGTTCCAGATATGGTATTTACTGCCAACGCTGGATTAGTGTTGGGCGATGTTGCCGTTTTGAGTCGCTTTTTTCACAAAGAACGGCAAGGGGAAGAACCGTTCTTTAAACAGTGGCTTGAAGAAAATGGATTTACGGTGCATGAATTGCCGCCAGAGTTACCGTTTGAAGGTGCAGGAGATGCATTGTTCGATCGCGAAGGTCGTTGGCTGTGGGCAGGTTACGGGTTTCGCTCTGAATTGGATTCTCATCCCTACCTAGCAAAATGGCTAGATGTAGAAGTGTTGTCATTGCGGTTGATGGATGAGCGTTTCTATCATTTAGATACGTGTTTTTGTCCATTGCAAAATGGATATCTACTTTACTATCCACCTGCGTTTGATGCGTACTCTAACCGCTTAATTGAAATGCGAGTTCCCGCTGAAAAGCGGATTGCGGTTGCCGAAGCAGATGCAGCAAATTTTGCTTGTAATTCGGTCAACATTGACGATGTTGTCATCATGAATAAAGCAAGCGATGACCTTAAAAACCGCATTACTGAAGCAGGATTTCGCGTGATTGAAACGCCATTGACAGAGTTTCTCAAAGCGGGCGGTGCAGCAAAATGCCTGACGCTAAGAGTGACCGAACCTGTACGGGTAGAGCTTCATGCAAGCGCGACGATTGAGAGCCGAACGATTCGGCTGGAGGGTCACTTGCTGGATTCAGGCTTAATTAACCGCGCCTTGGATGTTGTGGTTGAGGCGGGTGGAAGTTTTCAAGTCCTCAACTTTAACTTAGGGGTGCAACGGCAGAGTACCTCTTCGGCAGAAGTCAAGGTGACGGCTCCATCGCATAGTGTGATGGAAACGATCATGTCTCAATTGATCGACTTAGGCGCACTGCCACCGCCTCAAGAAGTGTGCGATTGCCTTCTTGAACCTGTCTCTCAGCAAGGTGTTGCACCAGATGACTTCTACGTCACTACAATCTACCCAACTCAGGTGCGCATCAATAATGAGTGGGTCACAGTAGATAAACAGCGTATGGATGCCGCGATCGCGGTGTCTGCCGATTCTAAAACTGCTGAATGTAAACTGCTGAGAGATTTGCAAACGAGCGATCGCGTTATCGTCGGCGTTGAAGGAATTCGGACGATTCGCAAACCAGAATCTCGCGAACAGCGCAATACTCAAGAATTTAGCTTTATGGGTGCAGGCGTGTCGAGTGAACGCCGAGTGGAGTTAGTGGTTGAACAAATCGCTTGGGAACTGAGACAGATTCGCGACCAAGGCGGGCGCGTCGTGGTGAGCGCAGGTCCAGTCGTGATTCACACAGGGGGGGGCGAACATCTCGCTCATTTGATTCGTGAAGGATATGTGCAGGCGTTGCTCGGCGGCAACGCGATCGCAGTTCACGATATGGAACAGTCGCTCATGGGCACATCGCTGGGGGTAGATATGCAGCGGGGCGTCTCGGTTCGCGGTGGGCATCGTCACCATCTTAAAGTAATCAATACCGTTCGCAGATATGGCAGTATTGCCAAAACCGTTGAAGAGGGCGTGCTCGACAAGGGGATTTTCTACGAGTGCGTTCGTAATCATGTTCCATTTTCATTAGCGGGATCGATTCGAGATGACGGACCGTTGCCAGATACGCAAATGGATCTGATCAAAGCGCAAGAAGATTATGCTCGTCTGATTGCTGGGGCTGACATGATTTTAATGTTGTCTTCCATGTTGCACTCCATCGGTGTTGGAAATATGACGCCTGCTGGAGTAAAAATGGTGTGTGTCGATATCAATCCTGCTGTAGTGACCAAGCTGAGCGATCGCGGCTCTGTCGAATCTGTAGGCGTTGTAACGGATGTAGGCTTGTTCCTTAGCTTGCTAATTCAGCAGTTAAATAAACTTACAAGTGCTTATCAAATGGCTCAAAGGCTCTAATTAGGGAAGACCTGATCGCAATGTTAGGCTTGCGATCAGGTCTCCATTCCAACCTATCTATTCTTAGGTTGCGATACGATTGGTTTGCTCTGTCAACTCTAAAAGCTGCTTTGATAGCTCTGGTGTAAGCATTTCAGAACTGAGATATCGCCAGCGCCAATTTCCTGCATTCTGGCTTGGGTCGTTCATCCTGGCAGTGTGATCAAGTCCTAAAATATCCTGCAATGGGATGATAGCTAGACTGGCAGCCGATGCCATTGCAGTATGAATCATTTGCCAATGAATAATCTCTGAAATTTCCTCGGCTGAATCATGACCTAGGTAGCGCAAAACGTTTTGCTTCTCTTGATCACTTGCCTTTCCCCACCACCCGATTGCGGTGTCATTATCATGGGTTCCAGGATAAACGATCGAATTGGGAACGTAATGAGTGGGTAGATGAACATTGTTTGGATCGCCATCAAACGCAAACATTAAAATTCGCATTCCAGGAAACTCAAAGCGATCGCGCAACTCCTCAACTTCTGGAGTGATAATTCCTAAATCCTCTGCCATGATGGGTAGAGTTCCAAGCTTCTCTTTCAAAGTCTCGAAAAATTCTACTCCCGGTGCCTTCACCCACTCTCCATTCATGGCTGTTGTTTCCCCAGCCGGAACTTGCCAATAGGCTTCAAATCCACGGAAGTGATCAACCCGAACAACATCAACATATTGTAGGGTTGCTTGAAAGCGCTTAATCCACCAATCAAAATTGGTTTCTTGCGATCGCGGCCAGTCGTAAACCGGGTTCCCCCATAGCTGACCCGTCTCGCTAAAGTAGTCGGGCGGAACTCCAGCAATAAAGGCAGGCTCTAACGTTTCTGGATCGAGTTTAAATAGCTCAGGATTTGCCCACACATCAGAGCTATTGTGGCAGACGTAAATTGAAACATCGCCAATAATGCTGATATTGTTCCCGTGAGCATAGTCTCTCAACGCCGACCATTGCTGAAAGAATTTAAACTGCGAGAACTTATAGAACTGAATTTTTGTCTGGAGTTTCTCTTTTTGCTCACGGATTGCATCAGGATCTCGTCGTGCAATCGGTGTCTCCCACTTTGTCCAAGGCTCCCCCTCATGCGCCTCTAAAAGCGCCATAAATAGAGCAAAGTCGTCTAGCCAGTAAGCCTGCTCCTGAGCAAATTGCTCAAATAGAGTGTCTGGCTTAAAGCGAGAGTACGCTAGCTCAAGTAACTGAGTCTTATAAGGAACAACCTGATCAAAATCAACACGATCCTTATTTGGAAGCGGCTTCAACTCCTCTTGACGCAGCAAGCCCTCTTTCATTAATCGTTCTAAGTCAATCAGCAGTGGATTTCCTGCAAATGCACTAAAGTTCATGGTGTAAGGTGAGTGCTCGTACCCCGTCGGTGCTAAAGGTAGAATCTGCCACCACACTTGACCACTTTGCTCTAAAAAATCAATAAACTCATAGGCCGCCTTTCCTAAATCTCCAATCCCAAACTGGCTAGGTAGACTAGTCGGATGCAATAAAACCCCACTACTTCGCTTAAAAGTCGTCCTAGGAACTACTGTCTCAATATTACTCATCCTGATCTAATGCAGCTTGTACTTGCATTACTAAACTATCTACCTCTACAGGCTTACGAATGACTCCAGTGACTTGAACCGGATCTTCGATCGCAGCCGCAGGAGAATCGTATCCCGTCACGAATAAAATTGGAACTGAATCAAGCTGATGATTTTGGCGGATTCGATGAGCAACTTCATATCCATTCATGCCTGGCATCATGATGTCTAGCAACACCAGATCTGGCGGTGCAGATTCTATCTTGACAAGCGCTTCCCAACCGCTATCAGCAATATCTACCTGATAGCCCTCATACTCTAGAAGAGTTTGAAGCAAAAAAGAATTATCAGCCACATCGTCCACAACAAGAATGCGAGTCATACCCAAACCTAGCCCAGCTCGATGAGTGCTTCGTCAGAAATACTTGAAACTGATCTCAACTCTTCGTATTGTGCTAACGCCTGTTGCTCCACCGCCTCTGGCATGGGAAAGATTACTTAGGATGATTCTTCACCCCAAATTCTTCACCCCAATATCAATATAAGGACTGCTCTCCTGCCTAACCTTGTGTTGAGGAAGAGTTGAAATTATCAAACCTGCGATCGCCATTACTCCCATCACCAGAGTCCAGCGTCTTCCATTCTTCCAACTATAGGTATGGGTTAATCGGTTCATTAGCTGCCCAAGCCACATAGAGGATGTATCTCCAAACCTCTCTTGCAGCTTAGTTTCCAGCCTTTTCCTGATATTGTTCCAATTTCCCTTCAGAATTAGCTTGACAGGGATAAGTTAGTAGCGTTATATTGGTCAAGCGGTCGAGAGGAAGCCAAGCGAGAGCGAAGCGGAGAGCGAGCGTCACCGAACCAAGAAAATTGCATAGTTTAGAAGTCAGAATAGCACTTAATTTTCGTCAAAGCAAATGA
>JAHHHO010000082.1 GCA_019359315.1 Myxacorys californica WJT36-NPBG1
CTTCGTTTGACTGACCGTGCTTGACCACATCTTCACTCCCACAACTCGGGCAAAGAACCGGTTCGAGAACTATGAGAGAAATCCTAGTTTGAAACTGGCTCCTCCATTATTCCTGATTCCACAGGTCTAGAACATGACCACGTTCGCAATCACCGGACATAGTCACTTCTACTATAATTAACCGAATCAAACTGAATTGTTCCGATCCATTGGGATTGTTATGCGGCTATCCTCTAGATTTACTTAACCTTTTTTGAGGAGTAGATTGTAATCTCCTTCAAGAGGTGCTGATTTGCCGCTTTGAGCAGCGCATAGATGCTTACTCTATAATTTTTTGCAGCACAGCCCCTTGAGTTTAGATAAGGTGGAAATCTTCACTCTTAGGGAAGATATATAGGAGAGAGCAACTCAGATTTAATAAGGTGTTCCGTTTACGCATACGGTTAATTCTTTATATGAAGCGCGACGCCACAGGTAAGTTTGTTCAAAATTGGGATTCAGAAACCAAACAACGCATTAGCATCTCGCTTACCAATACAGCCTGGCGATCGCTCGACAAGGAGGCACACAAACGGGGAATTTCTCGCTCTGAAGTGATTGAACACTTTGCTCGCCATCTTGAAGCGGAGCATCCTAACGAATCTACTGGAGCAGATGCTCAAGTGGCGTTGATTCAAAACCAAATTCTTGAGCAACAGCAGGAAATTGCAGCTCTACAACATCAAAAACAGGAGTTAGAGACACGGTTAGAACAGGCGGTAAATACGAGCGCCCAAACGGCTGAACGCAAAGTAGCAATCATTCTGGAAAGTATCACCGATTCTTTTGTTGCCTTTGATCGGGACTGGCACTACACCTATGTCAATGAGGCAGCTGCTCAAATTTTGCACAAAACCCCTGAGGAATTGCTGGGTAAACACGTTTGGAACGACGTTTTTCCTGAACTTGTAGGTGGAGTCGCCTATCAAGCGATGCATCAAGCTTTGGCAGAACAAGTTCCGGTGACATGGGAAGAATTTGGGAGCTCCATTCAATGCTGGCTGGAAGTCAATGCTTATCCTTCTGTCGAAGGGATCGCCGTTTATTTTCGCAATGTGACAGAACGCAAGCAAGCAGAGGCGGAACGGGAAAAATTACTCCAAGCGTTGGAAACGGAAAGGGCAAAATTTGAAGCAGTTCTGCACCAGATGCCTGCAGGAGTTTTCATCGCAGATGCCATTTCTGGCAAGTTGGTGCTCGCAAACGAACAAGCCAAACAAATTGTCAAATATGACTTTGAAGAGACCCGCGAGCTAGAGGACTATGTACGCCTTACCCCGTTTGAAGCATTTCGCCCGAATGGACAGATTTACGCACCGGATGAGTACCCCCTAATGAGATCGCTCAGAACGGGTGAAATCGTTATCCGGGAGGAAATGGAGCTACGTCAGGAAGATGGCAGTTATACCGTTATTTCAGTCAATTCAAGCCCAATCTTAGATAAGCAGGAGCGAATTCTAGCGACCGTCGCGGTGTTTCAAGATATTACGGAGCGCAAGCAGACTGAAACGCTACTGAGGCAGCAAACGGAAGCATTGGAAAATCAGCAGAAATGGTTGGAAGCAGTGCTGAATCTAATGCCAACGCCAACCGTATTTATCGAACCCGAAACCGCACGAGTTACTTTTTCCAACCGAATTGCGAATGAATTAGCAGGGGGTGACTTACCGAAAGACAAATCCTTAGATGAATATACCGACGCTTATTACTGTACCGACGCGAACGGCGATCGCATCCCAACCGAAAGAATGCCCGCCGTTCTAATTGCTCGGGGAGAACGGTTAGAAAACTATGAAATGAACTGGTATACGCCTGGTGGCATTCGCTCAACCCTATGCTGGGGAGAAACCTTGCCAGCCATGCATGGACATCCCGCCATTGGCATTGGGATGTTTCAGGATGTAACTCGCCTCAAACAGATTGAAGAAAGCCTGCGGCAGACCGAAGAACGCTTACAGCTTGCCCTTACGTCTGCCGAAATGATTGCTTGGGACATCGATTTTGAAACCAATCAAGTGGTATGTTCTCCAAACGCGCTGAAGATTTTGGGCATGCACGTGGGTACCGCAGAAGCATTTCGTGCGGTGATCTATCCCGATGATCGACCCCTAGTCAGGCAAGCGATGGAACAAGCGATTACGGGTGACCACGCCTTTTCTCAGGAATACCGAGTGATGAGCCCCGATGGCACGATACTGTGGCTGAAAAGTCAGGGACGCGTCTATCTCGATGAGGCTGAACACGCCACGCGAATGCTGGGCGTTTCGGTCAATATTACGGAGCGCAAGCAAATCGAAGCTGAACGCGCTCGCCTGCTAGAGCAGGAACAGAAGAGCCGTCGATTGGTTGAAAAGGAACGTCAGCGGCTGCGAGACATTCTGATGCAAGTGCCTGCCATGTTTGCCGTGCTGTCGGGTCCTGATCACGTCTTTGAACTGGCGAACTCTAAGTTTCTCACCGTGTCTGGACGTTCCGAAGACATTCTTGATAAGACGGCACGCGAAGTATTCCCCGAAATAGAAAGCCAGGAATATTTTGAGATTTACGATCGGGTCTATCAGACTGGGGAAATTATTCGAGAAGATGAATGCTTATCTCGTTGGGATCCGAATAGGGATGGCAATCTCGTTGAAGGCTTTTTCAATCTTGTGTTTCTACCGCTCAGAGACATTGATGGTTGCATTGACAGCATCTTGATTCATGGCATTGAGGTCACTGCCCAAGTCCAAGCTCGTGAGCAAGCGGAAGTCTTACTCCAAGAACTTCAGCGCAAAGAAAGACAACAACAGTTCTTGATCGAATTGAATGAGGCCATTCGTGCCCTTCAAAACTCTGAAGAAATTATGTGGCAAGTGGTTAGTTCCACTGGACAACATTTCAATGTCACTCGCTGTACCTACGGTGAAATTGATCCAACCCGGGAATACGTCATTGTAGATCGCGACTACTGCAATGGTGTCATCAGCGTTGCGGGTATCCACCACATGAATTCCTTTGGTCCAGACATCATTGCAGCACTGAAGCAGGGCAAAACCGTTGTGGTTGAGGATGTTGATCGCGATCCTCGCACGGCTGGATCAGGGGCAGCAGCTTTTGATGCGATTCAGACTAAATCGCTGCTGTGTGTCCCCCTCGTCAAAGCAGGACGATTTGAGGCATTGTTAGTCTTGCACCATGTCGCTCCTCGTCAGTGGACAGCAGAAGATGTGGGGTTGCTGGAGCGCATTGCTGAAAAAACTTGGCTGGCGGTGGAGCGATCGCGAGCAGAAGCAGAATTACGAGAAAGGGAAGCCCACCTGCAACTTGCGCTTAACGTGGGACGGATGGGCACCTGGGACTGGAATATGCAAACAGGAACGCTCCTCTGGTCAGTAGGGCATTTCACCATTCTGGGTCTACAGCCGGATGAAGATAAGCCAAGCTACGAACTTTGGATAAGTCGGGTTCATCCGGACGACTTGGCAGAAACGGAGACAAAGCTGCAACGAGCAATTCAGGAGCGAACCGAGTACCATCACGAATATCGCCTGCGTTGGGCGGATGGCTCGGTTCACTGGGTCGAAGCTAGAGGGCAGTTTTCTTATGATGCTCAAGGACAGCCTAAGCATTCCATTGGCGTTGTGATTGACATTACAGAGCGCAAGCAAGCAGAAGAAACATTGCATCAAACTCTACAAAAGCTCAATTTCCATGTTGAAAACACACCGATGGCAGTTGTGGAATGGGACCATGACTTTCGAGCCATTCGATGGTCTGCTGGTGCAGAGCGCATTTTGGGTTGGAAAGCTGAAGAAATACTGGGTAAATCTTTAACTGAAATCCCGTTTGTCTTTGAAGAAGACCTGGAACCTGTTGCGGACGTCTGTCAGCGGTTGGTTTATGGTGAGGAACCGCATATTTTCTCATCTAACCGCAATTACACAAAAGATCGCGACGTTGTGCATTGCGAGTGGTATAACTCCAGTCTCAGAGACAAATCGGGACGAATGACTTCGGTATTGTCGTTGGTGTTGGATGTCACGGAGCGCAAGCAAGCGGAGCAGGAGCGAGAACAACTATTAGAGCGTGAACGCATTGCCCGCTCCCAAGCAGAAGCTGCCCAACAGCAACTGGCAGCTGTGTTTGAAACATCTCCGATTGGACTCGCTTTATTAGATGCCCAGCAGCGCTTCACTGCCATTAATGAGGCATTAGCTGAAATTAACGGATTATCCCGTGAACAACACTTAGGCTGTTCAATTTCAGATCTGTTTAGTCAATCCGAGCCCAAATTAGTCGAAGTCTTTCGCCAAATTTACTCGACTGGAGATCCCTTCATTTCGCAGAACTTTGCGGTGAATGTGCCGGGACGCAGCGATCGTCGCCCTGGTTACTACAACGTTTACTATTTGCCGACTGTCAACTCCAATCACCAGGTAGAAAGCGTCCTGATTTATGTAGTCGATGTCACGGAACGCGTTAGGCTAGAGCGCACTCAACAGTTCCTTTCTGAAGCCGGGACGGTGCTGGCATCTTCTCTGGATTACCAAACGACCTTAGAGCGAGTTGCCCAACTCACTGTGCCAGAATTAGCCGACTGGTGTACGGTTCATATGATTGAGGAGGATGGCACCATCGATCAGATTGCGGTAGCGCACGTTGATCCTACCAAGCTGGAATGGGCACATCAGATTCGTGACAAGTACCCATTAGACCCGAATGCCGCTCGCGGAGCAGCATTAACCCTAAGAACTGGACAACCGGATTTCGTTTCAGAAATCCCCGATGAACTGCTGGTGCAGGCTGCCTGTGACCCTGAGCATCTAGAGATTCTACGGCAGGTGGGATTCAGTTCCGTCATGACCGTACCGTTGAGAACTCAGGCACGAATTATGGGAGTCATTTCCTTTATCGCTGCCGAATCTGCAAGACGATACACTCCAGCAGATTTGCAATTGGCAGAAGAATTGGCGCGTCGGGCCTCGTTGGCGATCGACAATGCCCAACTTTATCAAGCAGCCCAACGTGACCGAACCAAAGCAGAAGCCGCTAACCGGATCAAAGATGAGTTTCTAGCAGTCTTGTCCCATGAACTGCGAACGCCCCTAAATCCAATTCTCGGTTGGACAAGACTGTTACGCACTAAACGCTTAGACGCGACCAAAACCGATCAAGCGTTGGAAACGATCAAACGCAATGCCGAACTGCAAGCGCAGTTAATTGAAGACTTGCTGGATGTCTCCCGCATCTTGCAGGGAAAAATGTCTTTAACCATTGCGCCCGTCAATCTAGCTGCCACGATTGAAGCTGCTTTAGAAACCGTCCGCTTGGCGGCTGAAGCAAAACAGCTTCGCATTCAAACTACCCTAAATTCCCTTTCAGGAAGCATTTTGGGCGACACAAACCGCCTGCAACAGGTCGTTTGGAATCTCCTGTCGAATGCTGTGAAGTTCACGCCGTCTGGCGGGCGAGTCGAGGTGTGCTTAGAGCAGGTTGGCACAAATGCTCAAATTCAAGTTAAAGATACGGGAAAAGGCATTCATCCAGAGTTTCTCCCTCACGTATTTGATTACTTCCGCCAGGAAGACGGCGGCATCACCCGACAATTTGGGGGGTTGGGATTGGGGCTAGCGATCGTACGTCAGTTGGTGGAACTGCATGGAGGAAGCGTTTGGGCAGAGAGCCTAGGACCCAATCTAGGCGCAACCTTTGTCGTTCGTCTGCCGTTAAACCAGATGGAGCAGGCACTCACTTCGGAGATTGAGAATGCAGAAGCTGCGGTAGATTTGACCGGGATTTGCGTCTTGGTGGTGGACGATGACGCGGATATGCGCGAGTTGGCGTCATTCATCTTGACCCAAGCAGGTGCACAAGTGACAACAGCCAGTTCGGCAGCAGAGACACTGTTTCTCTTAAATCAATCGGTTCCCGACCTCCTGTTATGCGATATTGGTATGCCAAAAATCAATGGTTACTCCCTGATTCAGCAAATTAGAAAGTGGTCACCGGAGCAAGGAGGCACCCTCAAAGCGATCGCTCTGACTGCTTATGCTGGGGAGGTCAATCAGCAACAAGCCTTAGCCGCAGGATTTCAAATGCACCTCTCGAAGCCGATTGAACCGGAGGTATTGGTAAAAGCAGTCTCATCGCTCATGGCGACAAATGCTGTCTGAAGCTAGGATTGTGATTTCGTGTTCATTCCCAACTGTTTATGCGGGTAGGATTCCCAATTGTGCCACGATCGCTTCAGCTATGTTTATCATCCACATTGCATTTGAAATCAAGGTTGAGATGAGTGAATTGAGGCAACGTGAATCGCTCAGTCAGTGAGGTTGGAAAGAAGAGAGGAACAAACCGGTTTGTCACTCCCGAGTTAACTTGAGCTTTCAGTCTTTGAAGAACTTGTGCACTCTGAGTGTAGAGTGGTTGAGTTATCAAAGCTGTTTTTTGTACAGTCTCCTGCTCGATCCGCAGAAGCGATTGTGTTAAACGTCAAGCCTGCTCAACGCAATTTGGTTGCCAGGAAGCGCCATTCTTCACCATCGCATTCAGAATCACTAACAGCTTGTGCATACAGGCAGTGAGCGCAACTTTCTTCGGCTTTCCACTCTGGCACAGTCGCTCATAGAATGCTTTGATTACCGGATTGCATTGGGTTGCAGTCAAGGCTGCCATGTACAACACGGCACGAACTTGCGCTCGTCCGCCCCAAATGAACTGTTTGCCGCGATGCTTACCACTGTCATGATTGATCGGAGCGACTCCGACCAAGCTGCTAATTTGCTTGTGGCTGAGGCTGCCTAGCTCTGGTAAGTTCACGAGGAGGGTGGTGGAGGTCACTGCTCCAACGCCAGGAACACTCTTGAGCAATTTCACCTGCTTTAGCCACAGCGGACTTTGCTCAATCGCCTGCTGGAGCTTGGCTTCGAGGTCTGCCAGCCGCTTTTCTAACTACTCAATATGTTACTCGATGTCTTGCCGGGTGGAGCCGCGCACCGTGCCTAAGCGATTCTTTTCAGCCGTCAGCATCTCGACAATCTGGCGACGACGAGCAACAAGCTCTTCCATCTGCTGAGTGTCTTCATCTGCGATCGCACTCACATTCGGTTGAATTGCTTGGGCAAAATGAGCTAGGACTGCGGCATCGAGGGCATCGGTTTTAGCACGTTTCCCAGTCGCTTTAGCAAAGTCTCGCACTTGGCGTGGATTGACGACCGCGACTGGCAGTTGAGCACGACTGAAGGCGACGGCTGCCGGAATTTCTAATCCTCCAGTCGCTTCCATCACGATCAATGTCGGGTGCAGTGGTTCAAGTCGTTGCACTAACTGGGCAATGCCTGCCTCTGTGTTGGGCACTTGAAACAGTTCAGCACTGGGGCGAATATAGATATCGAGATGGTCTTTGGCAACATCGATGCCGATCCAGAGTTGGGATTGAGTCATATCAATTTGTCCAAAAACGGCTGCTCTAGCTGAGGACTCAAACTTGCACGATGCGGAATCAGCGTTCCAGGCGGACACGCTCCGCGTGAGCCGAAGGCAGTGTTCGAGTTCAAGGCAGTTAGAGTGTGCGGCAACCCAGGCTTCTGCACGGTCTTTTCAACCCGGTCCCAGTCGGTCTACCACACTCTCTCAGCATACAAGTTCCAGCGCGGCGAAAATGGCTCAACCTTTCTCACTGGAGACATTTCAGCCGTTTCGCGTTGGAATAAAGGATTGCACTATAATCCACGAGAGAATGCGGATTTCAAAGCAGTTGTAGTACGGAAGCTAGGCCACAACTATACAGTTGTAGATCATCAAATCGAGAGGCGATAGGCTTTTGGAGTGGTCATTTGAACGCACCTCAGATGAAGCTTAGCCCTCCAAACACAATCCATCCTGTCTCACTTGAGACTGAGCATCAAACCATTATCGGTTGGTCACAAGAACTAGATCGCTTCACGGCTCGCATTGGAGTTCGCTTTGCCCGAAGCGAAGCCAGAGAGAATGCCAAAGGGTATCTCCAAGGATTACTCGGAACGCTGAACCGCAAGAACTGCTGGCAACTGTCAGAAGCAATGGGCGCTGCTACGCCGTATGGATTTCAACATCTCGTGGGACGAGCCAAATGGGATGCCGATCTGGTGCGGGATGATTTGCGGGCATATGTCCTAGAGCATCTGAGCGATCCCAAAGGTGTGCTGATTCTCGATGACACGGGATTTGTCAAAGGGGGCCAGCAGTCGGTGGGGGTGCAACGGCAATACACAGGCACCACCGGGCAAATCGAGAATTGTCAAATCGGCGTATTTTTGATGTATGCCAGCCGCCAGAGTGCCACGTTTATTGATCGCGAATTATATCTGCCGAACGTGTGGGCGAAGGATGAGGAGCGCCGCACCCAAGCGCAAGTGCCGAGCGACGTGGCGTTTGCGACGAAGGTGCAGCTAGGACTGCGGATGCTAGAACGAGCGTTTGAAGCTGGGGTGAGTGTGGAATGGGTCACAGCGGATGAACTGTACGCGATTGATCACGGACTGCGACGGTGGTTAGAGGAACGGCACCAAGCCTACGTGTTCGCGATACCGCGTCATGAACGAGTCCGAGTGGATCGATTGCAGTGTCGAGTCGATGAATTAGCCGCCAGTTGACCCGCCGAGGAGTGGAAACGACTCAGTTGTGGCAAGGGTTCCAAAGGCGCACGGGAGTATGAATGGATTCGGATGCGAGTGAACGGTGGCTCTGCTGGATGGAGCCGCCATGTGCTGGTACGACGGCGCATGGCGGCTCCAGATAAGTTGGACTACTACAGTGTGTATGCGCCAGACAGGACGCGACTAGAAGCAGCGGTACGGGCGGCGGGCTGCCGCTGGAAAATCGAAACCGGATTTGAAGACGGCAAAGGAGCGGTCGGACTCGACGAATACGAAGTCCGAACCTGGACGGGATGGTATCGGCATATCACCTTGGCGATCTGTGCTCATGCCGTGTTGAATGTGATTCGGGTGCGAGCAGCGCAGGCAGAAGGCAATCAGCGGCGAAATCTCACCGCGCGTTCTCAGGTTCAATCCTCGACTTCCGTAGCGCCGTGCTTGCCCTTGACGATTTTAGAAGTGCGACGATTGCTGTGGCAGTTAGTCTGGCAGTAAACGCCCAGTGTGCAGCAAGTGCTGTCGTGGTCACGCTGGCGACGGCAGCATCAAGCGATCGCCCAGATTTATCACTATCGATGACATCAGGCGACACGACAGCGGGAAACCGTTCAGCGGCGAGAATGAACTCGTCCAACTTTGGGGTATCACTTGACAAATCGCGGCGTAGATACGCGACAGCCCGTTGCCTTCGGCACAGCGAAGCTGCTCGCGGAGACTTCTAAGTTGCTGTTGCCAAGTTTGCGCGTTTGCATTGTTTTTTCCCTTTGATGTAGAACTGATATTGGTTGCCATTGATCATTGCTTCTCACTCGGTACCGGATTCTTGTGCACCGATCTTCCGAACTCTGAATTCTTCCAAGTCGGTCAATAAAAAATACTTTCTGAGCAACGCTTCATCAAACTCGGCATGGCGATTCATGTTGTTCAGTAACTCTCGTCGTCGCTCCAACACTTCCAGGTAAATCGATTGATAGCCTTTTATTGAGTTTTGCCAGGTAAAGTTTGATTCTTCGAGTTGGCGATCGAAAAACTTTAGATTAATTTCGAGCTTAGAGAACAGATTATCCAGATGTTCGTTTCGCGCCCGCTCGCCACTGTATTTTTCTTGCAGGAATTGAAGCGAAGCCTGCGCTAATTTCTTTTGAATGATCAGCTCCTGCTGGGACTCAGGGATGAGGGTAAACCGATCTCTGAGGTTGACGGTGCGGATTAGCCAGGGCAGCGTTAATCCTTGAAAAACCAGGGTGATGAGAATGACGATAAACGTGATGAAGAGAATAAGCTCACGGTAGGGAAATGGCTGTCCGGCTGGAGTCAGTAGCGGGATGGACAGTGCAGATGCCAGCGATACCACACCGCGCATTCCCACCCAACCAAAAATTAGTGGACCTTTCCAGCCTGGATTCGGGTCTGACACCGTGATAAACCGGCTCATGACTCGCATCAAAACAGACGTTCCTAGGGTGCAAAGTAGCCGTGTTCCGATCAGCACGATCGCGACGATCAATCCATACCAAATGGCACTGCCCAAACTAATGTTTCCAAGCTGCCGGACGACAAACGGCAATTCGAGTCCGATCAGCAAAAAAATCAATCCGTTCAAGACAAAGACCAGATTCGTCCAGACATTGATGCCTTCAATCCGGCTCTGGTAACTCAGCAAGCGATCGCGCTTACTGGATAAAAGCAAGCCACCGCTAACGACTGCTAGCACGCCTGACCCGTGAAAGTGTTCAGCCGCATAATACATGCAGTAAGGCGTCACCAGGGTTAAAACAATTTCGATGCTGGACGTTGTCGATAATAACCGATGAATGCCATAGAAAATCAATCCCACAACTAGACCGATCGCAACTCCCGCTAAAATCACGAAACCAAAGTTGACGGCTGCGGCTTGAAATTGAAACTGTCTGGTGAGCACTGCCGCCAACGCGAACCGAAACACGATCAACGACGAGACATCGTTAAGCAAGCTTTCGCCTTCAATCAGACTGACGAGCGATTTTGGCACATTGACCCGCCGCATGATCGTCGTCGCGGAAACGGCATCAGGCGGGGAGATAATGCCCCCCAAAAGGAAGCCCATCGCTAGCGTAAAACCGGGAATGAGCGCACTGGAGACGACTGCAATTACGCATGACGTGAAGATGACGATCGGAAACGCAAACCCGATAATCAGCCCTCGCCATTTCCAGAATTCTTTCCACGACCCTTGCCACGCCGCTTCATACAGCAGGGGGGGAAGAAAAATCAGGAAAACTAGCTCTGGGTTAATGGTGATCTTTGAAAACGGAGCGACGAAACTCAGTGCAAGTCCACCCAATACCAGCACGATCGGGTAAGCCAGTCGCAGCTTATTCGCAATCATGACCAGTCCGAGAATGATCAAGATCAGGCAAATGTATTGAATGAAAATATCTTGCATGCAGCGGGTAGATTATTCAGATTTCAGGGATGCCATATCGATCGAGAAGCGGTACTTCACATCCGACTTGAGCAGTCTTTCATACGCTTCGTTGACCTTCTGGATCGGGATGACTTCAACATCGGCGGTGATGTTATGTTCCCCGCAAAAGTCAAGCATTTCCTGGGTTTCGGCAATGCCACCGATGTTAGAGCCAGAGAGATTACGGCGACCCATGATCAGGCTGAAGGCTGCGACCTCCAGAGGTTTTTCGGGTGCGCCAACCAGGGTGATGTTGCCATCGAGTTTGAGTAGATTGAGATAGGCGTTAATGTCATGCTTGGCAGAGACCGTGTCGAGGATGAAGTCGAAGCTACCCGCGTGCTTCTGCATTTCATCGCTGTTGCGGGAGACGACCACTTCATCAGCACCCAGGCGCAGCGCGTCTTCTTTCTTGTCGGGGGACGTGGTAAAGACGACAACGTGCGCTCCCATCGCATGAGCCAGCTTCACGCCCATGTGCCCCAGCCCACCTAGACCGACCACGCCGACTTTCTTACCCTCTGTGACGCCCCAATGACGGAGTGGCGAATACGTGGTGATGCCTGCACACAGAAGCGGTGCAACTCCAGCCAGATCAAGGTTTGGGGGAACGCGCAGCACAAAGCGTTGATCGACAACAATGCTGTTGGAGTAGCCACCATAGGTAACCGGAGCGGTCTTATGCTTGTCTGGGGAGTTGTAGGTGAAGGTGACATTCTGGCAAAACTGCTCAAGGCCAGCTTTGCAATTGGGACAGGTATCATCCGAATCAACCATACAGCCAACTCCCACTCGATCGCCAGTCTTGAACTTCGTCACTGCCGTGCCGACTTGAGTGACCTGTCCGACGATCTCATGACCGGGCACGATCGGGTAAGTTGTGGACATGAAATCGCTCCACTCGTTCCGCACTGAATGGAGGTCGGAATGGCAGATGCCACAAAAGAGAATTTCAATCTGCACATCGTGTTCGGTTGGATCACGCCGAGCGATCGTGTCAGATGCCAATGGTGATGTTGCACTGACTGCGGAGTAAGCTTTCGTGTTGTACATGAGATGCTCCTAGTTGTTTATCTTTGGTGTCTGATACTGCTGTCGCTGACCTGTTCCATCCAGATCATGAGCAATGCTTTGTTGTCGTGCGTTTAGTTTGATCAGGTTGGCGACGAACATCATTGCACCGTCTGACCGCCATCGATGACCATGGCATGCCCAACGATGAAGGCAGCCGCGTCCGAGCACAGCCAGAGGACAGCCTCGGCGATCTCTTCGGGCTTGCCCATCCGACCAACCGGCTCCTCCGCAACCACCTTCGCGCGCCCTTCGTCCGTACCGCCAGTGAAGCGACCCATCATGGGGGTGTCGATATAGCCGGGACAGACGGCGTTGACGCGAATGTTTTGCGACGCATAGTCGAGCGCCGCTGCCTTGGTCGGTCCGATCACCCCATGTTTCGCGGCGGTGTACGCGGGGCTACCCTTGATACCGATGATGCCCGCACCCGAAGACGTGTTGACGATCGCGCCACGTCCCTGCTCGAGAATCAGCGGGATCTCGTGCTTCATGCACAGGAAAACGCCGCGCAGGTCGATGTCGATAATCCGGTTCCACTCCTCCTCCTCGTACTCCGCAGTCGGAGCCGCCTTCTTCGGCTCGATGCCCGCGTTGTTGAAGGCAAAGTCCAGCCGCCCGAAGGCCTCAACAGTCTTATCTAGGGCCGCCTTCACGTCCTCAGACCACGTCACATCGCACTTGACGGCGATCGCGTGTCCGCCCAGTTCTTCAATCATGCGAGCCGTTTCTTGATTGCCCGGTTCTGAAACATCAGCAACCGACACGCTGGCACCCTCACGGGCAAACGCCAGTGCCGTCGCTCGACCGATGCCGCTCGCGGCTCCAGTTACAAAAGCGACCTTGCCAGCAAAGTTTTCATTCGATTGTGTTGACATATTTTCTCCTGCTAATTGCTCGCTTACCGACTGAGATGCTGATTGAAAAAGGACTGAAGCTTGTCCCACGGGATCAAATTCACCCGATCGTACAAATCGACATGTCCCGCGTTTGGAACGATGTAGAGTTCCTTTGGCTCGGCTGCGCGCTTGTAGGCATCTTCGCTAAACTCCCTAGAATGCGCATTGTCACCCGTGATGAACAGCATGGGACGAGGCGAAATTGCCTCAATGTCGTCGAACGGGTAAAAGTTCATGAATTTGACGTTGCTGGTCAGTGTCGGGTGCGTTGTCAGTTTCGGCGACGACCCTTTGGAGGTGTATTCGCCCCTAGGAGTACGGTAGAAGTCATAGAACTCACGCTCAATAGCGGTGGAGTTCTCATTCAGTTCATGCACGGTCCCGCTTGTGTATTGGGTCTCGCCACCTGTGAACTCCGTATAGCGTTGCTCAGCCGCCTCTGCGATGACTTTCTTTCTCTGTTCGAGAGTCGTAGAATGCCTCAGCCCGTTACGGTTGACCGCACCCATGTCGTACATGCTGACCGTCGCGATCGCCTTCAGACGCGGATCAATCTTGGCGGCACTAATGACGAAGCTGCCGCTGCCGCAAATTCCAAGAACGCCAATTCTGTCCCTGTCAACGAATGCCTGGGTGCCCAGAAAATCAACCGCAGCACTGAAATCCTCGGCATAAATATCCGGCGAAACAGCGTTGCGGATTCGTCCCTCACTCTCGCCCCAGAAGGACAAATCGAGGGACAAGGTGACGAATCCCTGTTCAGCCAGTTTTTGAGCATACAGATTCGAGCTTTGTTCTTTGACTGCGCCCATTGGGTGCCCGACAATGATTGCGGCATTCTTGGCGGTCTGATTCAAGATTTTGGGAATGAAGAGATTCCCGGCAACCTTCATGTTGTATTGGTTTTTGAACGTAACCTTTTGCATGGTTACCTTGTCGCTCTTATAGAAGTTGTCTGCCCCCTCGACCACAGCGGACTTTGGGGCGGGTGCTTGGGAGATCTTAGAGGCGCGCGTTTCATCAAGTGCAACTGCTGCCGTTGCACCGATCGCACTCATCAAGAGGGTTGGTATTAGAACGCGGTATTTCATTGAGTTCTCCATACATGTATCAATGAATGCTCCTACTGGTTTACGTTTGGTGTCTGATATTGCTCGTCGCTGACCGGTGCCATCCAGCCCACGACCCTGCCATTGAGCTGTTCCTGAAGGGCGATGTGCGTCATGGCTGTGGTGGCTGTAGCCCCGTGCCAGTGTTTTACACCGGGTGGAATTCGGACGACATCACCAGGTCTGATTTCCTGAATTTGTCCGCTCCATTGCTGCACATAACCAGACCCAGCCGTCACAATCAAAGTCTGTCCCGGTGGATGGGTATGCCACGCTGTCCGCGCACCAGGCTCAAAAGTGACACTGGCACCACCCGCGCGAGCTGGACTTTGTGCTGAGAATAGGGGGTCAATGCGGACGGAACCTGTAAAGTTTTCGGCTGGCCCTCTGGTGGAAGGCTGCGAACCGTTCCGAGTGATCTCTACTGTCCGTGTGCGATTGTCCGATGAGACTTGTGTCCGACCCGCCTGAGCAAGCGCCAACGTAAGCAGGGAAAATGACATGATCGTTGTTGCAAGAAATTTCATTTCTATCTCCTTTAACGTTTCTACTGAATTCGCTCTATCGTCACGTTGATAGACCCAGGGACATTGAATGTTTCGTTAAATGCCCCTAAGACAGCATTGATCTTGCCGATCGTGATGATGCCGGGGTCAGGGATTGCTTGACCGTCGTGGCGATAATAAATAGCTACATCAGGACCGGGAGACCAGTAAATGATGTCTCCAACTTCATAGGTTTTGGTTCGCTCTCCCTCCTGCGAAATCGCTCTCGGAAGGTGAGCAAACTTTTCTCTGCCAAACAAATCGTTCATCGTCAGCGTTAACGGCAGCAGGGAAACAAAATCTCGTGTGGTTGGGTTGTCGATCAACGTGGCTGTAACGGTTTTGTCTCCGACCTTGATGTTGATCTTCATACTGTTTGCCTGCTGGGTTGATCGTTCAGTTGGCAGCTTCGACGAGGCACTGCCAGGCATCCTATTGTCGGCACGGCAGGCTGAGTAACTCAGAGACATCACCAGGGTAAGAACCCCAATCAGCATTCTCTTCTGCCAGTTTCTCCCTTTGATGGGACATTTCAAAAGCATTAAGATCTTCCTGCGTATTGCTCGTCGCTGATCTGTTCCAGCCAGTCTACAGGCTTACCGTCGAGCGCCTCTTGAATGGCGATGTGCGTCATCGCTGTAGTGGGGTAGCACCGTGCCAATGCTTCTCACCCGGCGAAAACCAGATCACATCCCCCGGTCGAATTTGCTCGATCGCTTCACCCCAGCGTTGTACCAGACCGCAGCCAGCCGTGACGATCAGGGTTTGTCCTAACGGGTGAGTGTGCCATGCTGTCCGAGCACCTGGCTCAAACGTGACGCTGGCTCCCGCCGTGCGTGCTGGATCGTTGGCTTGGAACAGGGGGTCAATGCGAACCGTGCCAGTAAAATACTCAGCCGGTCCTTTGGTGGAAGGCTGCGAGCCACCGCGTTTGATGTCCATTACTTAATGCCTCTGGTTGGCCCAATCGTAGAAATTGGGCACTGATCATTTCTCTATCAATAGGGATGAAATTTTTAAGCAGCAAGGTGCGCCTTGCCGGTTTGGTGATCAGGTAGGCGCATCGTTTGCCCAATCAAAACTGAGGTTTCTCTTGAATAAAAGTCTAGATGCTTAGAAGCAGCCGGAGTCACCTTTCATTGCTTTAGCTCTATTTTAGGGACTCTATAGAGCAAACCATAGAACGATCGTCTAAGATCGTTGTACAATCCTGCAAAATTTGAAATGAACGTTGCTAAAACCATTGAAACGTTGGATGTGGCTCTAATCAACGACCCGCAGGCAACGCGCGAGGCAGACAGAGCGCAAGCCAACCGGGATGAACTGACGGAGCGGATTGCCCAAGCGATTCACCAGGATGGGACGATCGAGCCACTGAAAGGATTACACTTCTATCGCATCTCCTCCCCTTCGGAATGCCTTCATAGCATCTCGATCCCTGCCTTTTGTGTGATTGCTCAGGGCAGCAAAGAAGTGCTTTTGGGTAGCGATCGCTATCAGTACGATCCAATGCATTATCTGCTGGCAACAGTCGAACTGCCGATTGCCAGTCAAATTCTAGAAGCCACTCCGGAAAAACCTCACTTGAGCCTGCGCCTCGATCTTGACCCCACCTTAGTCAGCTCAGTCATGGTTGAGGCAGGCTATCCCTCAGATCAACGGGGTGCCAATGTCAAAGCGATCAACGTCAGCCCATTGGATGCCAATCTGTTAGATGCGGTAGTCCGACTCGTCAGACTGCTCAATTCCCCTACTGAAGCACCTATACTGGCACCCTTGATTAAGCGGGAAATCATTTACCGGCTGCTGATGGGAACACAAGGGAATCGGCTGCGCCAGATTGCCGTTCTGGGTGGCTATACCCACCACATCGCCAGAGCCGTCGATCGCCTCCGCAAAGACTTTAACCAGCCGCTTAGTATTGAAAGCATCGCCCGCGAGTTGGGCATGAGTGTTTCGGGCTTCCATCATCACTTCAAGTCGGTCACGGCCATGAGTCCCTTGCAGTTCCAGAAGCAACTGCGGCTCCAAGAAGCTCGCCGTCTGATGCTGGGAGAAAACCTTGATGCTAGCAGTGCTGCTTACCGTGTGGGGTATGACGATGCCTCGCACTTTAACCGAGAGTACAAGCGGCTCTTTGGTACGCCACCGATGCGCGATGTAGAACGATTGCGAGAAGCTGCCCAACTGTTGAGTGCAACATGACTTTCTTCAGAATGGCAAAATGGCTTACGCTTCGGTGAGTATTCTTTCTCAGTAGCCCTTTACGGTTACAGGACTGCCGTCAACCAAAAGTGAGATCAAGCAATACTATTAGGGCCAGCGGGCGTATTCATGCAGAAAGTTACGGTTTCGCTGGGTTAGAAAACTTAGAGCTGACCCTGTAACCTGATTTTGATTTCTTGATGAGTTTTCTCGTGCTGATCAAGACCTCATTGCGGCGAAAAGCCCGACACAAGGAAAACGGTCGTTTTCTTGCCTGCTGTCAGTTACAGTTAATCCTGGTTCAGGTCAATTTATAGTTGCAACTATTCCTGGTTTGAAAACGCGATGATTGCAGGTTTAACGCTTTATGATTGCAGGTCGCTACAGGTAGGGGATTGAGTTAAAACCTGAGCGAGGAGATCGCCAGTTCAACTTGCTCCTCTGAGACTTCTAGATATTTTTGAAGTGCCTGTAAGCTGCGATGCCCTGATATTTTCTGCAACACCCCTAAAGGGATGCCAGCGCGGTGCATCACAGTGAGAGCCGTCCGTCTCATGCTGTGGGTGCTAACTCCTTCCAGTCCTATCTTGTCGCACGCCTCCCGCAGAAATAGCATCCGCCGATGTGGGGTGAAGATGCCCTTTCCCGTGCCGACCAGGAAATAAATGCTCTTTGTCTTGCCCCCGGTAGACATTGAGGTAAGCAGACAGCACTGAATGAGTCGCCACTTGGCGCGTGTCTTGCTGTCCTTTGGTGTTGCCCTTGCGGATGGTGATTTTTGCTCTCGCGCCCCTCGCGTCATAGACATCGGTAGCGAGTAGGGTGCAGGCTTCATTAATGCGGCAAGCAGTGTACAGGCAGATACCAAACAATGCCCGATCTCGATCGCAAGTGAAGCCCGTCTCAAATAATCTCTGAATCTCATCGGAAGTCAGAATCTTGGCTTGCCCATGTCGATCTGTCTTCATGTCGATCACGATTGATAACGATGTGATCGCCACTCTACATGGACTAAATACAAAAAGTCCATGTAAGGGCTGAAAGCCTTGCTCGTTCGTTGACAACGGCCAGCTCCCTAGAATTTCCCCAGTTTTGACGCGCTTATTGAACGAAAATCCTCCCTATTGAGAATGGGATTTTTCGTTCCACTGAGCCTCAAACCCCAAATTAGGAATGGGAACAAAAATGCGTGAGATGCAGAAAGCAAGGCTGATGCTGCTATAGCTCAAGGCTATTAGGACTAGTGAAAGCGGCTCCTTAAGAGGACTTCAAGCTTTTTAGGTCATCTGTTAAAGCGTCAAGAAATCACTTTTGATAAGTACAACTGTAGAACCGATTCTAGTCCTGCTTGATTTTGAGACAAACAATCTCGGAATGAGATAGCTCTGCCGAGTCAAATCGCAACTTTTAAGGATCTACAACTGTAGTACACAAATAGTCCAGATGTTGTAACGCCCTTGTATTACAGCCTGATTTGATGGGGGGTGAGGAGGGCAAAATTGTGCTCCTCAGTTTCAAAACTCATTCAAATAATTCTATTTGGAACACAGATTAATGAACGAGTTGATTGACACTCCTAACTGTACGGAAACGGATGATCTCAGCTAAACAAGAGGAGAGTTAGAAGAAGGAGCGTTTGTGAGACAACTAAATGGCGGATTTTGAGACACCCTCAACTGGCACAATCGTAGCTACCCCATCAAACGTTCTTTGGAAGTGATCAAATCACGAGATCAATAATTGACGTGGTTAGAACCAGCCTAAACATTGATCCAATCAACGTAGACGGGGCATTCAGTGTCAACAGTCCTTCTTTGCCAGAGCCAAAATTTCATCGTGCTTTTGGTTATATAAAGCGAACGGCCTACATCCATCTTCAAAAAACGTTTCTTCTCGGCTATTGAGAACCTCGCAGCATCATGATCAGTTGCGGTCAATCAGCTGCACTAGAGGTTATGTGAGATGGTCTGTATAGTTTGAAATATCTCATCCAGCATTCATGATCCGTCTTGCCAACTTATGTCTTTACCCTTTGATGCTGCCCCTACCGAAGCACGGGTCGAAAAATGTTGGCGGCTCTCCGCCAGTTTTGGAATGGAGCGCAATGCCTACCATAATTATCTGAATGAAATTGTCCGAGATCGCTACACGCTCATCAAAGGGCTGCAAATCTTGCGAGATGAACTTCAACTTGCTGTCTCTAGCCCTACAGACATGAACACCAGCGGGGCTGACATGACCTTACCCAGCGTTGTGACCACCTTGGCGTATACCAACTGTGGTGATCGCATCCATCAAGGCGAGGCGACCAAACGCTATCGTGATGTCGTCGCCTCTCGATTTGCGACTCTCTCTGAAATTGGAGAACTCAAGTTAGAAGCTTTTTTCCCAGCAGGTGGAGGCACGGACAATGGGGCGACCTTAGCCCATGTCACCGTGGCTCATGAGTTAGACGAATCCTTAAAACGACGAGTGTATGCAGGCAATCCTCAATCGCTTTCTCTGGTGGCGATCGACCTCAAAACTCATGTTGGGCGATTACGCGAGAATGGTCAACAGATTTACGGTAAAACCCGTGAATCTCCTTGGCGAGAACCGCGTGCAGCCTGTGGCGCTATTGTGGGAACCTTAACTCATTACCATCCCGACAATTTAATTCATCGCCGCATTCGCAGTGACTTGGGGGAACTCAATTTTCAATTTTTATCTAACAACTCCATCGTGACTGATGATGGTGTAGACATCACAATGGCCGTTGCCGCCAACATTGTTGCTATTAGCGGCATTCGCAACACGGCTATCGCCTTAGCTCAAGAAATGGATGAGCGAGGGTTAGCTCACTTGACCGCAAGTACCACTGTGAATCGTCCTTCCCGAGATGACCTCGTGATTTACCTCGCTCGTGCTACTGTCTTCAACGGTAAAATACGAATTCAAAGTCTAGGTACTGAGGCCAAGCTGTATGGTGGAACGTTAGTGGAATATGCAGGAGAACAGCGGTTACAGCTTCGTTATAATGACTGGGACTGCAATGATTTGCCCGTTGAAGAAATCCCTTATAAAGTTCAATTATCAGGATTATAAAGAGGCGAGAGCTAGCCGCCATTCAAAAGGTGCAAGCAGTCTAGGTTGTGTCGCAAAAACTCGTTAAAGACAAACGGTATCTATCAAGGTCATCGTCCTAAGCAGTTACTCCAAAGAGGGTTGTGTCGCAAAAATGAGAAGGTAGGGAGGCTCAATTTTCTCTGACCTTACCCAAAATGGCATCTCAATCCCTGTTCAAGTGGCGGCACTTCGTGCGATTCGTTGTTGGCTGAATCCATAAGCCAACCAGGGCACTCTCTGCTCTGAACTCTAGCTCAATGGAGGTGAAAGCCCTCCCTTCTCAAGTTCGGAATGACTCAAGACCCACCCACAGTGACCAGGCTCGGAATCCTGGAGGCTGAAGCTGGGAATAGGACGCAATCAGAGGGCGCGTGTATCGCTCACCCTGGCGTTATCGGAGTCCCTATGATGAAACAGAGCCTAGAAAAGCGCCCTACGCCAAGGCAGGGATACACAATCACGCCCCTGACTTCGTTAGAGTAACGACCCGCTAACTTTGAACAGGGATTGAGATGCCATTCTGGGTAAGGTCAGAGAAAATTTAGCCTCCCTACCTTCTCATTTTTGCGACACAATCGCCTTTCTTAGGTAGGCAAGGGGTATATCTGCTGCGGCAAGCGAGCCACAAGAAAGAGGGATTGAGCAACTTCCACACTAGATCCATAATGCTAAGTCCATGGCAAATCAGCAAAGGAGTGATAGATGGTGAGTCTCATAGTTGCGTAAGATGTTCTTAACTCAACGGGTAGGTATTTATTCTTATTATGATAGAACAGTTCCCCTGGCTGACCGTGATCGTGCTATTGCCGTTGGTAGCCGCGTTGTTCATTCCTTTGATCCCTAATAAAAGCGGCAAGACTGTCCGCTGGTATGCTTTGGGGGTTGGCATGGCTGATTTTGTACTGATGTACTACACCTTTTGGCGGCATTACGACGCGAGCCAGGCGACATTTCAACTGGTGGAAAAGGTGATTTGGTTACCGCAGTTGGGCTTGAGTTGGGCGCTGTCGGTGGATGGTATTTCGGCTCCGCTGGTGTTGTTGGCAGGCTTGGTGACGACGCTGTCAATGTTTGCCGCTTGGCAGGTGGATCGGCGATCGCGCCTGTTCTACGCACTGATGTTGATTCTGTATGCCGCCCAGGTGGGGGTGTTCGTGGCCCAAGACCTGATGCTATTCTTCATCATGTGGGAAGTGGAACTGGTGCCGGTCTATCTGCTGGTCTGCATTTGGGGCGGGCAAAATCGGGGCTATGCAGCGACGAAGTTCTTGATGTATACGGCCCTGGCTTCGATTTTCATTTTGGTGGCAGCTCTGGGGATGGGACTCTATGGTGATACGCTCACCTTTGATATTGCTGAACTAGGGTTAAAGCAGTTTCCCTTGGGGCTGGAATTGTTTTTGTATGCTGGACTGCTGGTGGCCTTTGGGGTCAAATTGGCAATTTTTCCCTTTCATACTTGGCTGGCGGACACCCACGGCGAAGCTTCTTCTCCAGTGTCGATGATTCTGGCAGGGGTGCTACTGAAAATGGGGGGGTATGGGCTGATCCGGTTGAACTTGGAACTGTTGCCGCATGCCCATGTGTATTTTGCACCGGTGTTGGCGATTTTAGGGGTGGTCAACATCGTCTATGGGGCGCTGAACTCCTTTGCACAGACCAATATGAAGCGGCGGTTGGCCTATTCCTCAATTTCTCACATGGGGTTTGTGCTGCTGGGAATTGCTTCCTATAGTGATTTAGGTGTGAGTGGGGCGATGCTGCAAATGCTGTCTCACGGGCTGATTGCGTCGGTGTTATTTTTCTTGGCAGGCGTTACCTATGATCGTACCCGCACGATGATGATGAATCAGTTGGGTGGGTTGGGGCAGGCGATGCCCACGGTGTTTGCCCTGTTCACCATGGGGGCAATGGCGTCCTTAGCTTTGCCTGGGATGAGTGGGTTTGTCGGAGAACTGGAGGTCTTTGTCGGCTTGGCCACAACGGACATCTATGGTTCGGCTTTTCGCTTGGTGACCATTTTCCTGGCGGCAGTGGGGTTGATTCTGACGCCGATCTATCTGCTGTCGATGGTACGGCAGGTGTTTCATGGAGCCAGCGCTGATCAAATGTGTGACCTGGTGCCTGCCTGTGACCTGAATGATCTAGATTTGAAGGCCCAGGGCAACCAAGAGGCGAACTGTTTTGGCACGGACTGTGTCTTGCCAGAGGAGGCAGAGTTTAAGGATGCCAATTCCCGGGAGATTTTTATTGCGGTTTGTTTTCTGGGGCTGATTATTGCGATCGGGTGTTATCCCAAGGTGGCGACCCAGATGTATGACCTGAAAACGATGGCGGTCAATGCCCAGGTGCGGGCGGCCTATCATGAGGCCTTTCCAGATGCGTTGCAGCGCTCGGCACAGGGGCGATTGAGCCCTGCGATCTCAGCGGCTCAATCTGCGGATGTCTGGGGTGTTGTCAAGTAAAATGGCGAAGTTACTAGACCCAAATAAGATGAGTACACGGGAGCCACTGAGAGAACTTGGTCGTAAATCCCAGAAGTGCAAGCTTAGAGCAGTCGTTAAACAAAGATTTGGCGGAGCCTGCGCCTACTGCGGGCGAACGCCTCGCGTTCTGACCTTGGATCACATTGTGGCTCAGTCTAAAGGGGGCGCTAACGTCTTGTCTAACTTGGCTGCCGTTTGCCAGCGCTGCAACCTTAGTAAAGGGAGCCGTCTCCTCTGGCAGTGGTGGCAAGCCTCGCCTTGGTGGAACGAAGCCCGCGCCATTGAGTTCGCTGCTACCGTGCTGGTCTGTAAAATTCAAACTCCGATCACTTCCCTAATAGATTCAGCACTACCGCTTCCGCCGTCCGAATCCCATCAATCCCCGCCGAAAGAATTCCGCCCGCATATCCAGCCCCTTCCCCTGCCGGAAACAGCCCTTGCGTATTCAAACTTTGACCATCTTCCGCCCGCTTAATCCGAACGGGCGAAGATGTGCGCGTCTCTACGCTCGTTAGCACCGGTAGTGTTGGTCAGAGAAAATTGAGCCTCCCCACCTTCTCATTTGTCGAGTAGGGAGAATTCCTCCAGTGTTTAGGCTTGCTTTGTATTCCCCGTTGCTCTCACCTTTCGGAACACGAGAGTGTCACAAGATTCAGCCATGCCCTGTTGCAAAC
>JAHHHO010000083.1 GCA_019359315.1 Myxacorys californica WJT36-NPBG1
AAATAAAGGATTTTAAGCCACATTATGTATCATGAATGTGACAACACACACAGCGAAGCCGTGAGCAAACGACTGCATGTAACCTTGCCCGACGGGGCTTACGGAAAGCTTGAGCGTCTAGCCGAATCAGAGGCTAGAGCTGTAGCAAATCTGGCGGCGTACCTTATTCAGAAAGCGCTGGACGAATTGGATGAGCAGGGGAGAATTCCTGCGGACAAAAGTAGTGCCAAGTAGGAGGCGGAATGCCCAAAAAATCACATTTAGAACGATCGCTCGAAACATTGGTGGATTTGTCTGAGATGAGCCGCAAATCGACCGCAGCAGGGTTTGACCGAATGACAGCGGCGATCGAGGCTCTCACGTTGAATGTGGGTCAAATGGCGTCGCAGCAGAGATACACCACGGCGAGCATAGACCGCCTGATTGAAGGGGTTACGCGACTAGAGGCTTCGGTTGAACGTCAAAACGCAGCGATCGACGGGCATCTAAGGTTGTCCGAAGCTCAAGCGGCAAATATTGCAGAATTGACCCGACTCGCAACCCGACTAATTGATCAGCGGACAGCTTAACGGTAGTTCAAACGATCGCTTTATATCGGCTGTGCTAATCTAAGTACATGAGACTGACGAGACTGCGTAAACACTATAAGTGTGGCTCTGCTAAACCTTTAGCGGAACATCTAGCGTTTCCTGTATCAATTAGAGACTCAAACAGTTCTAAACAGCAAACGCTCGATCTGGGATCTTCGCGACCGGATCGTTTTCGCTGTTTGTGGGTTAATTAAAAATCCGCAAAAAAATAAGGCTCCCCGGCAAGGGAACCTCGGTCGAAAAAAAAACTTCAGGCAGATTTCAAAAATGAATAATTTTGATTCTTACCCTTGTACTACTAGGGTAGGTCATCTAACAGGCAAGTGCAACTGTGCGGCCTGTACTACTATTATAGCCGACATTGAGGTTGATAATCATTCTCAAAACGACTTTCCACTATCCTCAAAGACCGAAACAGAGAAGGGTAAACCTTTAACGCTGGAAGATTTCGCGGCACAGATAGAAGACAAGTTTGTTAGAACGAGTTGTTTCGATCCTGAGTTCTTCAATGCTGCGATGCAGTTTGTAAGGGACACCGCGATCGATAATGCTGGCGATGTCACCTACCCGATCGCTGAAGCTCTGAATTGGAATGTCACTCGATTTGGTCGCAGACATAGAGAAAATCAGTTTGCGGTACTACTCAAACAGGAAACAGGGGGAACTTGGCAGTCCAAACTATCGCACCCATTCAAGGACTCAGACGGCAGGATTCAGAAGTACACAGCACCGAAGGGTGAGCCAGGCAGCCCAAAAGGAAGCAACGATCGCGCTTGGTTGCCGCCCGTCCCCCCCTCGATTCGGGAAAAGGTCGCAAAGCGCTATGGCGTAGATGTTCCGATGGACGGGCTTTTCTGGCCTTGGGTCGCTGAGCAGACAGAGTTAGAGATAGTCCTTACAGAGGGAGGGGGAAAGTCTGGAAGCGTCCTATGCGACGGAACGATTACGATCGCTCTCTACGGATGCAACAGCGGCAACTCACCAGACCTAGAGCCGTTTCTCAAAAAAGGTCGCAAGTTCATAATCGCCTTTGACCAAGACTCAGACCTCAAAACGCGACTCAAAGTTAACGCTGGAATTTGCGCCCTAGCAGTGCGAATTCTGAAGGCTGAAGGCTCGGTCAAAATTGCGTCTTGGAATCCTGAGAGCGGTAAGGGCATTGACGATCTGAGGTTCAACAAAGGGCATGAAGAAGCACGTCGAGCGATCGCTGATGCTGTCCCATTCCGAACCTGGAAAACCTCTTACCTTACAGAGCTAACTATCCCCGTCGATTACGAGATAACAGGGAAGCGGATTACAGACGCAGACATCGCGGCTATTCGTAGGAAGATGCCAAGTAACACTAAGCTGATCTACTTGCGAGCGCACAAAGGAGCAGGGAAGACTCGCGCCATGAGCCTATTGACGCAAGGGAAAACGAAACTCGTTCTAGGGCATCGGCTTCAGCTAATGGCGGAATTAGGGAGAGTCCTAGGAGTCCCGGATCTTCAATCACTGAAGAGAAAGGCGTACAAGGGCGGGGAAAGTTTCAGAGACACGATCGCCAAGCTTGAATCCCTCGCCCTTTGCGTGAACAGCTTCCACGAAGATACTGAGGCGAGCTTTAGTGCCGACGAATGGAAAGATGTTGATTTCATCGTCCTTGACGAGGTTGAGCAAGTGATTTGGCACTTGCTGGAAAGCGGAACGCTAAACGAAGGCAAGCGGGTGAAAGTAGCGAGAGAGTTCTTCAAACTTCTGCAGCATTGGGCGAGTCCTGAGAGCCACACGGTACTGATTGCAGCAGACGCAGATTTAAGCCTAGCGACAAGCTTCATTAGTGATGCCATTGGTGAAGTCCCAACGTTTACAGTTTCCAGCACCTACAAGAACGAGTCTTTTAACGTTATCGACTACCCAAACAAAGAGGTTTGGATCAAGTCCCTAATCTCGAAGGCTGGCGAGGGCAAGAAGCTCTTTATCACGTCTTCGGGACAGGCAAAGGAGTGTGAGTGCGGGACGATGGCTTTAGAGAGCCTCCTTAAAGGGAAGTTCCCCAAGCTCAGAATTTTAAGGATCGACAGCGTGACGTTAGAACTGGCTGATCATCCCGCATACGGTTGCATGAGCGATTTAGATAAAGTGCTGATTAATTACGACGTTGTGATTGTTTCGCCCTCCCTTGAGACAGGGATCTCGATCGACATCAGAGGACACTTCAATTATGTGTTTAGTTATGCAGGGGGAAACACGCCCGTAGCTAACACTCGGCAAACAATGAATCGACCTCGTGAGCCGATCGAGCGCCACTTGTTCGCGGTTGAAAATGGCTGTGCATGGGTTCCGGGTACAGGGAACTTGTGCAGTCCTAAGCAGATTCGCGAGTCGATCGATCAAATGCGGGACGCGAAGCTAAACCTGCTTCACATGAGCGAGCTTGAAGAGGGAAAGCTTTCACCCGATCTTTTTGAAGGATGTCTCGACACTTACGCGAGAATGGCGGCGAGACAGAACGCAGGCAACTACAAGCACCACGAATCCTTGATTGAAGGATTGAAGTCTGAAGGATGCAACATCATTCAGGCTGATGGCGACTGCGATCGTTCATCTATCAAACTAGAGCTAGAACAAAACAAAGAAGCTCTTTCAGAAGCGGAACTAATAGCAGCCGAAAACGCCCGTCAGTTAACGCCAGAAGAGTACGAGAAGATCAAAGGGAAAGTTAAGCGAGACGACGCTCAAAGGTTTGAGGCTATGCGTTACGAGATCTCTGCCAAATACGCGACTCAAGACGTGACAAAGCTTCTCGCAGGTAGAGACGGCTACGGATGGTACAAGCCGCTTAGATTGCATTTTTTCTTGACTGTGGGGCGAGAGCATCTGACGGCTAGAGATGCTAGAAAAGTTCGAGCAGAACTTAAGGACGGTCAAATCTTTGCGCCTGACCTCAACCGATGCACGATCGCGGACAAGATCGTGGCTCTGGAGAGGATCGGTTTCGCTGGCATCCTTTCCAGAATGGAGGGGGGGGAAGCAATCCCCGACAATGATCCTGCACTCGTAAAACTCAAGGAAACTTGCGATCTCTACTCGAAGGAGATCAAAAAAGTGCTAGGGGTCGATTTGAAGCCGTCAAATGCGCCACACACTATGCTAGGCAAGCTTTTAGACCTTGTAGGACTAACAAAATGGGAAACTTCGGTTAAACTCCCGTACCCGGAAATCGGGATAAATAGTTCTACTTCTCGCAAAATTCCGGGTACAGATTCCCAAAAGGTCAAAGCTTGGAAGCTCCCCAAACTAGATCAGCTTTTATCCCAGAAACAGAAAGACGCCAAAGGAACGAAAAAGGTTAATCAGTACACGGCATGGGCGATCGATGATGGCCGCGCCGAAGTCTTTGCCCGCTGGATGGCAGACGAAACCGAGAAAGCATTCTCTAGCACCGATGAAACGGCATCACGTCAAAACGTACCGGAGAATCAGCAGAACGAGGCAGAGGACGATCTAGCCTCATCTGAGGAGCAGTTGGCAGACTTGATCGAGATGTGGAGCTTAGCGATTGGGGATGTTGAGATTCAACAGTCTCTCATCAATTCTTGGCAGGCAGTGATCAGCGATCGCCACTTGGCTCAATTACCTGGTTACTTGGATCTCGTTCGTAGTTGCAATATTGGACCCGACAAAATGACAGGGATTGGTTATGAGGGCTGCGATCTCTCGCCTATTAGTCTATGAAAATGGCACTTTGCAAAACTTGAATTATGAGGGATGTAGGAAGCCTTTGAATCACGTGTGCTTTATGCATACATGGGCTTTACACACGTGATTGTACAGCAGGTGTCAAGCTCTCTAGGTGTAAAGTCCCTGCTTAAGTCAAGCGACTGTGAAATACCAGAGTGAGGATACGCCGCGAAAGCGCTTGACGGTTAGTGAAACCGCTAAGCTTTTAGGCTACTCCGGGGGCTTTGGGTAATTTGTGCTTCTACCCATAAAGAAACAGTAGAATTGTTTTGATAATTTCTTTTGTTTCGAATATTGCGATTAAATGATTGTGTGTGTATAGTAGAAGACGAGGGAAAACAAAATTGCAAAATATGCTTGCTTTTGTAATTGAGAATCAGCCAATTTTAGATGTCTTCTGTTAGGTCAGCCCTGGCACGAAGCCTAGTAGAGCTAAATCTCCGTTTTAATTTCCTTGAAAACATAAATTCCACTGCTTCAGTAGTAAAACACTGTGAAAGCAGTTACTTAAAGGTGCAAGGCTATGTCCAAGATTCATAATGCTCCGATTACTATTAATCCTCAAGCAGGTGAAATGGATGCGCTTCAACATCTTGAGCGTCTTGTTACGGATGGGAGTTCCTATCCTAAGCTAGTGGGTTCTGATGGGAAAGAAATTCCCTTGACCGACTCTATTTACCAAGCTTTGCATCAGGTTGTTAAAGCTTTGGCTGCAGGGCAAGCAATTTCCTTAGTTCCGACTGAAAGGGAGTTGAGCACTCAGGAAGCTGCTGATTTACTGAATGTTTCTCGTCCTTATCTTGTGAAGATTCTGGAGCAAGGCGTGATTCCCTTCACAACGGTTGGTAAACACCGTCGCGTTAAATCACAAGATTTAATGATGTATAAAGAGTCACGAGATGCTCAACGTCGTCAAGCGCGCAAAGTACTAATAGAATTTATGGAGGAAGAAGGTCTATATGACTAAGATGGGGGAATTGTTGCTTCTCAAGCTTAGCTGTGACCTCTTTATCTGTTCTTCTAGATGCATGTGTCCTATTTCCCTTTCGTCTATGTGATGCCTTGCTACTTTTAGCAGAGAAGGAATTGTATAGAGTCCATTTCTCTCAACAAATTCTGGATGAGGCCACTCGTAACCGCGTGAAACGCGGGAAGATGACAGAAAAGCAAGCAAAAGTATTTCAACAGCGAATAATTGAATATTTTCCAGACGCTTTGGTGGACGTTCCACCGGGCTTAGCGGACGTGATGACTAACCATGAAGGGGATCGTCACGTCCTTGCTGCTGCTGTAGTTGCAAAGGTTGATTTGATTGTTACGTCGAATTTAAAGCATTTTCCAGCAACATCTTTAGTGCCTTGGAACATAGAGGTTCAACACCCTGATGATTTTCTGAACAACTTATGCGATTTGCATGGAGATGAAATTCTTTACAGCTGCATTGAAGAGTTAGTCGTGCCATACAAAAAACCCCCAATGACCGCTCTAGATCTTCTAAAACGTTTTGAAGAAGAACGTCCTAAATTTGTCGCGCGGATTATGATGTATCGATATGGCGAAGTCGTTACATCCGTAGCACGAAAATATCGGCAAATAATGGCTGGGACCAATGACCTCTGCTATACGGGACAGTACTACCAGATTTGTGATGGGAACGGCACTCTTACGGTTACTGAAAAAGAAACATATCGAGAAGTAATTCGAGCTAGCAGTGAACAAATGTCAGGAAATATTCTGACTAAAGATGTCGAAATGTTCATAAAGGCTGCCAAAGAGATAGAAAACGCGCCAGCAAAAGAAGCACTTAAGTCTTAGAAAAACTGCAACAACTCAATCGTCTCAGTTATGGACTAATTTCCAGTTATTGATGTTGTAATGCACTGTCGGACCCAAAGCCTAAGTACTGCGCGATCGCTGGCTCTACAATCTCCACAAAACACCTCAACCTCTATCCCTGCTTCTTTTTCATCCATCGGTGATGAAATTCCGCGCGTTGCATCCTGCGCAAACTGCGCAAACTCGCTTGATCGCGTCCTCTATCGGTGCCTCTACAAACTCCACAAATTGCCGCGATCTCGCCCTATTGTTGGCTGTGCAAATTGTGCAAACCGCCGCGATCTCTCTCCCTGTCTAATTTCCCTCAAAGCTGAGGAAAAGTCAGCTCAGGCTAAAACAACACCCTGGAAAGCTCACGGCGCACTCGATCACCGTTTTGTGTTCTCGTGGTCAGAAATCGTTTACCTGGTTCCGCCTCAATCTTTTGGAAAATAGAGCTTTGCCGTCCCTGATTTTTTCTCTTGCGTCCAAGTAATTCCGGTCATCTGCTCCAAATAAGCCTCCAAAGAATCGAAGCCAGCAGCGGCTGCATTCCGCTTCAGATTGCGCCAGCTCAGCCCATAGAAATCGCACAGGGCGGTCTGGCTCAACCCCTCGGCCGCATTGGGAGGCAGAACCCCATAATCCTTTAGTGCAACTTTCCCAGTCGTCGATTGACGCTGTTCGACAATGGATCGTACTGCCTCGCCTTCCGTTGAATGGCTGTCTAACGCCTGTTTAACATTTGTTTTACGTTCTGTTCTACGATCGTTAGACAGTCGTTTAACACTTGCCTCACCTTCTGTTAAACGACTGTCTAACGCTTGTCTAACAACGCCCTCCAATACTGTTAAACGCTCGTCTAACACTGTCAAACGATCGTGCTCTGGTTCCGGCTCCGGTTGCGCCAGCCCCAGGCGGAGCAATTCGATGATGATGTCCGTCCTGGTCCTTCCTTCTGTGGCGCGATCGTCGATTTGCTTTAGTAGGTCGGTCGGAATTCTGATGCCAACGATCGGGGAAGCCATGATGTTGAACATGTGTTAAACGATGTTAAACAGTGTCGCACGATCGCGCTCTTCAGTCCTTCAGTTGACAGAGGACTTAGAAGCCTCGACGCCGTAATCTCTAAGGGTTGATTCCCCGCAGCTCTGCTGCGCCCGTCCAATACAGCGTCAACGGTGCTATTGAGCGGAATCGAGCTGCGAAGCGTGCGAGTGGAGCGAAGTGATACTCCGTCCGCTTGCGGCGGAGACGTTCATTCACTGCTGGCTATATAAATTTCAATTAGTTGTAGAAATTTTTAAACCCAAAAAATTTCTTTGGAATATCAAATGTTTTGATATCGTTGTGCGAAAAGTAAGATGTTTGTCCCTTCCGCACCTCAGAAAAGATTTAGAAATGACAGATTCAGAATCGACAAAATGCGTGGATGCTAGAGCAACAGAAACTAGGCTCCAAAAAGAGTATGACTTAGCCAAGCAGTCTTACACTGAAACAGTGAGTGCTTTCAAAGATTGCACAACCGCTCGCACAGCCGCTGCTGGCGTAGCAGCGACAGCAGCGGCGGCTGTAGTCTATAACAAGACGCAAATTGCGGCTACTGCAGCGGCTGTTACTACCACAGCCGCTGCAGTTACTACCGCTACTACTGCAAACGCGGCAGCTATTGCCGTTGCGGCTACTACTGCTGCTGCCCTTGCGACCGCTACTGATGTTGCCGCTGCTGCGGCATTAGCCGCTGGTGTTGAGATAGGTGTCGATCTGATCGCAGATGCTGCTGCTTTTGTTGCTGCTGGTGAACTTGCTGCCGCTGCTGTTGTAAATGAGGCTGCCGACGCCACTGTTGCTACTACTGCTACTGCCCTTGCGACCGCTACTGCCGACGCTACTGCCGCTACTGCCGCTGCCGCTGCTGCTGTTGCTGCTGGTCCTGCTACTGCCGCTGCCGCTGCCGCTGCTGCTGGTGCTTTAGCGGTGGCAGAAAAAGCACTAGACGATGCTCAAACTGCTATGGATACGGCAAAAAGTGATATGAATGATGCTGTCGAAAAGTATAGTGAGGCCTCTACTCAAAGGCTGGTTGCCTGCGATGCTTCTGCATGACAATCATGCAGAGTTAAGTTCGGAGGTGGAAAGGGAATTAACGCCCGAACCCGTTTTGCTAAATTCAAAATCCTCGGCGTCGAAGTTTCTCGCGCCATTGCTGCAGTTCTGCGATCGTCCCCCTCAGTTCTGCCAGCTTTTCAGCCTGGTTAAACTGCTGATGTTCGATCGCGTCCAACCGAGAAAGCGGGGCATCGTCGGAACCCAACCCTAAATAGTTCTCGATCGCGGTCTCGACAATCTTTGATGCAGTGCTGTGGGTGCTTTCTGCCAGTCGAGCAATCTGCTGTTTGACTTCGAGCGAGACTCTAGCCGCGATCGTGGGCTTAGGATCGCTCATGCCTCATCCCCTAAGACTTTCGTGATTGCATAAGCACCCCGGCAAACTGACATCGGCAATGTGATTTGCCAGCTGACAACGCGATCGCCTTGCTTACCTTCGGTGATGGTCGCCTGACTGCCCGATCTCTTTTTGATTTGGCTTGCAACGCCCTGCTTGGTCGTATAGATCCGAACCTGATTAATCGAATAGTCGTAGGTAATTGAGGTTTCGTGCTCGTCGATCGTCATACGCTCTCACTTAATGTTTTCAAGGGTGTTCTGTTCAGTTTGGGCGAGTGTTTCAAGATCACCAGTTGCTCTAACATGCGCCTGCGATCGCTCTCTATGTATCGATAAATGGCTTTATGCGCTGCGAAAGCAGCTCGCCTACCGTGGGTTTTCAGTCGAACCCTAATATTCTGAGCTTGCCCGACATACAGAAGTTCGTTTTGGGCAACTACGGCATAAACACCTGAACAACACATGGGAATATCTACAAGCGTTTGAGCCTCCTTCCAGTCAGAGGGATTCGTCTCCTGTCGAGTGAAATGCCATTCCTGGATTAAGTCGAGGGCTTTTCGGTCAAACGTAGCGAAGTAACCAGAAGGTGCGCTCATTCACAAAGAACTTAAAACAATGTTTCAAGCTTGGTTTAGGATCGAGCAAGTAATCAACGCTAACAGTGCTTGCAGCGTTAACGATTCATAAGTCCGGCTTAATTGGCTACCTCAGTAAAACGCCTTAATTCTCCAAGCAATTTTTTATAGTTGTTAGTCCAAAACGTCCAACTTTAGGCCAGATAGTTTTACACAATTCCCGAAATGCCTTTCCTGTGTAGGTCTCAAAATCTTGGTTAACTGCGCATGTTGCAGAAGTCCAAAAAAATAGTCCAGGCTCAAAATTCCTGAAAACCTTATACACCAAGCGTTTTCAGGAATTTTGAGCCTGGACTAAAAGCTTTTTTAATTCTTGCGAGGGTGTCTTCCAAAGGGGAGAAGGCAAAACTTATCAATCGATAAAAATTCCCCAAAAAGAAATCCCTGAAGAATTTCTTTTTGGGGTTTGAGGAGCAACGGAACAGAAAGTACCGTTAAGTTACTAAATCAGCGTGTACCAGTTGAACCCTCTGGAACTTAAGAGCCTCAAACCCCTGCTATGCCGTTCCTAATAGCTGTGTCAAAGAACCTAGAGACTAATTGGTACGTCTCATTGAGACTGAAAAGTGCTTTCCGGAATGCTTACTATTAAAGCGTTTCAGCCTTAACGGTACTTTCTGTTCCGTTGCTCCTCAAACCCCATTATGTAGTCGATCTACAGTTAATTGCTGCTCTCAGGTGTAAACGGCATTCGGGGTGGGGCTGTTTTCCACATTAAGTCGATCTCCGCTGGTGTGAGTCCATATGCCTGATTGACCAGGTCAGAGAGGCGATGCTCTAGCCTGAGTGCTTCGGCTTTGCGGCTCTGAATGCCAGGAGCGTAGTCGTTGTAGATTGATTGCATGGCTTTGAGGTCAGAGGGTCTGAGTCCGATCGCCGTTTTGGGTCGGCGCTTCTGGACTTCCTGCACAAAGGCTGTTGCATCCAAGCTGGCGAAGTTTTCTAGCTTTTGCCCCGGTTTGTCGATGCTGTGTAAGGTCGCCAACCAGTTTAAGACTTCGCTATAGGCTTCCTGAGTGGTTTGGGTGAGTTCAATCAGGCGGCTGACCAGCGGTTCCACTTCAGCACGAATCGCATCGGTGGGAGGGGCGATCGGTAGAGTTGCAATAAATGAATCAATCAACCTCAAAGCCTCATCTTTTCCATGTGCTGCGTTTCGCCATATGTATGCCCACATTAAAGGTGAGTTGAGAACTGCTAGAAGGTATAAGTCTGTTATTGACCAGACATATGCAGTATTCAGGAGATACATTGGTTCCGTCTCGAGAGCAAATTGCGGATACCAAGCAATGTCTGTATGAATCAATTTAGGTTGTTCAAAAATTCTCCAATACTCGGTGCTGTCTTGAATTTCATACCACTTATACTTGCCTGATTTTCGTCCATTCCATTGACCGTTCTCATTGGTATCCCAATTTTTAGGGCAAGGTTCTAACCTTTCACGGTATTGGGTGAGAAAGTCTTTTATAGCAGGGTAAGCATCGATATCAGTTCCTCTACGGGTGAAAATGATCCATAAGTTCTGCCAGTCTGCTTTCCAGCGTTTGATGTTTTGACCCCGTAGACATGGTTTGATGAGATCCAAAGATTTAGGATCTGCTACAACAAGCCGCGTTTTTGTCTCATCATCAATCAAGAATGCTTCATTTAAGCCAGTTGTTACACCTCGGTATGGTTCAACCCCAGCAAAGTCTTTGAGTTTTGTTCCTACTTGCCTCATTTTTGCCATCAACTCATCAACGGCTGGAGGCTCCAAACTCCAGGCGTTTTCTGTAAACCGCGACCAGGGGATCTTGTACCCTTCCTGTCCCACATATTGCAACAGGTTGATGTCTACCAACTTCTCACGGGGCACAGGGCAAACCACCACCGAAGCCGAAGCCATTGGCTTCACTTGGGCCACAGGCTGCACTTGCGGCTTCCGGGCCACCACAATGCAGGGGAACGTATCGGCATCCTCAAAAATGGGGGCATGACCGAAATCAATAATTTGCTCCAGCACGCCGTTGTAGGCAAAGAAGCGGCGCAAGGGTTCGCCATAGCCCGATCGCAACCACTTATTCGTGACAATGTAGGACATCACCCCACCGCGCTTGAGAATCTTCAAACCTTTCTCATAGAAGTAGGTGTAGAGATCAGCCATACCATCATAGGCTTCGTAATGCTGCTGGAGGTAAGGCTTGATCGGTGACAGCAGTTCCTGACGCACGTAGGGCGGGTTGCCGATTGCCACATCAAACCCACCATCGTCAAACACCTGCGGAAAGCCAGTGTGCCAATCGAACGCCCGCTCTGCCACCTGTGGGTCAGTCACAATCGAGTTGCCCACCTTAATATTGTCATCCAGGTAAGTTAGTGCCTTGCCCCGCTCTGCCGTTTTCAGCCAGAGTGAGAGCTTGGTAATTTCGACCGACTCTGGCGACAGATCAACGCCATACAAATTATTGTTGAGAATCGTCTTGCTCAGATCGAACAGGCTGCGCTGACCGTCTTTTAAGCCTGCCAATGCCTGGTTAACGCGCTCATACTGCCGCAACAAATAGTCAAACGCTGCCACGAGAAACGCGCCCGAACCACAGGCCGGGTCAATCACGCGCATTTTGAGTAAAACGTCGTCCCGATACGCTTGCCAGAACTTGATCTCGCCCTCTCTCAGTTCACGGGTTGCCCGCAACGGTATGTACTCCAAGCCGCAATCATAGAGCAGCTCTTCTTCACGTCGGCGCAAGTAACTGCCCAGCGCCACTTCCACAATGTACTGCGTAATAAAGGCTGGGGTATAGAAGACCCCCTGCGTTTTGCGCTTACCCTTCTTCGGGTCGTAGAGCTGTCCGGCTGCCAGCGCCCGCAACTCCTCTAGGTCGCTGACGGACTGTTCAAAAATGTGCCCCAAAATATCGACCGACACTTCGGTATCAAAGTCGAAGCGAGTGAGCTTGTTCAAGCGAGTACACAGCAGATCGGCAAGCTGAAGTTGCTCATCCAGCAAGGGATCGAGCTTGAACAGTCCACCGTTGTAGCCAGCAATGGGCGGGTTGTCATTACCCTGATCCACCCAACGAAACACCGTTTTATAGTTGTCCCAAACGGAACGCGGGTTGTAGGGGTCTTTGTGGTCGTGGGCAGTGGCGATCGTCTTCGCTGGCAGCAGTCCCCGATCTTCGCAGAAGGCAATAAAGAGAATGCGATCGAGTACCTTTTGCGCCTTCTCAATTAAAACCGCCTCACGATTCTCGATGGCTGCGGGTGCGTTGGTGCGGAAGGCACTGGCAATGTCTAGCCGGACTTGCTTGTACTCCTGGTACAACTCCTTGGTAATCGCTTCCTGGACTTCGTTGGACTCCTGCAATAGGCGATCGATGCGAGACAAGGCGTGCGAGTCTGCTGCGGCTGGCAGAAAGTTCTGACGGCACAGAAGGAAGTAGAAGCGCTTAAACTGCTCCAGGTCTGCCAGGTCGGTCAATAAGAATTGCTCGTAGTAAGCAGGCGTTTTACTGGTCTGGTACAGCCGCAATTCGCGGTAGTTCGAGACAATGACCCACTTACAATTGGGCGTGTAGTTCGCATAGCGCCACCCCTGTTCGACGGCTGACTCTTTCCGTCCCGGTGCCGGACGATCCAGATCATTCTTTGCCCCTTTGAGTTCGATCGGTGCAATAATCCGCCCCTGAAGCTGAAGCGGTTTACCTTTTTTCTTCTCAGAAGCAGTGAACAGACCCAACGCCGCATCGGCAGACCCACCACCCGCAATGGTCTGTTCCGCACAAATCTCCCAGACGGAACCACCCTGCACCACAAAGCGGTAGCCCAAAACTTGCTGAAAAATGTCGTTGAGCCACTGTCCATGCAGCGTCACCTCCTTCATCGCGTCGAGCGTGCCTGTGTTCAGCGACGCAATCCACTGGCTTACAATCTGGTGGCGCATGGCGAGATCAGCCGGGAAAGTAAAGCTTCGCAGAGCCTGGTTCAGCGTCTTCTGGTGAAAAAGAATCTGGGAGTGAACGACTTGAGCAACGGGCATAAGAGGGGGCGATGAAGAGGTCATCCACTAGTGTCTACAGATTATGCTCAAGTGTCCAATCTGCTCTAAGGGTTTGAGGCTCTTAAGTTCCAGGGGGTTCAACTGGTACACGCTGATTTAGCAGCTTAACGGTACTTTCCGTTCCGTTGCTACTCAAACCCCTTTTTGGCCTGAAGAAATCTGGCGACGGGTCGAGTTCGACAATCTCAACTAAATCTCTGATCTCGATCGTTGCTTTTTCCCCTCGACTAACGAGGATCGTATTCAGCGCCTCAACAACTCGTCGAACCTTCGATCCTTTAATAGGCAATTCCTCAGACTTCCGCAACTTTGAAACCCCAGTCGGAGCTGTACGAAGTTCCTTCGCTAATTCAACTCCTTTAATTCGTTGAAGCCCTACAGGTGTCCCTGCAGCTAAAGGGCACCGATGCGGAACTAATCGAGATTTCGATCGTGCTCCTTTTCAAGATGGGTAGGGATGCCCATAAGAGTGAGGGTTGCATCGCAAAGCAGTTAGAGGTTTTCAATAGGCTCGAATGCTATCATTCACGGTTAGTTGTGACTTTCTACTTCTATTCGGACTTTCGATACTCCAGGCACTTCAAAAGGTGGGTCTGGATAGTCTAGACGAGTCAAACCTGATTTTCTTTGTAGCTCAATGGTTATAAGCCGTGAACAATTGGCGCGATCGTGTTTCTAACGAGCAATGTCACCGTCGAGCTAGCGGGCGAAAACACATCAATGCAGTTCGCAGTTTTCATCGGCAGATTCGGCAGCGCGAAGCGATCCAGCTTTATTGCGAATTGGTGCGAAACCGAGGATTGCTAAGCAATTGGGGTGTTCAGTCAGAAGTTGCACGACGGATGGGTTTAGCTCGGTCAACTGTGAGCCAGTATCTCAAACTGATCGCTTCTCTAACCCAGATTTGAAGTTGTGCCTATTTGAGCAGTTTGCGGACGTATGCGATCTCTTGTCCTTCTGTCATGTCAAAGCAAAAAAGCACCCAAGCCTTAGGGAAATTGTCCCCGACAAGCAGCCCGACGACCAATTCGCACTGAAGCTAATAGATCTTATTGAGTCCTTCCACCCACACTTATAGAACCCATTTGAGATCTAATCCTGAAACTACAAGCCTTGCAGCTAGCTGGTTTTCTCCATTTTCTGGCAGAAAACGGTTTTGCTAGGAAGGCGCTACCCTTGATCGCAGAGTAACAGCTTCCTTCAAAGCCAAGTATCACGGGAAAAGATCTCAAATGGGTTCTATACAAGTAGAACCCGATCGCGCCTTGCTCTAGCGCTTCGTTTCCCGTTTGGTGGGGTTGCTGCAAACACTATGCAGAGGGAAAACGAGATTTAAAGATTCCCTTATTCTGAGCCTGCAACTGCTGCTCAATCCATTTCTGATGAGTGGCAGGGTCGTTTCGATGCAAAGCCCAATGGATAACAAAATCCAAGTTGTAGCGAATCGTTCGGGAACTCCAGCAATGATAGTGAATTCCCTCAGTTAGCAGCCCATCTCTGCGGTACTCGCCCAATGTGTAGGCAGACATCCCGATCGCTTCCGCTGCTTTATGCTTGTTAACCAGCATACTTTTTATCCTTGCTCTAGCGCTTTGCTACCACGAGGGAAGCCTTGAACTGATCAGCCTTAAAAGAAGTCATCTTCAAGAAGTGATGGACTGTCCGATTCCTCTGCCGCGATCGTCTCCGGTTCTTTTGTCGTCGGCGCGATCGCAGCCAACCCCATCTTCCTGGCTCAGAAAGGTGATTGTTGCAGCCGCTCAAGAAGAACTTAGCGATCGCGGTTCGCTCTAAACCCTAAAGTTGATTGCGTCTACTAAAAAGCACCTCAACCATGTGATTGAGGTGCTTCGTCATTTGATAGGTCTTTTGCTATTACGAAAGCAACAGCAACGATTCAGCTCGAATATTAAAATTAAGCACTTAGGATTAGAGTGGCAACCACACAGATAGTGAAAAACGAATTAGATTTCGTATTCTTCTGTTGAAATGGCTGCTACTAGCTTTTGAAGATCAGCCTTCATCAGACTTTCAGATTCCTCTCTTAGGTTCGTATTAGTATCACTACACCCTTCGCGCTCCTGAAGATTGCTCTGATTATAAAATTCATCGCATTTCTGGATGATTTCATCCAGGTCATCGTCGATTAGAGCAAAATCAAGAATTTTTGCTAAGAGTGCTGCATCTACTTCTGTTAAAGAAGGAAGAGTTGCTATCCTGAAATACTCTTTTGCCAGAAGATCTCGCTGCTTAATTGTTAGCTTCGCTGTCTTTTGCCGTAGTGCTAATAGACCCCCAGTAGTTAAGAAATCAATCATTACTCCGCCTCCCAAACAATGTTTTACGCCTCCTCTAACGAACGGAAGCTAGGGATGGCAGCTTTGAAGCGGCCTTTCCATAAAGAGCCTAATCAAGGTTAAGAAAAGGCTCCTTATGCGTCATTGTCATTGCTCGTAAAGCCTCTTTAACCGATTCAAAGCCCGCTTGCCACGTTGTCGCGCTGTGGTTTCAGAAAGATTTTCTCCCTCAGCCTCAAAATCTTGTACTACTTCTTTCCAAGTTAAATCTTGGAGAATTCGTAGCGTTAGAATTTTTTGATCACTTGAGTCTAATTGACGAAAAGCGATTGCTATACGTGCATATTTCTCATCCGTATTCTCCTTTAACGCAAAATCGTCATAGCTGTCACCCAAATGGCGCTCGATAAACTCGAACTCACATGGCTGCTCTCTCTGATGCTTGCGACTTTTTTCCCGAATGATGTTGAAGCTCGTTGCCCGTAGCCAAGCAATGGGCTTTTCTACAGATTCTCCTGAGTTGAACAGCCTCCATCCACGTTCATAAGCTTCACTTAAAATAGCGGTTGGATCATAGTCTAGATTGAACTGCTTTAGCTTTGATTTAACAAAGCCTAAGAGGTTGCGATAGCCTTGAGACCCTTCAGTCGAAAGTCCATCGGTATAGAATTGATCAAATCGATGCTTGGCATCATCGATATCGATAGCACTAACAGTAAAACTATCCTGCATTAGAGAGACTCCTTACTCAGACATTTACCAAACCTCCTTTACCAATAGCGATTGCCTGTCATTTAGTTACCCAGATGCTTCCGTCATTTCAAAAAACTGTGAGAAATAGTAACTAGGCCAAGTAAAACGGCGCCCAGTAGTAAAAATTAGTCGGTTCTATTGCCATAGGGAATGTCCTCTTGTATGTAGTTTGAACTGCTTGGAAAGTAGGTTGGAAGATAACGGCGTTGTTATCTTGAGCTTTTCGCTTCCAACCTGCTTCCACCTAATAGTGCAAGAGCGATCGGGAATGTGACACCTAATCCAAAGTTTTTTTAGGGAATCTTTAAACCTTGCTTATTTCTTGCTCATTGCCACCTAATAGTTTTAGTCGGCATGGGCTGGGCTAAATCATAAAAAAGCCTGGTGGATACCACCAGGCGGAGGGAAGGCTACATTCTCACAATCTCTAATTATGTTGATTCCTAGAAGGACGACCATCGATAACTAATCGACCACCATCAACGCCAAACATCACATCAACACGTCCGGCGTAGTGCGAAAGAATGGCACAAGATCCTAACCCACCTAAGACAAGTCCAACAGTTACAGCAACGGTAACAAAAGTTTTTTCAATGCGAGTTTTTGAGGTCAAGCTGCTTATCTCCATTACGTCTGTTGTCAGTTAGTGATCGACAGAACGTTTTCGTTACACCTGTTGGAATTTCCCCTGCTTTGGCAGCAATAAGCAGTAAGTTGTTTGGAATTTCAATGTGATTCATGGTTGAATCTCCTAATATCTTTAAAGCGCGATCGTAGAGTGCAGCGCTGTAGCATTTTTTCTGTAGCATTCTAGCTGTAGCACTGTAGCAAATGGCTGTAGCATTTGTATCACCGTTGCTACAGCCCTGATACAAGCCGATTTTGCTACAGTGCTACAGTGCTACAAGGGTTAATTGCTATTACAAAAGAAGACTCCATCTACCTCATAGATTTCGCCTTCAAGCGTCATTAAGTCGAGAACTAGCTTAATATCATCGACGAGCATCTTACGCACGGGCGAGCGTGCTTTATTCGCCAAGTCGCGAGGTTTTGAACCGTCAGGATTAGCCAGCAAAAATCGTTTAACTTCCGAGCGGATTGCAAACTCATCACTGTCAGTTTCACTGCCTAGCGATCGTTCCGAATCATCAGCGCCAGAGTGGTAGAACTTTTCGACCGGTGATGCTGCATCTTCATTCATCAGCGCCTCTAACCGTTCCCGCCGTGATTCACCTGACGGCTTCGGCTCCGGTTGAGGATGAGGTACAGGAGCGATCAGAGCTGTCGGAACTGAGTAGAAAGGAACCGCGCCCCATCCGTTGATGGTTGAGTCGAAGAATGCTCGCTTAGTTAGCTGCAAGACCTCAGGAGATGGCTTACCGCTGAAAAAAGTTGAGCCGTTATCTAACAGACCTAAGTTGTCAGCACTCAGTAACAGGATGCGACGATAGACGTTTCTAACTCCCCCGGAAATTCCAAAGTCACCAGTGTTCGGAGACTGACTTACTAGCCACCCGTACTGCCGCCGAGATCGCCCCATTGAGCAAAGCGCATTGAATCCAGACATTAGCCCCGTGAACCATGATCCGGTTTTCTCCTTGACCGCTAGAGCCTCGTCAAAGATCAGGAGCTTTGGTGAGTTTGAGAATTGAAACTTAGAGATAAACTCGTCGATCGCTTCTTTAATCTTTTTCATTGAAGCGTCAGACGTGAATGGCTCGATTTTTACTGGCAAGTAGTGATCGACCGCTTGCCAGTACCAAGCTTCAGACGGATCAGCTTTAGGGTCAATCGCCCAAATTTCGATGTCAGGATGTAATCGCTTCACTGCTCTCGTTGCCATTGCGATCGTGACCCCTTTACCGCTTCCAGGTTGACCAACGATCAGAGTACTTTGGAGGTTGACCGCTAAGGATTCGGCAATATCTATTACTTCCGATTGCGGGACGCTATGAACAGTTCTAGCGCTCGGTCGTGCAGGCTGTACCTCTACTGCATTTAATCGGGTGTTCTCACCAACGGGTAACTGCCTTTGCACTTGCGATGGTTCCGACTGGTAGAGCGTGTCAAAGTTCATTGATTCAAAATCAGTCAGAATCTCCTTTGCGCCTGTTTCCATTGACATCTTTTCGCGAATCAGTTCCTCAAACAGTTGGACGATATCTTGCTTGGATACGTCGAAACCGGATAGCTGCCCATTTTGGGAATGCAGCGAGAATTGACCCATGAAGCTAAATACAAGCGAGTCATAGCACTCGACGATTACCTCTTTGGGCATTCCCCGCTTACCAAGTGCGTAAAGCAGTTTCAGCAACTCAGGGCACTCCTTCAAGATGAGGAACTCAGCTTCACGAGTGCTGTGTTCTTCTGCACTCCCCCGCGCTGAAACCACGTTGTAGATTCCGACCGCGAGAGGCGCGATTGCAGGGATGCCGATCCCTACCGTTGCCGCCAGCACAACCCCACCCGCGATGCCTAGAACGCCCAATCCATATCCCCACGTCTTTGCTCTGTCAGTCGCATGAGAATAGTCTTTCACCCACGGACGCAATGCCTGAGATGCTTCTACAGGTGACATGCCAAGCTCTAAGACCATGTGCCCGAATACGGTTTCTTCTTTGTCGGGAAAGGTCTTATCAATCGCGCTGCGACCATATTTTGATAGATTGCTCATGCCGTTCAACACTAATGAACTACTGAGAAGCTCCCAGGCGCGTAACCGTTTGGGAGCTTCGCTTTCACTACATATCGCTGTCAGCCTCTTGTCTCAGGCGGCGGCGTTGCAGGCGATATTTCTGCGATTCCCGTCCGGTCAATCGCGTCTGTTCTGCCCAATTGCCTAACGCTAGGGAGGCTTCAAACCCAAACACGGCGATTGCGGCCATGATGCAAGCGCCAATGCTGAGTGTTCCGGTCACTGTGAAGATCGGGAATGCCAGGAATGCCCCGACAAATTCCACGGCATAGAGCAAGTAGGACAACAGTTCAGAGCGTTTGTGCCCGCGATCGTGCGCCGTTCTTGCCCAATGCTTGGTCCGTTGCAGCATTGAAGGCTGGTCTTTGTGTTCTTTCGGGTCTACGAACCGTTGCAGTCCTAACTTGAAGGAAAGCTCATCAGCCACATCAGGCGCATATTTCGGCATCCTGGGAGCAATTTGAAGGTATTGAACTGCTGACGCAATCAGAGCAGAGAACGCGATCGCGGGCAGCCATCCGATACCACCAAGCAGGGGGACAAAAATCGGATTCAGCACTCGACTGTAGCCCGCGACTGAAACCGTTAGAGCCAGTCCTGCTCCTGCATACCCTAGAAACATCCAGGTATTCTTGTCGAGCGCCATGCGCTTGATGCCTGCAACCAAATCCCCGACGTAAGCAAGGGGTGAACCGTGTACGGCTTTTTCTTTGTTCTCGAACTCTTTGAACTGAGGGCGGTTAGAGTCAAACTCCTTATTTCCGGTACGAGTAGCAGGCGTTGATCTGGAAGTGTTGGGTTTCATTTGGTTTGACCTGGTAGTTGTAGTTTGCGGACGTTGAATAAGTAATCTCGAAGCTGTTCAGCAGGCACTTTGCGAATGTCGGTAATGCCTGAATCAGAGTTGATAGCGGTAAAGCCATTCACATCGCAAAGTGCCGTCCCAACGGGAAGCGTGCGCCCTTTCTCCCTCATGTTTTCTTCGTCGTAATAGACGGGTGCTCCGTCCACCATTGGGGTTTTAAGGCTCAGAACAATGCAGGTTTTGGCGCGTCGCATTGAGATTTCAATGTCCTTTGTGCTGGCATCTTCAATGTTCTGAATCACTGCTTTTTGAGCCTGCATCGTTTCACCGCCTTGGTAGAGAGAGGTCACGATCGGAACGAAAGACAGAGTTGCGGCAACCAGTCCCATGTATGGTCGAAGCTTAGGATTCATCGCCTCACCTCGGTTGGAACCTGAATCTGAAAAATGATGCCGCGATCGCGAATCCAGTAACCAGCAGTGAAAGCAATCACCACGAGAATTGTTGCCATTACTCCACCGATCGATGAGTCGTCATCTTTGTGGTAGTTGCTCATCGCGCGTAAATTCCTCGCTCAAGTTGAAGTGCTAGAAGTTGGATCAGCCTCATCGACGTTCCTTCGTCAGGATCTTCGTCGGCAAAGTGGTCTAGAAAAGTAATGACGTTCGGGCTTTTAGGTTCGCTGTAATGCCGATTTAGCGCCTGTTCCAACGTCCAACCCTCTCCGCCTGACTCGCGATCGATGGTGTCTAAGTGCTGCCAGTTGGCAAACAGCAAGAGGATATGAGTCTTGTCGGATGCCGATAGATGCTCCAAACCGTCTCCAAACTGGTCAGCAAGGGCGATCGGAGTTCCTCGCGTGAAGTGATAGCTAAGGCTTGTGTCAAGCTGCGACATAATTAGAAATCCTCAAAATGATTGTGTTTCGGTCGTTAAGAGGTGAAGGGTGCTGTGGTCTGCCAGGATTGAGCACCCTTTTAGATGGATTAGCGTTGCTCTGCTTGTCCTGGTGAATCTGAATCAAGTTTTTCTTGAACCTGCGCCATGTGTTGGAGCAATCGATCGATGTCTCTCTCAAATGGTTTGTAAGCTTCAGGACGATCGCAGAGAAGCTGAAAGATACGGGCGCTGGCGTTGGAAATTTCGTCTGAAATCATCGTTCTTTTCTCCACTGTGGTGACAATTTTGATTTAGGCAGAAGTGCCATTTAGCCTTTTTTCTGATGGTCAGAACAAGTCGCCTAAACCTTCTGTGGGGTCATTCAAGGCGCTTGTTGTGCTTTGTCCTGGTGCTGACTTAGAAAGGGCTTCAGCCTTGCAAATGGGCTGGCAAAAACCTCTTTTGTGGTCCAGAAGAATGACTGCAATAACGTCAGTCAACTCGGTCAACTCCAAGTCTGTGGCGACCGCTTCAACGTATTTCATTAGGTCGTTTTTGATGCTCACCCGATTCGTTTGAAACATTTCTAAGCAGCCTCCGAACTTAACTTCTGAGCGATCTTCTGAAGCCCACGAGCATTACTCCAAACCGGATCAAGAGCGATACTGTAGCCTTTCTGCGTCAATGCCTGATCGAGCATTGGAAGTTTGCATCCTCCCCCGATCGCTAGTCGGGAATCAGCGCCAGCAGTCCACTGACCGAGGAAACTTGTCACAGGCGCGAGTGCTTCGCCAATCCAGGCTCTAATCTCGGTTCGGTAGATGCCCTCAAAATTAAATGCGGTTGTGCCGTAGTTGAACGATCGGTTCTCAATGCCACGTCTAACTAAATGGCGATCGCCTTCTCTACCAGTCAGGAATCGCCTCATTTCAGTGTTGCGGCAAATCCTATCGATTAAGTTCTCAACACCCATCGGGAGAGTCTTACTGTCGATGCGCTTACCGCCAGCGCCGTAGACACTGCCGATCGTCGTCCCGTTGCCAACATCAAGAACAATTGTTGTCCCGTCGATCACAATATTTGAGCGATTTGCGACCAGAGCCGCGCTGCCTTCTGGAAGCACTTTGAGCACTTGAACGCGAACGATCGTAGAACTTGCATTCAGTCCTAGTTGAGCGATGTGTGTTCCTTGCAATGATTTTTTTAAGTCGTCTCCGAGAGTTTCTGCATCGTGGATGCTGCAGACCAAAGAGAGGTTGATTTCTTTGTACTCGGTTAACCCGGTTAACGCTGCCAGGAGAAGAGGCAAGGCAAACTGAGTTTTCCCGTCTGCCGAATCAGTAACACGTTTTGCACCTAGTGGAGAGTGTTCAACAGCGCTCAAGCCTCCGAGCCATTCGTTACCTGTTAGAGCGTAGCGATCGCCGCTTATGTACCGAACAAAGCCACGAGATGGAATGTCGGCAGGCGACTTTTGAAGGTCAAAAACGTAGCTAGGAATGTAGATTTCATGCCCGTTTGAAGCGATTTTGACGCCACCGTTGCCAATGTCCAACCCACAAACCAGCGTTAGGCAGTCGCCGCCAGAGCTTGCTAGAGGCTGTCTTTCAAGGTCGATCGCGTATGTCATTTTTGAATATTTCTCCTTTTGCGCTGCCAGCGATTGTCATGTCGAAGCGGTTGCTGGCGTTCTTAGGTAAGTTATAGCACAATTTGTAGCTGCTTGTAGCTATTTGTGTCAAAATTGGATCACCTAGACCTTAAACAGCTACAAATAAAGGATTTTAAGCCACATTATGTATCATGAATGTGACAACACACACAGCGAAGCCGTGAGCAAACGACTGCATGTAACCTTGCCCGACGGGGCTTACGGAAAGCTTGAGCGTCTAGCCGAAT
>JAHHHO010000084.1 GCA_019359315.1 Myxacorys californica WJT36-NPBG1
CTTTTGGTACTAAATGTCGTTAATGACCGGATATTGACTTAAGGCAGGACAGCTACTGGAAAAAGGTTCCAGATGGCAGAGAAATGAGTCTCGCTTAGACGGAATCCTGTCCCGCTTTATGCTGCTACCCAATGGCTCACACGGTGGACTTCTGACCTTTATGCAGATAGAGTCAACGACCGCACTCAAAATCTTGTGCAACCCTCATTGCATAGAGCAGAATTTTGAGTTGTTGATCGCAAATTGTCTAATTCTCTAGCTTTGCTTCTAGCACGTTACAGAGTAGTGCGATCGTCATCGTCTGGCTCAAAATCGAGGTGAGTGAGTTCGTGAAACTGAATTGCGCTTCGCAAACTTTGATCGTTCCAGTGGTCTGAATGCTCGATCCAAGCGATCGTTTTGGAGTCGATTGGAACGTAAGCTTCTTGGGGTAGGTTTGGAGAGTGAAGGATTAAGCGGGCTAATTCTTCCTGCTGTTGCTCAAGGTCGCTTATGGTTCGCAGTAGCTCTTGGCGTTGCTGCTCCAGAGTTTGGAGTTTGTTGAATTGGTCTTGAAGTGTGGTCATGCGGCAACCTCTACAAATCCTTTCTCATCAAGCAGGTCTTGGGCGTTTTCTTCTAGCAGTGGATGATTCAGAACGAGAGTTCTGACCATTTCGGCAGCGATTGGCTTTGCCAAGCTCCGAAGGATCGCATCAGCCTCTGATCTCGTGCAAGGATTACCCTCAGAATCGCGGACCTGCTCAATCTTGAGGATGAGGAGACGTGAGATTTCTTCCATAAGTTGGCTCCAGAAGTAGGGTGAATTTAGGGAACACACGAACTGACGGGCTTATTTGCTCATGCCAGGAACGCAGGAAAGCTCTATTACTCTCCTGATGGGGTAGGAGCGAGGATCGTTAAATCCTTGACCCCATGAAATCTTTCCAGTCCCGCAAGCAATGGACACCTTGCGGATCTCTTCTGTTTTAGGCTGAACCACCTTTACAAATGCCTCGATGACACCCGGAGAGGCGGCACGAACAGAAGTAGAGTCGAGCGAAATTTGAACGGTCCCGGTTACTCCAGCAGACTCACCAGCATTGATCCATAGAGGCTCTGCCGCAGATGCGGATGGAGCAACAGCAACTGAAAGAGCAGCGGCAGCAGTGACGAGGAAGGGTAGCATAATTTAAGTCCCGAATTAATAAGTGATTTAGGGGTGAGTGGGTAGCTGTCAGGGTTGAGCCAAGTGCAGCTACCCGTTTGATTTTTAGAACGGCAGAATTTTTTGAACCAAGTCAGCAGAGACCTTGATGATCCATTGGCAGCCGTCGTGAGCGAGAACGATCGTGCCGACTTTGAAGCGTTCTTTGGCTTCTTCCCAGTACTGAAGCTCAGCAAGGGCGCGAACGAGTAAGGGAGATGAGTGAACGGCGCGATAGTCGAGGGCGGAGAGTTCCGCCCGGAACTCTGAGTACATCCGGGCGGCCTCTCTATTTGGTGTTCTTGAATTTGTTGTAGGCTGCCATGTAGTAGCAGCGTTGATGCTGGGGAATGCCTTTGAGGTTGGGCTTCCGTCCAGCTCTAGCGTGGATTTCGCCCAAGGAGTAGATTCTGTCTAGCTCTGTGTCGGATTCAGTGGAGGCTGGTGCTGCCCAATATTCGAGAGATTTACGTGACATAATTGCTGTAGAACCTTTTGTAGGGTTTGCGGAGGGGGAGCGAGACTTTGGTTGGTTGCGCTCTCCTCTCTTGTGTCTAACTTACCCTTAAAGTTTTAAGGGTGTCAAGAGTTTTATCTAAATACTTGACTCTAAAGACTTTAAGGCTAAGATGTTGGTATGAATTCCTTATGGGGAAGATTCCAGTGTCTAAAGTTGCAGAGTTACGGAGGAAAGCGGACTTAACCCAGCTTGAGTTAGCGCAAGCTGTAGGGGTTACGGAGTCCACTATTTCCAATTGGGAGAAAGGTAGAAATGCCTTGGTGTGGTTTGAGAGAGTAGCAAGGCTTTGCAAAACCTTGGAATGCTCTCCTGAACAGTTAATTGATTACGTTGAGGCTGTGCAGGAGACGGGTGATGATAGCCCTGATTGAGTCGTTCAATCTTCTTGCTCTACCGTCCGTCTCGCTAGAGGAGTTATCGCAAGCTGATCCACGAGCCGAGTAACTCTCAAATAGGTCTCGCCTCACGGATCAATCATTAAATTTCTCGCTCAACAGCATCTCAAGTTGAGCTGAATTCTTTCGTTTAAAAACAAAAAATCGCCCTCGTACATAGAGAAGCGATATCTACTGTGTGAAATTATTTATGGCTATCTACTTAAACGCGCGATCGTCTCGCAAACAATACAGAGCAAGATCGTCGCTCCAAAACAAAATGCCCAATAGCGAGGATCGCCGCGAGTCTTCTCATTGCTCTTTAGGCTCATAATTCGAGACACAGTAAGAGTTGGAAGAGTACTCTTTGCGGTCTGTCACAACAGGTTTTGCGGCCTCCATTGGAGTCTCTCCCGCCATTTTCTGAAGCTGTCTTACCGATTCAATCGCTTGAGCCGATCCGCGATTGAGCTTGTCGAACAGACGCTTATGCGACTCAAACAGCTCATCAGATTTCCAGACCTTAAACTTCCACGTCCGATCAACCACCATTCCGCCCAAGCTCTTTTCCGAAATGCGAACAGCGAGTAAATGGTACTTAGATTCGGAATCCTCCTCATTGGCTTTTGTCTCCTGCCCAGTGATCTCCCACTTCTGCACTTCTAGCAACGGATTCTTTACTTCCAGCGCTTGCAGGCGGCAGGTCAGATCTTTCTGTTTTTCTACTTTCCCGCTTTTTAGTGTTTCTAAATAAGCATTGAAGACCCCTTCTGGAGTTTTCGTGTTTTGACAGCCTGACAGCATTAGCAAGCTAACCGCAATAACAGGAATAAAACTTAACTTTCTCATGACCTATTCCCCTATCGACCAAACAAGATTTGAGCGATCGTGCTTAGCACAAGCACTCCAATCCAAAGAGCAAACCCAGCCAGGAGAACGCCTTTAGCAACCTGATCGATAATATTCAGCTTGCGAAAATCGGCGCGTAATCCTGCCAATTCCTCTTTGGTCTGTCTCATTTCCAGACGAAGGGATTGCAGTTCGACAACAGCAGGATTCACGGCCTGCCCAGGTGGTGAAGATTTCATTTATTTTGACCAGAAACATGATGCTCTCAGCGTTCCCGGACACGACAAATTTTCACCCTCACCCAATCGGGTGACGAACCGCCTAAGTTTCTGGTCAGAGGCGATTCGCCGTCCATACCATAACCGCAAAATCATGATTTACAACGACAGTAGTTAGAACCAGTCCGCGAGCAGCCGAAAAAGTCTGTTTGTAATTGAATAGGAGGCGGAAAACCGGGGTTGTGGCATACCAGAGCCAGCGTGAAGGCTAGACCGTAGCGTATAAGCACCTCCCCTATGTCCATTTTCAACACTAAAAAGCGATCGCACTTCTTCCAAATGCAATCGCAGATAATTAAGTGCATACAAGCTTTCATCTCAGGAACCATTATGACCCAACCTGATCCGCAAAATGAACGAATTGAACGCCTTGAAGTTGACATGCTTGATGTTAAAACCTCGCTCAATCGGCTAATTGATATCACGTTTGAAAATGGGCGCTACCTGCAAACTACCATGCAGGCAGTCGATCGACTGGCTCAAGCCCAACAGCAACACATGGAACACACCGATCAGCGATTTAATGAAGTCCTGACCCGCATTGACGAAATGCAGTCAGAAGTCAGGGGACTCCAGACCGAGAATCGGCGCATCTGGGAAATCCTCAGCAGGCAGCAGGGCGAGTAGTTCTGCGGGTACGCACTCCGTCAAAGCCGCGTATCTTTGGGAATCCTGAGCGCAAGTTCCTCCCCAAAATCGCCATGTTCACCCCACAGCAACAGACCCTCGTGGAAGCCATGCAAGCTCGCCGCTTCCTCGACTCGATTCCTTCCCTGTCGATCGACCAAGCAATCGTTATCATCCACGATCCTTCGGAGCTTGGCAGAGCCAATCGCAAACTCAACCTCTTCGCCCGCAACCCCAGCGTTGTGGATTGGGTTTTGACGCACCTGAAGCTGGTCAAGTATATGGCATGGCTTACTTGTGGCGTCGAGACCGTTGCCCTGCTCTGCTACGGGGAAACTGTGGACGAATTTGCTACGCGGGATATATTGATAGGCAACGCTGATGCTGAAACTGATATGACAACCGCCACACTCGGTCAATCTGCTGTCGATAACGCTCCTGTCTCTCCCATCGAAACCGTTTCAACTGACCCTACTCCCACCATTGCAGCTACCGACCTTTACACGATCGCTGAATTGAGCGATTTTGCTCACCAAACTGGGTTTGACCCAACTGCAATCGCGGATGAAATTAGAGCGATTAACCCAAGAGCGTTTCGACGCAACGGGGAAGACCTCTATGAACTAGACGCAGCGTATCAAGCGATCGACCGACTGAAGGACGAGGCAAAAGAACGGCTCAAGTCAGTGGCGGCTCAAAACCGAGTCGTAGCGAAAGCCCAAGCACCGGCTGCTAAACCTCGAACAGCAGCACAGAAGAAGCCAGCAGCACGAAGGTCCGCTGCTAAAACCACAGCCAAGTAAGTTTCCGTTGCAATATCTATCCAAGGCGATCCGTGCGTTATCGGGTCGCTTTTTTGTGGGGAAACACTGGACAGAAATGTTTGATTGCCAGTAGATCAAGCGCGTCTGTCGGCACACGTGGCGGCGGTGTTGCACAGAACTTCTTGGCTTGGTCGATTAGTGTATCTGGCTTGGCATTTGCCAATTTCAGCACCGCTTGAGTTTGCGGTGTCGCTTTGATTTGTTTTAGCTCTAAGATAAACGCCATCTCACGGGTCAAATCCGGTGGTGGGGAGACATAAGCAGAAGCCGGAGTCGATAGAACGATCGTCCCAATCAGGGCGAACCAGAAGAGTTTGAAATTCATTGGGTGTGTGGGGCAACAGGACGCGCTTAGAGTGCCCTATCCGAATTCGTCGTGCCCAGCCCAGAAATAGGAAGTGAGTCGCGAACCTGCGTTTCCTAGCACCCACCCCTACTTTGGGTTACAACACCCTAATGAGCGATTCCTTTATCAAGATTCGTCAAAGCTACAGGCTAGATCTGTAAGAAACCAAAGGTTTGCACACATTACATTTTCTTCATAGTTGGTTCGTACTACAGTGAACAAAGAAAATCGTCACCCGCTTGCCCCCTCAATGACAGACCGTATTACAGCTACAGCCGCGATCGCACGCTGGCTCGCCTTTGATTACAAGCTGCACGACATCCTACTTAAATGCCAGCTACATCAGGACGGGAGTGAATTGACAATAAACTGTCCCTCTAGCGAAATTCTCGAATCAGTCCTGCTTCAATCGCAATCGATTGCGATTGTTGCGCTCAATCTTGAGCTTGCCTACATCAAAATTCTGAATCAAGGATACCTAGAGGCAGTGATTCCAACTCAACTTGCTACGGTCCAGTGGGCGAGCTAACAGGCTACCCTCGGTTAAGAATAGGAGCGTCAACATTGACGCCGTACAACCTTGCGAGCGGTTCTGGGTTTTTGCTAGGGAAGAGATAAGCCCCTAACTTAAGCAACTCAACCCACGTCGGCAGCTCTCCACGCAAGATTCGCCTCATTCGGTTGATCGAGATGTTGCAACTTCGCGCTAGTGTCGCAACGTCTTTACCTTGCGTTCTTTCTCTGAGAAAGGCAACTGCCTCTGGATAAGGCGTGTCTAGCAATAATTCGTCTTCATGCATAGTGCTTCGAGGATCGAGACTCTCACAGCCCACTAAAAATAATTCCTCTAAAGTATAGGGCTGTCCGTCCGGCTTCTTCACGAACCCTAGTCGAGCGATCGCCCACATTAAACCAGAAGGCGGCTCTCTGTTGACTCCATCTCGAAGTCGCTGAATTCGAGAGGTGTTCGTGTCGTATCCTCCCTGCCTTAATTTCTCGATTAGATCTTGATACCCAAGCCCCTCATCATCCATTGCGTCTCGAATTAAATCGCCGAGTCGGCGCATTCCAGTTCGGGTGAAATTGAAGTTGGGCATTCATGGCGATTGAAGGATTATCAAAAGAGATCATAAATTTCTGTTGATCAATCGTTTCTTTTTTAAGCAATTGAGTATTATTGATTATTGAAATCGATAAACAATAAATGACAGGCATTATGAGCAAGACCAAAGTAGCAGTTGTTCTGACTCCTGAAATGCACCGCCGATTCAAGGCAGCTACAGCAAGCAAAGGCATCAAAATGCACGATGTACTGATGGACGCAGTTCTACGGGAACTCGACTCGACGAAACCTGAGCAAGCGAAGGCTTCTAGCCTCTAACACTCTGCGAACTGTCCGCTAATGACTCAAAAACTAAAGAAGTCGCCTAGCTGACAACTAGACGACCTCTCAAAATTTCAAATGCATTAATTTCCAAAACCGAAATTGATTAGCGACCAACTAAGCAATTTCAAAAAGCCAAATATTCAAGAACTAAAAGCGAAGGCTTTGGTAAAGCAACGGCTTTTCTATGGCTAACGACACAGGTCTGAATATTCTTCACAAAGCTGTCTCAAATTGAGGCAGCAAAAGGCTTTTGTATTTGACCAGTATATCAGCTTTGCCCCCAAGATGCTTCCGTGATGCAGAAAAAGACCGAAAAGCAATTCGTGACATTACGGAGTTCCGTAGAGGTTTTGCAGACATCAACTGCAATCCGCCCACTGAGCCAGTCTCAGGCTTCACACTCCCTTCATACAAGTTTCCCTTTTCATCAATCCGATGTGCCCATCTATCCCGTAGCAGCAACCCTTATGAAATCTCTCGAACCTGACTTTCCCAAAAAGAACTGGACTGACCTGCTTCCCTACGAGGTCAAAGGCTCCAACAAATCAGAACTCGTTTGCGCTGCCGTCTCACCCGATGACGCGATCGACCAGTTTCGCGACGCCTTCCCCGACGCGGAATTCTACGAAATTCAATGCCTCCAACCGGAAAAGGAACTGCAAAAGTTCCAGCGGGGGCAGTGGGTTGCGACGAGTGCAGGCGATCGGGTGATGGTGCTCAGGTCGCGGCTCATCCAAAGCGAGCGGCACTACGAAACCAATCTAGAACCGAATGGTTGGCTTCCCGAATCCGAACTAATGGAGGGAATAGCGGCATGATTGTTCTTCCATCGTTTACCCCACAGCCGCGTAACGCAGGCGCGATTCTCGAAGTTCGCCAACTTAGGGCACAGCTTCAGACGAGCCGAAACGTTATCCCGTTTAGACGACGGGAAAGAGGTGTTGTATGAGACTTGCAAAACGATCGCAGTGCCCAGCCTGCGGCGAAATGTGGGCAATGCAGCACGCCGGGTGGTTAGGGACTCTAGAGGTTTACGCCTGTCGCAGCTGCGGTTGGATGCCTCCAAACATTCAACAGAGAGTGGAACAAGAGGTGCAGTTTTCTGAGCCAGTGGAGGTGTCGGCATGAGCACTCGAAACCCACGACAAACCACGATCGGCGACTGGACTGGCAAACACTTCTTCGCAGCAACAGAACTAACAAAACTTCCAGGAATGCCCCAAACGGTAGCAGAAATCAAGAAGCTGGCTCGGCAGCAGGGGTGGAGGTGTCGTCCGTATGCGGGCAACCCTGAATACTATTTCGGCGATTTTCCAAGGGAGACCAAAGAGTATTTCCTCGCAAAGCAGGAAGCAAACCAATTTCAGGAGGAGACGGCATGAGCTTAACGCTGCAATCCCCTCAGTGCTGCGTCAGTCCTCACAAGCGCCGTTGTTCGCGCTGCAAGAGGGAATTCAAAGGAGCATCGATTTTGTTTTACCTGCAAGAGTCGCCGCGACTTCAAGAGTGGTGTAAGGAGTGTCAGAACGTGAGTTTGAGCAAGAAAAGTGGGGGCAACAAATGAATTTACCTGCCCCCCTAAAACAACAACAGAATTCACGATACAACACTGGATGCAACACGGACCACATCGAAATCACGCACAGAGATGAATGGGTCGTTGGCAGTGGAGTAGACGCGGAAATCGTGGCGCTTAACGTTGAAAGCTTTGTCGGTGAAACCGTTTACGAGCTTCTGCTGGGTGACTCGATGGAAAAGCGGGGCGGACATGCCAGCCAGTATGTCACCGCAGAAACAGCCCGCGATTTTAGGAAGTATGAGCCTCTGACAAAAGGCGGCTGGTGGTGTAGCGGACTAGACCCGCTCAAGAACTGGGAGCCGATGACGTGGGGACAGTTCAAAGGAGACTTCCCCCGACCTAGTGACGAAAAACCGGGAGAGTTCGTTAAGTACGATGCTCCGAAGCGAGTGCCATTAGGAGCGCATTATCTACGAGTGCCGCTCCAGATTTGGCTTAAAGTTGCAGAGCGTTACCGCATCGCCATGCCGACCAATATTCCCATGTCAGAGCGCGGTGAAGCCATCGGCTTTTGGGAGTGGGTCAGAGTCAAGAATGTTCCAATTACGCTCACCGAAGGAGCCAAGAAAGCCGGATGTTTGCTGACCCAAGGCTATGCCGCGATCGGGTGTAGTGGTGTCGGTACGGTAGTCCAAGAGAACGACGAGCGCAAGGTACGGCTGCTCAAACCGCTTCTGCGTCCTTGCTTCCAACCCTTTGCGACTGAAGGGCGAGCATGGCTGATCTGTTTTGACTATGACAAAAAGCTCAAAACTCGCCGCAACGTCAATAAGCAGATTGACAAAATCTACTGGCATCTGATTCAGAACTATCGGTGTGAGCCAAAAATCTGCCGTCTTCCCGGTCCCCAAAAGGGCGTCGATGATTTTGTCGTAGCGCAGGGAGCAGAGGCATTAGAGTCGGTGTTTGCCAGTGCTCGCACCCTAGAAGAGGATCGAATCCGCCACTATTCTGGACTCAGCTTTCCGGTCGCGATGCCACTGGATCAGCGCTATGTCAGCGATATTGATATCCCTGACGGCGAGAAGCTTATGTTCGTGAGATCACCCAAAAATACGGGTAAATCAACGCTGCTCAAGAAAGTTCAAGCCAAGGCACAGGACCGGGATGTTCCGGTTCCCATCTTGGTTCTCACCCACCGTGTGCAGCTTGGGCAAGCCACTTGTCATCCCGAAAAGCTCGCGCTGCCCTTTGCCTCTGAAGCGCGAGATATGCAAGAAGGGCGGCTGTTTGGGTGTGGGATGTGCGTGGATTCGATGCACCCCAATTCAGGGATGAGGTTTGACGCGGACAACTGGTATAGCGACGGCAATGTGATTCTGGTCCTAGATGAGGTGGAGCAATTCATCAAGCATCTGCTGTTTGCCTCGACTGAGGTGAGTCGCTACCGCACGCCCATTCTGAAAGAATTTCAGAAGCTGCTCAAAAATATCCTCGAATCCGACCACGGCAAAATCATTTGCTTGGATGCTGATTTGTGCGATTTGAGCATCAACTTTATTCGCGGCATGGCTGAAACTTCGATCGCGCCGTGGATTGTGGAGAATCACTGGAAGCCTGAAGGTGAACAAGCGTGGACGGTCTACGAGTACGACCAAACCACGCCGAAGGCATGGCTCAACAGTTTGTTTGAGAATCTAGAGCTTGGTCCTGGGTTCATTTTCACCGAGTCACAAAAATCATCCTCCACTTGGAGCACGACCAACCTCGAAACAATTTTGCAAGAGCAATTCCCAGAGAAGAAAATTCTGCGAATTGATGCCTACACGGTGGCTGATCCTAAGCACGCTGCCTATCGCTGCGTCGCAGACATCAACAAGATTATTGCGGACTACGATATCGTTCTCGCCAGCCCAACGATTGGGACCGGAGTATCAATCGACGTGCGCGGGCACTTCAAAAGCGTGTGGGGCTGCTTCTGGGGCGTGGGTGACTCGGATTGTGCAAGGCAAGCCCTGTCCCGAGTGAGGGAACCCGTGGATCGGCATGTCTGGGCAAAATCGAACGGCGTCCGCAAGATTGCTCGCGGGGAAACGTCGCTCTATACCCTGCTGCACAATGAGGAGGTGCTAACCGAGCAGGCAGTGGCACGAATTCGCGCCACAACCGAAAGTTTCAGCACCGACGAGGGGTTTTCCCATAACGACACCGCATTCAATACGTGGGGCAAGATTGCGGTCATTCACAACTTCGATAGTCGCTGTTATAGAGCCAACATTCTTAAGGGATTAGAGCGAGAAGGGCACGCGATCGAATGGGGTTACGAGTGTCCCGATGACGCGGAACTCTATGAAGCACTGACGAAAGCGCGGGATGCGAAGACGGATTTAGAGGATGAATCGATCGTCAATGCAGCAGACATCACAGACAGCAAGGCGGAGGAATTGAGCCGCAAGAAAGAGAAATCGCTTGAGGATTGGTTTAAAGAACGCAAGCACGAGTTGCAGAAGAAATACCTGGTTCCGATTAATAAACCTCTAATTGAGCGCGACCGGGATAAATGGTTCAGCCAGATTCGCTTGCACTACTTCGCGACCGTCGGCGAGCCCTTCCTCGTAGACCGCGATCGCAATATTTTTGAAGGGCTGCTGCAAAGTGGGCAGATTTGGAAGCCGACGCTCAACCGCAGCGTGCTGATTTTGCAGGTGGCTTGCCTCAAGTATCTCAAGGTTTTAGATCTACTTCACCCCAAGCGAGCCGCGAAAGGATACCGCAACACAGACCGGGATTTGATCGAATTAGCCCAGGCGGCGATCGCCAACCGGAAGCAGCTCAACCCAATCCTAAACGCCACGATCAGCGACAAGATGACCCCGATCAAGGCTTTAAAGCTGCTCGTGGGCAAGCTAGGGCTGATCCTAAGCCGGGTTCGACAGGAAGGCGGCAGAGGCAAGGGAAACCGCCAGTGGGTTTACAGCTACGAAGCGCCCAAAGACGAGCGGGAGAAGGTTTTCGCGAAGTGGATCGAGCGTGATGCGCTAAGTCGAAGTGAGTCCGCCGTGCACACGAATTCTATATATATAGATAGTAAGAACGATGTGCACGGGGAGGTGGCAGCATGAACAGCCTTCCAGATTGGGTTAAGCCCAGCGCGATCGCGCTCCATCAGTCCAGCGAAGTCTGCACACTGTTTACGATTCAAGGCATTAAGAAGGTTCGGGACAAGGACGTTTATTTCCTCAATCCGTGGGCAAGCGGCAGCGGCATTACGTTCCCTCTGAACGAGTGCCAAGCCGCCAAGCCTGAGCTGATACCCGATGTGGCTGAATACCTCAGCCCCAAAGGGCATCGGCTTCAAGTCGTCCGCATTCCTATTGGCTTTGCCGTATCTCTCGGTCAGTGGCGGTTTGGAGTGAAGCTGCCTCAAGAGAATGAGCTGGCGGCTGCTCAAAACTTAGCCCAAGCATTCAGTGGTGAAATCGTGGAGCTGGACCATGACGACTGGTGAACAAATTGGATTGCTTGATTACGTGGTGCCACTCGAACAAACCGTTCCGGCGGCTCCTTCCATCAAGCGTGGGGATTCAGTCAAAGTTACTCGTGTTGAGAAGCTGCCCCAAACCTTGATCGGGCAGATTGGAATCGTCTCCTCGATGATCACCGCCGATATTGCTCAAATTGAACTTGAAGGGCAAGCCTGGGTGCTGGGAACAGCGCAACTTGAGTTCGTTCCGGCTCCACAACCTACCAGCCCTTCGGGATTAGATTTGTGGCATGAGGCAATCAAACGCCACGCAGATCGCACTATTGCAAAGCTAGCATCCAGCCCGAACGCCAGCCGATATGGCTCAGTCATAGAAGGCTTGGGAGGTAAACCATGACACTTCAAGGCACTCAGTTAGAGCTAATTGACGAGAGAACGCTAACCTTACCTGTCGAGTTCTATCCCAACTTCCTCTCACGCCAAGAAGCGGATCGATTGTTTGAGCAGAGCCAACAACTGCATTGGCAGCAGAACCAGATCCGCATGTTGGGCAAGTGGATGGACGTACCCCGCTTAGAAGCAATTTATGGCGACGAGGGGTGCGATTACCTCTACAGCAAAACAGTTTTGCTTCAGCCACTGCCTTGGGCAGATTGTTTGCAACAGCTTAGAGGAAAGATTGAGAATCACACGGGCTATCGCTATCACATCGTCATCGGCAACCGCTATCGCAACGGCAAGGACTCCATTGGATGGCACGCCGATCAAGAACGGACGATGGGCGAGAAGCCTGCGATCGCAAGTATCTCTCTTGGAGGCACACGCCGATTCAGCATTAAACCCAAGGGAAGTCGGGGCGAGACAGGGCATTTCGAGCTAGAGCATGGGTCGCTAATTTTCATGCGTCCCGGATGCCAATCGACCCATGTTCACCAAGTTTCAAAGACGGCTAGACCAGTAGGAGAGCGAATCAACTGGACATTTCGACCACACATCAAAGGAGCAAGGAGGTAGCAGCATGAAGGTTAATCCGTTTACAGGCGAAAACGGCGAGTCAGTAGAGCAATCTTTGCCTAGCGACTGGAAGATAAAAGCCAAGGTTCGGGAGTATTTTGAAACTCGCGATCGCGGCTATCCCGCCAAAATCGCAAGCGAAACAAACCTACGGTGGAAAGAGGTGTCAGACGCTCTGAAAGAGCTAAAGGGCGAGGGTTTCCTCACCTCTACAGCAGGCCACTACCGCAGAATCGAGCCAAATCTTAATCAACCGGAACACTAATGGCAACGCAGAATTACACTTGGATCAACAAATACGAAGTAGCCAAGCTGCTCAATATCCACTGGAAAACGGCTGGGGGCTGGAGATTAAGCGGCGAGGTTGGATGGATTGAGGGGATTCACTACCAACGGGTAGGCAGACAATTTCTCTACAACAAAGAGCTGCTCGAAGACTGGATTGCCCATCGCAATGACCCTGATGGACATCTAGCCGCGATCGAGGCATATCAAGCGACCCTGAAATCGAATCAACCCAAGCGGAGGAGGGCAAGCTAATCACTCAACACATCTGGCAGTGAAGATCGATCGCCCACCTCACCCAGATAGTTTCTAAATAGCGTTCGCGGGTCATGTCCCAACATGCGGGCAATTTTGGCAGGATTCTCGCCATACTCGAAAATCGATAGCGACGCCATGGTGTGACGGGAATTGTAGGGACGGCGATAATCAATCCCCGCCTTGCCTAATACTTCTTTCCACGCCCGTTTAGCAAAGTTGCGAGGATTAATGGTTTTCCCCCGACGAGACGGAAACACAGCATCATCCGGTTTAGCATTGTGAGGTTTACGGCGCTTCAGCAGCTCCTGCACTCGCTCGGGAAGGATGAAATCTCGTGATTCATTCGTTTTAGTTGCCTTGCGATCGCCGTCAACTGTCACCGATTCCCCGATCCAAATCGCTGAGCAGTCATCCGAGAGATGCTTCCACTGCAACGCAACCGCTTCCCCAGTCCGGCAGCCGATACTCAGAAAGAACTCCACAAAATCAGCGTAGTAGCTATACTCTGGGTCAACTCGAAACCCTTGCACAATCGCTCTGACCTCTGCTTTAGAAAACGGTTTCGACTTCTGTTTGGGAGGCACTTTGAAGGTGCGAACCACTTCACCCCAAGGATTGGAAGCCACGAACTTCCGCTTCACGCCCCACTCCCAGCAGGCAGAAACCAGCGTTAACTTATCGAACACCGTAATCGGCTGAAGCTTTTCTGATTTCAGCAGCCAATCTCTAAACCCAACTGCCTCAGTCTCTCCAAGACTGACGGCAGTTTTTTGTTTGAAGAATTTTTCTAGATGATTTGATAACCCTCTGTATTTGATCAGAGTGGTTTCATATACATATTGTTTTTTATATTCAATAAACCGCTTAAACAGCTCCTCAATAGAAATACGAGAGGTTGGGAGGCTAGAACGGTATTTCTCCAAGGTGGGATCAAACCCGTCATGGGCTAAATCTCGCTCGATCAGCTTTGCCTTGAGTTCAGCCACTTTTCGATTGGTCGGATTGTCAGGCAGCCCAATCGCCATTTCATATCGCTCTCTATTCCCTCCAAGCTCTTCGCTCCACGTCCACCGCAGAGTTAAACGTCCTTTTGCAACTCGTACCGTTACCGTTCCTTTCGCTGACTTCGGCATTGGGATCTAACCTCTGTTGGGAGAAATCGAGCCTAATCGTCCCCCAATTTCACCCCAATAATTGCTACAGATTGTTCCAGAACACTCCAGATTGCTCCAGATTTGCACCGATAGTGGTCGTGGTTAGATGCCCCTTTAAAACTTGGAAACCCTCTCATAGAGAGGGTTTCCAACTATCGGAGCGACAGGATTTGAACCTGCGACCCCTACTACCCCAAAGTAGTGCGCTACCAAGCTGCGCTACGCCCCGATGCCCTTTCTCTGTAATCCTGGTGCAGATTTCAGATTCAGGATGCCACTTTCGACAGCGCTGAAAAGCGATAATACCAATTTCAGATACCAGCTTTTCGATGCTTTTTTGGGTGGCGGATCCCATAATACCATATTAAAAACGGCGTGGTGCCACAGGAATATCTCAGCTTGCCCTAACTCCCGATTGGAGCGATTTTATTCCTATTGCTTTAGGTGCGATCCTTCTTGCTTTGGGTGCGATCCTTCAGAGCCTGGCAGAGCCAATCGCACTTCCAATTCTGCTCCTTGGATATCTTTCATACGGACTCTGCGCTCTATTCTTCCCCACGCGGCAATTGGAGCGAGCTAGACTCTGCTCCTCTAATTGATTCCGTTCCTCTAACCGTTGGAGAAGTGTTAGCAAGCAAGACCTCTTTAAAGATTTTTGTGCGATCGCTGCAAGTTGTCTAAAGTTTTTTCAAGATAAGCCGCACAAGTTACTGAACTGCAAGCCTGACAATTTGCGGTTATGTAACCAACTTTACTTGTCCATATTTATGGCGGTGTGACATACTCAGCGGAGTTAATACGGTATTCCGGTAGATTAACCGTTGTTTAGGAGGTTTCTTATGGTGACTGATTCTCAGGGGCTTGCCATCAGCACAAATTTGCGCAGCGCGTTGCGAAGCGGTTCTCCCGGGGTAATCGACGCACTGAATCGATTCATCGATCAAGCTTTTTATTATGGTAACCAAGCCGAAGACGCTATCCTACAGGTACTGTCAGCAGATTCAACTTGCGCGATCGCGCAAGCTTATGCGGCGGCCTATTACCTATCTCAAGAAACTGCGATCGCTCGTCGTACTGCGATGTTGCACTTGAGAGCTGCTCAACGTTATGCAAGGTTGGCAACCGAACGGGAGCAATGGTACATCAACGCGATCTCAGCTTGGGCGCGAGGCGCAATTTCTGAGGCAATCAATCTACACGAAGCGATCGCAGAAAAATATCCAAGAGATTTGATTTCCGTCCAGCAGGGACAATACCACTACTTCTATCGAGGAGAAGCCGAACGATTGCTAAAGATCGCCGAGAAAGTATTGCCTGCAAATGTTGACAATCCTCACTTGCACTATTTGTATGGAATGATCGCGTTTGGATTGGAGCAGTGCGGCGAGTTGAATCAGGCGATGAACGTTGGACTAGAGGCGATCGCATTAAATCGGTTTGATCCGTGGGCGCAACATGCGATTGGTCATGTTCTCGAAGAGCAGAATCGCCCAGAAGCAGGCATTATTTGGATGGAAAGCCATTCGGATACTTGGGAGGAATGCAATTCAATGCTATACACCCATAATTGGTGGCACATCGCACTCTACTATCTAGCATTGGGGAACGTGGAAAAAGTGTTGGAACTGTATGATCAACACATTTGGGGACGTGCTAACCCCTTCTCTTCTAAAGATCAAGTCGGCGCGATCGCAACATTACTGCGGTTGGAATTGCAGGGAGTGAATGTTGGTCAACGTTGGAATACGTTAGCTCCATATCTTTACCCACGCTTACACGAGCACGCTTTACCGTTCCAAGATCTGCACTATGTTTATGCCCTAGCTCGTGCGGAATGCACAGATTGGGTCAATGAATTGCTGCAAAGTTTAACCCTTCATGCCCATCGAGTTCCGGCAGAGTCGCAATATGCTTGGCTTCACATGACGATTCCGAGCGCGAGAGGGTTAATTGCCCATGCTCAATCAGATTGGTCAACGGCGATCGCAGAAATACGCCCGCGTTTGCCTAAATTGCATCGGATCGGCGGCAGCCATACCCAGCGAAAATTATTTGAGCAAATTTACCACCATGCGGTCTTGCAGAATGAGCAAGGCAAAAAACGGTATTCCCGCTGGCAGGCAATGTCCCATGTCAAAGCTGGCTGAAGCGAGAGTTTGTTACAGCGTCATAAATTTTAGCGATCGCTTCATAGTCTTCATTGTTAACACTTGCATACCGTTTCACGTTCATCTTTGCCATTGCAGCTTTTAGTTCTTTGTCAGGTTGAAGCAATGCCGCTTGAATTTTTCTAATTAAATCATCATCGAGATGCGCTGACACAACGATCGGTGGCATCGGACAGGGATCACTCGATTCAATGGTTCGTACCTGGTGCGATAGTTCCGGAAATACGCGGAATTCTTGTTCCAAAACCGTACTGTCGATCGCAGCACAAGTTGCTTTACCCTCAATCACCCAACGAATCGATCGCTGATGAGAACCGGATTGAACTGCAGTTTTAAAGAAGCGAGTCGAGCATTGTTCTTGCAGCAGGCGATACCGAAGCAGGTAATAACCGCTATTCGAGCCAGGATCGTTATAGCAAACCGTTGAGCCTGCTAAATCTGAGAAGGTCTGAAATTGGCTTTCGGCTTGAACAATGACATCCGAGAAATAAATGGGACGATTTTGATAACGCTCCGCTTGCATTACCGCAGCTGCAATCGCTCTCAATTGCTTAGGTGCTGTTCGACACTGCCGAATAAAGGGCAATCCACAGATAAACGCTAAATCAACGTTATCTTCCTGCAACCGTAAATCGTTCAGGGGGTCAAGATTACTGGATACAAACTGGGTTTCACATTGCAGCACTCGACCTAGAAATAGAACGACTGCTTGATAGTATTCCATCCAATTAGGAGCCAAGTAGGAAATTGCATTAAAAGGCACAAGCGTATTCCTAAGCAAGAATGGAATTTATTTTAATCTCACGTCAACCGATCGAGAAACAGGGATATTTTCTTTTTGCACTATAACTCAATACGCGCAGTAATTTAGACACACCAGTTAGAGATCGACAATCCCATCGAAATGTAATTACAATAATGATGTAGACAATACATTAAAACTTCTACTTCAGCACAGCATCTGCATAATGTGTTGTCGATAAAGTTGCATTGTCGCATCTATCAACTCAACTGTTGTAGACGATTGCTACAAAACGTAATACTTCTAACACCATAATTTTAGATTAGAATCCGCCAGAGTTTAGTTGTTTTCACGTTTTTTCTGATTCCATAACTTTTCACAGGCAGTCGATTACTTGATCTGTTGGTGTTGATTTGAGTGAGGAAATCAAATGTTAAATTTATCTCAATTAGAAGAATTCATTAAGCCAGAAGCTAATTGTCTGGCTAGCTACGTGTTGGAGATGCTAACAGCGATTAAGGTCGATGAATTCAAACGCTCGTTTGAGCATCTTCCAGAAGATCCTTACCTAGAGGGCAACTACCGGTTTAGGCGGCTCTCCCACTTCAAAATAGTTGGCGATCGCTTAATCAAGTTGCCTCATCGGCGCTTGTTTCAGAGCAGGCAATACAATCCATTGTTAGGAGACGTGGTTCGAGAGTACTCTGAGCTAGATGACGAATTGATTCAACTAGAAGATTTTCAACGATTAATTTGGGAATTTTTTCAGTTCTGCCAACCGTGTTCTACTTCTCAAGAGATCGGAGTTCACCAAATTCGCACAACTGCATCCTCCCAAAAATCTGGTAATCCTGCACCAGAAGGAATCCATCGGGATGGTGTGGATATTGTCGGAATTTTTTCAGTCGATCGCAGCAACATTGGCGGCGGCGAAACTCATCTTTACAAATCAAAAGACAAATCAAAAGACAAATCAAAAGACGGTGGGCCTCCAGCATTTAGCAAAGTATTAAATCCGGGGGAATTTCTCGTATTTAGGGATGCTCAATACTTTCACTACACTTCGCCAGTGAATGTGATTGGAGCCGAGCAAGGAACTAGAGATGTTTTTGTTCTAACGTGTCCGGGGCTGTTTCCGCCGGATGAGAAGTGAGTGTTTTCAGAGGTAAGAGTTAGGAGACAAGAGGTAGCTAGCTACCAATTTCTACTGTTTGAACCTGACGAGTCATTCTGGCTCCGATGTTTGAATTCCCTAACAACATCCCGACTTCTAGCTCTTGGCTCCTTCCCTAATAGGAGATTCCCATGACTGTTCTCGATTTGGGTTGGATTCGTGCTCAATTTCCTGCCCTGCGGCAAGAAATGAATGGACATCCAGTTGTATTTTTGGATGGGCCGGGTGGCACTCAAGTTCCGAGGCGGGTCGTTGACGCGATCGCTGACTACTTGATGACATCAAATGCCAATCTGCATGGAGCCTTTGCCACCAGCGCGCGAACCGATGCGCTGGTAGAACAGGCACGATCGACGGTTGCCGATTTTTTAGGCTGCGATCGCGATGAGGTGGTGTTTGGGGCGAACATGACGACGCTCACGTTTGCAATTAGTCGATCGATCGCGAGAGAATTGCGACCCGGTGATGAGATTGTAGTTACCAGTCTTGACCATGATGCCAATGTAGCGCCTTGGGTCGCCCTTCGAGAACGGGGTGTGATTGTTCGCACAGTAAACATTTGTGAGCATGACTGCACCCTGGATATGCTCGATCTGGCGCATCAGATTACGAAGCGCACAAAATTAGTGGCGATCGGTTACGCCTCGAATGCAGTGGGCACCATCAACAAAGTCGCGAGCGTGGTTCGGTTAGCTCGTGCTGTGGGGGCATGGGTGTTTGTGGATGCGGTTCACTATGCGCCGCATGGGTTGATCAATGTGCGATCGCTGGATTGTGATTTTCTCGTTTGCTCTGCCTATAAGTTCTTCGGGCCGCATGTTGGCATTCTCTACAGCAAACGAGAACATTTGGTTCGGCTACGGCCTTACAAGCCCCGTCCTGCTTCTGAAGAAGTTCCATTTCGGTGGGAAACGGGAACTCAGAATTTTGAGGGACTCGCGGGAGTGGTGGCCGCGATCGAGTATTTAGCTCAGTTAGGTGAGCAAGCTTCACCTACGGTCACTGCTCATCCAGTCACTGATCATATGGTCACGGATCATACGGTCACAGATCGACGAAATGCTCTCGCTAGAGCAATGGTAGCCATTCAAGAATATGAGCGATCGCTGTCCCAATATTTGATCCCTCATTTGCTAGAAACTCCTGGAGTCACCCTCTACGGCATTACCAATCCAGCGCAATTTGCTTGGCGCACACCGACGGTCGGAATTCGTGTTGCTGGACATTCCCCCGCTGAACTAGCAAAAACATTAGGCGATCGCGGCATTTTCACCTGGAACGGGAACTTCTATGCGCTGAGCCTGACTCAACGACTCGGAATTGAGGAAAGTGGCGGCTTGTTGCGAATCGGCTGCACCCACTACAACACGATTGAAGAACTTCAGCGCCTGCTGCACACGCTGCATGAGGTAGCAGTACGTCCGGTGACAATTTTTAATCGCAATTTGATGTTCGAGGGGAGCCAAGAGCTAGGAAGCCAGAATCTCTCTTGATTTCTGACTTCTCAGACAGCCATTATCGCCTCTAAAAATTGAATTAGTATGAATAAGATTTTAGTGACAGGATCGAGTGGTCAGTTGGGGAGTGACTTGGTAGTCGCCTTACGACAGCACTATGGAATGTTCAATGTCATCGAGAGTGGGTGGAGAATCCCTTCACATAACCGTTCACTCAGTTACGAAGTCTTAGACGTTACCGATCGAACACAGCTACAAAAGCTAATTGAACATTATCAAATCGATACAATCTACCATTTAGCAGGAGTCCTATCTGCCAAAGGAGAACAGCATCCCGATCGCTGTTGGGATGTCAATGTCAACGGACTACGGAATGTTTTGGAGGTCGCACAAGCCTTCAAGCTCCAAGTATTTTTTCCAAGTTCGATCGCCGTTTTTGGACCGCACACCCCCAAGCTCAACACGCCTCAAATCACGGTTGAAGATCCTGCCACCCTTTACGGCATCACCAAAGTGACTGGAGAGTTGTTGTGTCACTATTACGCACAACGCTTTCAAGTCGATGTCCGCAGCCTGCGATTGCCTGGAATTATTAGCTATAGCACTCCTCCGGGCGGCGGCACAACTGACTTTGCTGTAGAAATTTTCCATGCTGCACTTCAAACGGGCACCTACACTTGCTTTGTTTGCCCAGAGACGCGCCTGCCGATGATGTATATATCTGACGCCATTCGCGCCATTCTTGGCATCATGCAAGCCGACGCAGATGCAATCAAAATTCGCTCTAGCTACAACATTGCTGCTGTCAGCTTCTCAGCCGCAGAACTTGTTGCCGAAATTCAAAAACATCTGCCGCATTTTACGTGCGATTACGCTCCCGATTTTCGGCAAGCGATCGCGGATTCTTGGCCCTCGATCATTGATGATTCTAAGGCACGAGCAGACTGGGGCTGGCAGCACCAGTATAGTTTGGCAGCGATCGTAGAAGAAATGCTGGCAAAGGTGGACGTCAGAAGCAAAGAGCCAGGAGTTGAAAGTCAAGAGATAGGAGCATTGCGGTGATGGACAAAACAGCCACTTCAATTTTTCAATCTGTTTTAGATGAAATTCACCAATCGAACCTTGCCAAAGAAGAACGAATTTTAATGACTCCGCAAGGGGCCGAAATTATGGTTCAGGGCGATCGCAACGTCCTCAATTTCTGCGCCAACAATTACCTGGGGCTTGCCAATCATCCAAAGGTGCTTGCCGCCGCTCAAGCCGGAATCGCTCAGTACGGCTTTGGTTTGGCATCGGGGCGCTTTATCTGTGGAACCCAAAGCATTCACAAGACGTTAGAAGCCAAAATTTCGACATTTCTGGGTACAGAAGACACGATTCTGTACACGTCTTGTTTTGATGCCAATGGTGGGTTATTTGAAACGCTGCTAGATGCCGATTGTGCCGTGATTAGTGATGCGCTCAACCATGCCAGCATTATTGATGGAGTGCGTCTGTGCAAAGCGCAGCGGTATCGGTTCGCTCACAGCGCCATGCAGGAGTTAGAACACTGTCTTCAAGCTGTGCAATCAGCCAAAATCCGATTGATTGCCACTGACGGGGTGTTTAGTATGGATGGTGATATTGCTCAACTAGCACAAATTTGTGACCTAGCAGAAACGTATGATGCCTTGGTTATGGTGGATGACAGCCATGCGACAGGAGTGTTGGGTGCGACGGGACGTGGCTCAGCGGAGCACTGTGGCGTGAGCGGACGAGTAGATATTATTACTAGTACACTAGGCAAAGCCTTGGGCGGAGCATCTGGAGGGTTTACATCGGGACGTCAAGTGATCATCGATTTACTACGTCAGCGATCGCGCCCCTATTTGTTTTCTAATACGTTGGCCCCCGCGATCGCTTACACCAGCATTAAAGTGCTGGATCTGCTGAACCAGTCCAGCGAGTTGCGCGATCGACTCATGGAAAACACGTCCTATTTTCGTCAGCAGATGAGCGATCGCGGCTTCGAGATCAAATCTGGCGTGCATCCGATTACGCCGATCATGCTTTACGAGGCGAAGCTGGCTCAAGAGATGGCGCAGGCTTTGTTAAACGAGGGCATTTACGTCATCGGGTTCAGCTATCCCGTTGTGCCACAGGGTCAAGCTCGCATTCGGGTTCAAATATCAGCGGCTCATACGCGATCGCATCTGAACCAATGTGTAGAGGCGTTTACCCAAGTCGGGAGAAAGTATGGAATTATCTAGAGATCAATAGTGTTGAGCGGTTATCAGAAACTTTGCAATGAAAAGGATTTGAGCGAATCCGCTCCAAGATGGGTGTTAGACAGCTAGCGACTTAAGACTCATACCATTTCAGCACATTCGGCAACTTTGCTGAACAATACTCAAGATGCAGCATGCGCCTGTGCCTTGGATCTATGGCTGCTGAAGATGAATGCAATAGTAATGGACGCATTATCATGGCTCCGCCCCTCTCTATTCTGCACGTTACGCTATTCCTCTTTTCTTTCCAATCTTGAATCTCTTCAGCCAACAGACGCCCTGACTTGTGTGAGCCAGGAATGACGTGCAATGCTCCATTTAACTCATCTGTATCATCCAGATGGACTCTGATAGTCAGCATGTTCTCCAAGATTGCAATCGGTGGCTGCACATGGACAATACCCCTCTTTCATCACTCTAGGTAGGATAAAATAAGGGGAAATTCTTGGAATATCCAACAAGTCGATGGTTGAGCCACGCACACCTGTTAGCACCGTCAGCTTCATCGACAACTATTGCGCGATCTACC
>JAHHHO010000085.1 GCA_019359315.1 Myxacorys californica WJT36-NPBG1
GTACTCGATCGCGGCTTCTTGAGTTTGGAAGGTGGCCGTCACCCGATTGCTCCCTTCCTTCTTCACGGCCCACCCGTCAGGATGAGGAACCACAAACTGATTTCGTTTTGGCATTGATCAGACTTCCAAAAGTTGACGTTGAAAACCGAGTTAACCGTTTGGACTAGAATTCCCAAGCTGGAATCAGGAGTTGTGATTGCTAACTGAGCTAACCGAGTTGACCCTAATCCGGTCTACTTTTTTGTTCTCAATAAATGGGAGTGGTTCGCAATAGACTCCCCTAGAACGAGAGCAAATGTGCCAGTTTTTTGAAAATGTACGCAAACTGGGCGTTTGAAGCTGCTACATCGTAAAATAGCTTTTTTTCCCGATGTAGGAAGAAGATGAAGGTTAATTGTCACGCTCAAGCGGAGATTCTTTCAACCAGAGAAATTAATCGATTGTTTGAGGCCGAACTAACCTGCGATTGCGATTGCTCCGCACGATTCCATAGGAATCGTGCTTTGTTTGGCGTTTGCTTTCTCACGGGATGCCGAATCTCAGAATCTTGCTCATTGCTCACTCCTGATATTTATGGAGCAAATGGCTCGGTGAGAACAAAGCTCACGTTTCGTAAGAGCAACACCAAAGGCAAGTTGAAAACGCGATCAATTCCCGTGCGATCTGAACCAGTAGACCTGCTCACGAGTCATCACCCTCAAGCCGGCAGACGACAAAATGGAAGCAGCTTTACTACTAGACCTTCAACATTCTAATCGGTGTGCTGATCATATTTTCTGCTTGCACGTCTCAGGCTCGAAATAATGGCAGCATTCACCTAGTCATGGGCACTCCTAGCCCTGCAACGGGCGACCCAGCGAATCAAGACGATTATCTATTGATAAGGCGACAATATGCCCTGTCCTACAACAACGACGAGCGAATCGCGAATTGGGTGAGTTGGCAGTTGAACCAATCTTGGCTGGGGAGTGTCGATCGATGTTCCAGCGATCCTATGGAAGATTGTCGTGGTTCTTGATCGACCTGGATTAAGGAATCAAGGCGTAACCGAGAAAACTCGCGTGATCGCGGTGAATATGCCGAACATTGTCGGGATTGCAGACAAGGGCTACAAAGATTATCTAACCACAGTAGACGAGCTTGAAACGCTGACAGGATACAACTTTCTAGACGTTCCTGAAGAGATTCAGAAGGTGATTGAAGCGAAGAAGGATGCCGTATTTGCAACACAACCGTTTGGACAGGGTGAGTGGAAGATCGCTAATCTCCCATCGAAAAAATCACAGTCCGCTGAGGTTATGGCTTCTTCGTTCTATCCCTAAAACATTCACGGCATCTCAACCTTAAGCTGCACCCCGCAGTCTTTCAGCCAACAAACAATCCTCAAAACTCAACGCTTCATCATCCAGGAATGAGGCAAACGTCATTTCTACCACTGCCTCAATCGGATATTCAATTTCAGCCGCTCGTTTGATCAACGCTGCCTGAACATATTCCGGTAGCTCTGACAGAATGCGTTGGGCTGCTTCTGGGGAGAGCCGAACCAGATTCATAGTTGCTGAAGTGTTCATTGTTTTTCCCTCGGAATGGAAACGTTATAAGGTGGCTTTGTCGCTTGAAGGATCAACGTTTCTAGCTCAAATAGTACTCCAAGTCTTGTAATGCGTTCCAATTCAAAGATCGCAATCCGAACCTCATTAGGATCATAACGCGCTAGCCAGCTCCATAAAAATGCTTTGTGACCTGCCCGAAATCGATCGCGTAAGTTTTTAGACTTGCCAATATACAACAGCCCCTCACGGCAATGGCGTACGGCGTACAGCCCAGGATAGTTAGAAATATCATCAAATTCTCTACTTAGGAGCCGGCAGTTATCAAACGGAGTGAATGCTAGGGCATCAAGAATGGCTCGTGCTTCTGCCTTGATATCGTCATTGGTCATGAGTGCCTTACTCGGTTGTTACTTATTCAGAATCTGATCTAATTCATCGAGCAGATTCTGTAAGTTGTGGTGCTGAATGAGTTCCAAGTTCTCAGGCTTTTTGAGCCAATCCACCAATGCTTCAGTAGTGATATCGCTAATCGTCCAATCCCGCCCACCATTCTTCAAGCCTGCGATCGCTTTCACCAGTTGCTTCAGAACTTTAGGCGGATACGCCCTAATTTCATCTGTATTCTTTGCCACGTCTGCAATTTGCGCTTTTCCGTTAGTTGTCTCTGCCATCGTATAAGCCCTTAGCTGCATTTTTGAGATTATACGTTATCGTATATAGTCGTTATCGGATAGATCTGTTATGCTTTCTCTTACATAGAAACTTCAAGAAATTCTAGAAATTTCAGCAATGGCAAGGCTTCCAGGGCTTCACAGAGTTTCTATGTCTACCTATTTTGTCCAGTAGAGAGAGTTTATGAAACGACTACCCGTTGGGCTTTTCATGGGTATGCTCTCCGCCTGCTACTTTGCAGACATCGCAAGGGTCGCGCTTCAACCGAGTGAGGTTAGAGCAAATCCCACTATTCCAGCCGCTGCTGCCGCGTGTTTGTCTAATCCAAACTGCATGGCGGCTATGGTGACAATTGGAGGTGTTGTCTACTGGGAGATTCGAGAAGGCTTTAACATTCGTCATATTCCCCTAGCGCCCATGCTAGGCGACCCCGGCAATGTAGCAGGCCGTAGAGAAACCCATGCAGTTGCGAACAGTGCGATATGCGATGAAATGCTGCGAAATTTTCAACAACGAGGACGACGCTTGAAACTGATTGAGCGGCGTTATGTCGGTGGACAATTACCCTACCTGTGCATCTTTGAAGGTGTTGATGCTCAACCCGGATATTATGACGATAATCGATACAAATGATCTAGGAGAATGGCATGAACTTAGTGATTTATAGTCTGTGTCGGGAGAGCGATTTGCTCCGCAAAGCTCCGAAGGATCCCAATTTCAATGAGGAACCGATCAAGGTCGAATGGTCGGAAGATGTGCCTGGTGTCGGACAGTCTGTTTCATTGGGTGGCGAGCAACGTTGGTTTAAGGTGCAAATCACACGTTACCAGTCTGCTCAACAAGATATCGACGTTTATTTTGTTCATGTCAATCGAACACTTGCAGTGCCTGTAGGCTGGGACTGCGACGGGCGAGAGAACGAAACCATTCACGTTGAACTCTCAACTGTTGGAGAGTCGATTTTAGGGTTTGCATTCAATGTTCTAGGGGAAGCGCCAAAAGTAGGATCGAGGCTAATGAATTATCAACGCACATCACATCCAACCTTAATGCAGGAAACTTCGAGCGATTGGATTCGCGATCGCTATGATGAATGTATACCCCAAGGAGCAGCGCCTTATAAAGCGATTTATTTAACGTGGTGTAAGCAAAATGTGCTGACAACGGCACAATTGCAAGCTTAACGTCGCCCGCTGAGCCATCCTCCAGGACTACCCAGGTGAAATTAGGCATAACTTGGGTAAGTTGCCGCTATCTCTGAAGAACCGATTGGTTCATGATGGAAGGACGTTCAAAACCGCTGGCCCCTCTATCACGCTGGCATTTATCAAAACGAGCCCTGGGCAATTGCTCAGGGCTTTTTAGTGAGTTACTGCAAGGTGAGATGAAAATGGCTCAATCCCTTTCATAGCTTCAAACTGCAAAGCATAAGATGCTCGTGGAACCGATGATGGCTTCAAGACCTTCAACCGTGCAAGAAGGTTAAATGGAATTGACACTGTAAATCTGATCAAAAAAGAGCAAGTGAATGGAATGATTCCAGGAACCAATGCATCCGGAGCGAAGTTGGTTCAGAACACCCCAGAGTTGTTGCTGAAGGCACTGCGAATGACAACAGTTCGTTTGTCATTCAACCAGATTTGCAATCCAACCCCTTTAACGTCTACCAAACATTGACCTTAATTGAGATCCCTAACTTTCCTTAACTTACCCTTATCGACCTGCGGAGGCAAACCGAATACCTTAGAAAGGTCAACAGCGAAAGCCCCTCCATCCGAGGCTTTCACGATTCTAAGACAGGAGCTTCCCTCATGACCGCTACCCTAACATCCCCATTCCGTCACTCCCTACTGAAAGCCGCTGCCCTCTTGAGCATCGGTGTTCCATTCCTGACGCTCTTAGCCCCTGGAGCCGCCCAAGCAGAGGCACCCCAAGTTCAATGTACCGAAGCCCTCGGCATCAATGTCTGTGCCAAGTTGCAACCGTTCGGCTACGACCTCTACGCCCAATCCGAAAGCGTCACCGGTCAGAAAACGCTGCTGCCGCCTGAAGGCGGGTGTCCGGTGTTCACAATCACCGCTCCGACTGGTCAGTTTCGGGTGGAAGGCTGTTTTGAGTCTGGCTCCACGCCCAAGCTAGAAGGGGCGGTAAAACGCATTGGCACTCCCGGACAACAAGCGTTTAGCCTCAACTTGCCAAAAGGCTATTTTTTAGGGAACGATGCCCATCTGGGAGAAAAAGGATATGCGTATTATTTAGATGGTGTCAAAGTGGCAGTGGAACCGAATTGGTCGCGTCGAGAGGCGATCGTTCAACTGGAGGCGGCGAAGAAGACTTACCCCAACCAGAAGGTCGAAGGGTATTTCGACGGTCAGAAGATTGGCTATGAATTGTTCTGGGATGGAGTTCGAGTGGGATTTGAACCGGGTTGGACGCTGCAACAGGCGGTGACCAACCTGCAACAAAACAAGAAAGCGTATCCCCAAAAGCGAGTGGAAGGCGTGCTAAACGGTCAGAAGATTGGCTACGAATTGTTCTGGAATGGAGTTCGAGTGGGATTTGAACCGGGTTGGACCCAGCAGCAAGCGATCGACAACCTGCGCTGGAACCAGCGAACCTATGCCAACCAAAAAGTATCTGGCTGGTTCGGGGGTGAACCGATGATGTTCCAGCAGTCTGCTCGACGTCCTGCCGCGGCCCCGGTTGCAGACCGGAAGTGATAGGGGAAGTGCTGACAAAGTAGGAGTGCTAGCGCCTCCAGGGCGGTTTGCCGGGCTGTGTCGCAAAAACTATTCAAACACAGAGATTTGCGACACAGCCTATTCCAGTACCTCATCTCATCCGATCGTTATCATGACGAATGACACGATTCATTTGTCGATGAGAAGTATTTGCAACACAACCACCATTCGTGCAGTTCATCAGGAGCGAATTGACTTGGAATCTCTGACATTGAAGGGCTCCCCTGCTAAAACAACGTTAACTGCATCAACGATGCACTCCTCGAAGCTCCGAAGGAACCGTTCGGAGTTGCGCTCTGCGCTAATCGCTCCTCGCCTAAATTAGAAAGCGAGATCCCTAATAGCCTGACACTCCGTCCCTCTAAATCAATCGCCTCAAACAACTCCTGCGCCAAGGCTACGATCGTTACGACCTCACAGATGGGATTCATCACGGTTCGGCTGCGTGTCATCTGCTGGTAGTTGGCAAACTTCACTTTCAGCGTGATCGTCCGTCCTCCAGTCTGGTGACGCTCCAGCCGTCCGTAGAGGGTCTCTGCAATCGTCTCGAGTTGATGCAGCATCAGGGCGCGATCGCTCAAGTCCTGAGCATAGGAAGTTTCTGCCCCCACGGATTTACGGATGCGATTCGCCTCGACCGCTCGGTCATCCTGTGCCCTAGCAATCTTGAAGTAGTGATGCCCTGCCTTACCGAAATGCTGCACTAGTTCCAGTTCAGACCGCCCTTTCAAGTCAGCCCCCGTGTGAATCCCTAACTCGTGCATCTTCGCCGCACTCACCTTGCCGATGCCGTGAAACTTCTCGATCGGCAAAGACGCCACAAACGCCTCAGCCCGATCGGGCAAAATCACCGTCTGTCCATTCGGCTTCTGGATTCCCGAGGCCATCTTGGCCAAGAACTTGTTGAATGAGACTCCCGCAGAAGCCGTTAAGCCTGTCTCCTCGAAGATCACGGCTCTGATCTCGCGAGCGATCGTGGTGGCGTAGGGCAGCCCTAACTTATTTTCGGTGACATCAAGATAGGCTTCATCGAGGGCGATCGGTTCGATCACGTCAGTATGACGCTCAAAAATGGGGCGAATTTGAGCTGAGATCGCTCGGTAGAGTTCAAACCGAGGTGGCACGAAAATCAAGTGAGGACAGCGTTGAAGCGCGACTTTAGAGGACATGGCTGAGTGAATGCCAAATCGTCTCGCCTCATAGCTAGCAGCGCAGACCACCCCTCGCGTATTCGGAGAGCCACCGACGGCCAGCGGTTTACCTCGATAAACTACGTTGTCCCGTTGCTCGACCGAGGCATAGAAGGCATCCATATCCACATGAATAATCTTTCGCATCTCACTTACCCGCGCTGAGCCACCTTTCAATTCTTAAACGAATAGTACGAAGTAACTATTAAGGTATTCCTTTAATGAGAAATTGTTACACCTTCTCCATCAGCATTTATCAGTGACGATCGATGTCCTTCAACCGATTACCCGCTGCGCTGTAGTGATGAATATAGAAAACCTAGTATTCCTGCCCTCTTAAAATTCCTCAGCTTGGCAGAACGGTTCAAAATCCTACCTCAAGCATGGATAACAGGGTCACCGTCTAATCCCGTGTTACCCAAAGGGTTTCGGCTCCATAGAACTCCCCTCGTTGCTCGAGTCGGTATTCACCCAGCAATAGGGCTAACCAAGTGTTGACCCATACACTTCGTGGCTCATTATCTTCCGCCGCACTTAGATCATTCATCGCCCTTGTCAAGTCGACCAATGGAATCGAGCGATGAGGCTGCGCTGCAAAATACTGCTGGATTGCACTGATCCAATCCTGAACATTCTCGCTGTGAGCGATCGCAATTGCGCCGTTGTAACTCTCCGCCTCGTCAAGCGCTGGTTCTGTCTCCAGGGCCTCCAAAAGGGCAGCTTGATCAATTTCTGCGACCACAGATCGCCCATCGTTGGGAAATTCAGATTGGTTCCCAACCGGCGGAGCTCTTAGCGGAACCGGAGGAACTTCAACAAAGGGAGCCAAATTGACTTGCATCGATTGCCGCACAAATCGATCAAACGCCCCCGGCGGCATGATTGGACCTTCTACATTACCACCCTGGTGAATTTCTTCGACCGTTAGCCAGGCTCGGTCTTGAATGATTTGAGCAATCCGGGCGATCGCATCGCCCGCTACTTTCAATTGAGATCGCACACTTAACGCTTCCAGGGCACCATTCAAGCAGGTCCAAATCTCCTCCAGATCTGCTGCTTCTGGCAAGTCTTCTGCCAGTTCGAGCGCCTTCGAGAGATCGAGTTGCACGATTGGGTTTGACGGGTCAACTTGTTGCTTCGGAGTCGCGCCTTCCCTCCTCATCGCCCTAGCACCCCACACACCTCCGGTGCCAGTTCTTCTAGCGCAGCAAACTTACGAATGCCATACAGCTCCCCCAGCTTCTTCAGCAGGCGCTCCACATAAATCTCGACCTGACGAGGCGTTAACGTGGCACAAGAAATCGGAGCAATTTCGGCTTCCTTGATGCGTCCGCGCCACACTTCACCGGAGACCGCTACGAGGGGCGCATCTACCGCCCGACGATACACTTGTAAGACTGCAGAATAGCCGGCATCGGGTAGCTCGGTTTCAAACTGAATCTGCTTCATGCCTGAATGCTCACGAATCTGTGCAATCGTGTCTGCGGCTAAGGAGTCATCACTGAGCTGAACCGTGATCCGTCCTTGTTCTGCCCAGCGTTTCTGATTGCGTTGTTGATTGCGCCGATCGCGGTGACGGGCATACGATCGACGGTTTGGGCAGCGATGCGAATCCCAGCAATCGTCGCCTTCCACCCCATGCCGTTGCTTCGCCTCGATCGCAGACAGCTTGGCACACAAGCGACACTTTTCGGGTAATGATTTCGGCATTATGCCTCCTGCAGTGGTGCGAGTAACTCATTCACCCACTGCTGATCAATCTTAGACAACGCAGGTGGGGGAATAGGCTGTCGATAATCGATCCGCACGTCGTAACTGCCGAGGTCGTAGACGCGATCGAAGACTTCTTTCAGATTCACCGTTAGTTCACCGTCCTCCGGCTTTAGGGGAAGTGGAAAGTGAGGAATGGATTCTCGCAAGCTAAAGCCGTACAAGTCTGCGGTGGGGCGATTAGCTTCCCGACTCACCACAATCCGATAATCGACCTTTTCAGCGGTTCCAATCATCGGCATGGGCAAATTTCCACGCAGTAAATCAATCTCAACTAAATGCGACAAACTTCCTAACACGCGCTGACGCTTTTTCTCGTATGCCATCCGCCCTTTGCCTTTGCGCTTATTTTTAGGCGATAAGATTTCGACTGCCGTGACAACCGTATTTGTCCCAACCTCTCGGACTTCCAGATACCGTTCTCGGACTTCAACGGGCACGGGAAGGCGAACCTGGGTCGGGCGCGTTTGCACTGCAACGTCTAACACCTCTGACGATCGCAGATTTTCTTGCTGTTCTGCTAGCGGTAATATCAAAGCATCAGGAATGCCGACTAGCAATTCTTCTTCCCCCTCGTCGGTATAGGTGCGCGTCTCAACTCCGACATAGTATTTGGGGCGCAAACTTGGAATCAGCGCATTGGACAGTTCAACAATCAGACGGTTGTGAAATTCCGACCAAAATCTCGGGTGTTCTAGATAAGGGTTCATTCCGGGAAACGGCGACGGCATGAATCACTCCCCAACACGGATAGCTTCTCAATTTTACCTTACGTTCTTTTCGGCAGGATGTTGATGTCGTATCCTAGTCATATTCCAGCTAATGATGATTATCTGTAATCAGGAAAAGTGACCAGTGTGAAACCCAAGCCCACCCCCATCCCAGAGATTCAAATTATTCCAACCCGTCAGGCGCAAACTCAGCCGCAACCAGTGCCATCAGCTCCCACGGATCTCAGAGAGTTACGGATTGAAGAGTTTTTGCAGGCGAGATCGCTGGCTCCCAGAACTCAGAACGCATATCGTCAAGACCTCCAGCAGTTCCTCGATTGGACAGAGCGCAGTTGGGCAGACCTCACACCCCGCCAGCTTGCTCAGTTTAAGGCGCATCTGATGCGAACGGATTGGGAGACGGATCAACGAGTATTGTCGGATGCCACGGTGCGGCGGGTGCTGGGAACGCTGAAGAACTTCTTGGGCTGGATGGCTCGCTCGCGCTACTTGGCGGTTGACCCGACGCTCGAGGTCGCCCTTCCTAAACTGATCGAACCAGAGGCCCAGAATCTGAGCGATGCAGAGGTGGAGCAGATTGAGCAGGCCATCCTGCAAGGCTCACTGCCAGAACGAAATTTAGCGCTGATTTCGGTGTTGATGCATGGCTTGCGCGCCAATGAAGTGTCTGCGCTAAATCGCGAGGATTTTGATGGACGGCGACTGACTATTCGAGCGGCAAAGGCGGATAGTAAAGGGGCGGTTCCGTTAACGCAAGAGGCGATTCAACGGGTGGAGGCTTATTTGTCTTGGCGACGAGACCAAGGAGATGAGGTGCAATCGATCAGCCCATTATTTGTGTCTCATTCTCGCCGCAATGTGGGACAACGACTGAGTTATGAGGGCATTCGCAAGGTCGTGGATGCGATCGCCCAGAAGACGGGCATCCAGTTTCATGCTCACCGCTGTCGCCACACGTTTGCCACCAATCTGGTGCTGAAGGGGATGAATCCCTATCATGTGATGACGCTAACTCGCCACCGCTCGGTGCAAAGTTTTCGACGCTATACGAAAGCGGCAGACCAGGCGGCGGCGGAAGCGGCATTCTACAAAACAACAGGCACTTCGGCCCAGGAATCAGGGGAGAACGGTTGATTGAAAGGTTCTATCTTGAACATCAACAACCGCTAAAAATAGCTCCATCGATTCGGAGGCTACATAGAAATAAGCTCCAAGTTCACCTGATAACCTAATGGCTGAGTCCAACTACACCTGTGTTGAAGCAGACGGTCATTGTGCTGCTGATCCCCACCCACCCGTGACCGTGACCTCCTGGGTTGTGTTGCAAAAAGTGATAGGATTAAGCCCATATTGTGCACTTCCAACTAGCACAAGATTAATGCTGCTTCAACACAATATGTAATATCGCCGACAGGTAGAGCTAAAAAAGTCGAGGGTTCGACTGCGATCATCCGTTAGATTGGCGAGCCGTTTAACGCCACCCAGCAGAATGTAGTGAACAGTTATAAAACACTGAAAGACCCACCGTAAAGTTGGAGATTGTGTGCCTTGTCCCAACTGATTGGGAAGCGTTTGGTTGGCTTGTTTCAAAGCGTGGCAAAGTTGCCGTTGCCCCAGGTTGTAAACAATTAAGCACAAGCCCATAATCATGCCCACCGCCATTATCTGTTCCGGAGATTTGAGAAAGACGCTAGGTAGTGCCATTTCGGAAAGGATAGAGAAAAATGGACCAAAACGAGGAGGCTAATTCTACAAAGCTGATAGCCATACCTGATTATTCTTCATCCTTTCCAAAATAGGACTACCAAATTTTGATTTTCTCAGCTTGGCGATGCGGATCAGGAACAAGAGCTTGAAAATGCTTTAGTCAACCACGTTCGAGATTTCTTGCTGGAGCTAGGAGTCAGCTTTGCTTTTGTCGGTAGCCAATACCCGCTACAAGTCAGTGGCAAAGAATTCAGAATCAACTTGCTTCTCTACCATTTTCGGCTGCATTGCTTTGTTGTCATTGACTTAAAAGTGGTGGAATTCGAGCCAGAACTTAGTGGCAAGATCAATTTTTATGTGTCTGCCGTGGATGACTTGTTGCGGAGTGAGCAGGATCAGCCGACGATCGAGCAGTTAGAAATGGAATTAGAAACTGCCGCGCAAGAGCTAAAAATTGAGGATGCTGAACAATAAGAAACGGGTAGCATTCATCGATCGTCTACCCTGCTTCCGCTTCAGATTTCTTCGTGTCTTTCTATGGAGCTGCTTTTTTGAGGAAGTCATCAGTAGTATAAAGACATAGGAATATGTTGATTCACTCCATTCGTTTCCATCCTCTTCATTTATGAAATCCTGGTACCCCACCCTAACGACCTCCCTGCTTGCAACCCTGCTTCTTTTGGGCACGAAAGCGATCGCACAAACGTCTGCTCCCGTTGAGACAAACCCTCGATCTGGCTGTCTTTCTGGCTATCCAGACCAAACGTATCGCGGTGAGCGTCCCATGTCGCGCAATGAATTTGCGGCAGGACTCGATGCGTGTCTGCAGCAAGTGGATCAATCCATTCGTCTGAACCGAAGCGAGTTTGCTACGAGAGCCGAGTTTGAGCGGCTGATTCAGCGGCAAAGAGAGTTAAACAACCAATTACGGGGAGTCAGCGAGCGCGTCGATACCCTATCGAATCCATTACCCTCGCCCAAGTAAGTTTGGTTTACGAAGCGAATCCCTGATGTTCTGGAACATGTAGCAGATTTGCGGCGGAGGCGCTTTGTGTCGATGAAAAATCACTACACCCTGATGTATCGCAAAGAAGAGCGAGAAATGTTGCCAATGTGTCGATCTGAAGGAATTGGAGTGATTCCCTAGAGGCCTTTAGCGCGCGGATTTTTAGCTGGGAATCGGCAAAAAGAAACGAAAGGAGACACGACGCGCGCGAAGACGGATGACTGGGCGCATCTATTGGTTCGGGGAGTACAAGGTAGGCGATAGCGGATGATCAGCGAACAACTCATCAAAGCGCTGGTTGACCCAAGCGACACGGAGATGGAGAAGATGGTCAAAGCCAGGTTCACTCCAGCGCATTCCAGCTCCCTTAAACCGCTGGGTGATTAACCACTTACAGGCGCTCTCCACCATGCCAGAACCAATCGGCAGTCCCAGCTTCTTGAACTGTCGGTACTGCAAGTGTTGCTGATGAATTTTCAAATAGTTTCGTACTTGCCGCAGTTTTGGCTTGGCAGCGTCTGGAGTAGATGCATAGCGTAACAGTGCGGCGAATTCATTGAGGATGTGATGCACATAGCCATGACGCAACTGATGCCGCAAGCGGATAACCCATTGCTGTGGAGTACGGTTTTTCACCGTACTGCCATAGGCCTCTGCTGCTGCATAGAGATGTTCAGTAGCATGATAAAAATCCAAAATGCCAATGGCGATTGCGGCAAAGCAGCGCTCAAACAATCGCCAGAAGCCCCGAGCACCATCGCTAATCCACACCACCTGCTTGGCCTTAGTGAGTTCCTGTCGGTGAGCTTCTACCTCAAGCAGCGGTTGCAGGTCATTAACCGTGCCTCTGACTGCCACCAATCGGCGCTGCACCAATTGAGTTACCTGCTCTCCTGTGCGCTTGAGGCGATTTCCCAAGCGAGTCAACAGTGCCACCTTAATTTCCTGATAGATGATCTTACCTTTGTTGCTCTTGGGATGCGGACGAAACGGAACCGTCACCCCATCAGCGCCAATTAACAGTGGCAGCGTCGCAACGTCCTCATCCATCACCTCCACTTGCGGCTTGCTCCCCTGCTGCCAGTCGTTCACCTCGACCTGCACCTGAGCCATCTGCTGGCCACCAAAGTGTTGCACCCACTGCCACACGGCAGCATCGCTGACACTCACCCCACTTAGTTGCTCCAGCAGGTGCACCGCCAATCCAAACGGCAGAAACACCGCTAGCAAACACCCCAGTCGCATCAACTCCATCGAGGTCTGTTGGTAAGGTGCGAGCCCAAGTTCCTCATCCAATGGCACCACTTGAGAACCACCACAGCGATTGGGACACCGTCCCACGCGCCGTCGCCATTCCACCCATCCCACCAGCGTCAGCATCCGGCGACTGGCATAGCCTTTACTGTGCAACCGAGTTCCACACTCACAGCAGTGTCCCCATTGCTCAGGCTGCTGCGCTCGTTGGTTCAATTCGTACTCCACAAAGGCACGCGCCAGCCACATGCCCATCTGCCAGCCTGCCAACACCAGAGCAGCAAGCGTTGTACTTTGATGGAATGTCTTCCGCATTTGCTGCCACTCCAGGGTCATTGGAGTGACCGTTTCATCGGTTGCTATCATAGAGGTAGTTTTTGTTATTGAGGGGCAGACCTGTTGGGGTTTGCCCTTTTTTGTCCGCTTCCTCTATTCTCGCTAATCCCTCAAATCCCTCCCCGAACCGATAGATGCGCCCCGGATGACTTTGCTCATCAGCTGTATTATCAAGACTCAGATTTTCAAGTCGTCGGTCGTGTCATTGATCTAGCTCAACAGCACGGCTTTGCTCCAGCCCCAATTGCCTTGGCGTGGTTGCTGCAACAACCCGGTGTAACGGCTCCAATCATCGGAGCAAGCAAGATGAAGCATTTGGAAGATGCGTTGCCCGCTCTGAAGATCGAGCTAAGCGAAGAGGAGTGCAAACAATTAGAGGAACCGTATCAACCGCATTCGGTATTAGGACATAGTAGCTAGTCTCAGAGATTTTAATCCACGATCCTAAGCATCCAGCAAGGCCTCTAACTCCTTGAGCAATCGTTCCGCTTTCGTGCGCGATCGCCCGGTTAAAGATGCTTTAGAAAGACGCTGCATCACGGATTTAACACGGTTCGAGAACGGCTCAGCTTGATCAGCGGATTCTGGACTCTGTTCTTCACGCCAAGTCTTAACCGCTTCTGTGATTTGATCACGGGACCAACCTCCTGCGATCGCTTGCTCTAGTAACGCCTCGCGTGCTTCCTCGTCTGTGATTCGAGCTAGCAGACGCGCTTTTGATCCTTCTAACTGTCCTTGCATAATCGCAGTTTGAATGGACTGCGGAAGATTGAGCAGCGGCAAGAAGTTGACCCGAAATCCTTCAGGCGCATAGCGTCCGAGTCGTTCAAATTTACGCTCGACAATTGCCCAATAGGCTTCAAGCTGTTCGAGGGGGATCGTTGCTAGGAGGCTATCTTTGCGGGGAGGGCGGTGCGTTCCGTCGGGCTGACGATTACGGGAGTTCCAGCTAAAGAGGGCGATGACTTGCTCACGGGACAGCGATAATTCAAGCTCTAGCGATCGGAGAATACCGTGAACGGTTTCCAAATCGTTAAAGTCCCGTCGCTTCAGGTTTTCTTCAAGCTCAAGATCAAGCGCTTCAGCCGCATCAACCTCAAAAACGAGTGCGTCTACCCATTCAATCTTTGCTTGTTGACACGCCAGATAGCGAGTTCCGCCTGCAATCAGCTTATATTTTCCTGACACTGTAGAGCGTACCCAGAGAACCCCTCGAAATCCAGAGGAGCGAAATGTTTCTAAAAAAGAACGGACTAATACTTCATCATGGGACTGTCGGACTCGATCGCTAATTTCAATATCTGATAAGCGTAATCGAACGACGGCTGCACTCCCGTTTTCCTGGGTCTTTGGCGCAGGTAGGTTATCAAGATCTGCGGTGGGCATCATGGACCCGATATTTTGTAAAGCTGCTGCAAGCCGATTAGCCATTGAGAATCTCCTCAAGTAATTGCTGAATATCTGACCATGCTTTTTCGACTGTCTTACCCCGCAGTTGTCCGATCGAGACTCCTCGACCAAAGGCTTCATCATAAGCAGCATAATCGCGGATTACGGCTTCAAAAACGGGGATGCCTTGTGCTCTTAATCCCGCTTTGAAGGTGGTCAGGGTTTCTTCTCGGTTGTTTGGATGGACCCGATTGAGAACGACTCGATGCTTTTGACTGCCAACAGAATCTAAGAGTTTTACTGTGGAACCTGTGACGCGCAGTTCATCTTGCTTGGTTGAACTGGGAATCAGAATTAATGTCGAGCGCTGCACAATTTCTTCGAGGTCAAGTGGTTCGGGTCGAGCTTTGGTATCTACGAAAAAGTGGCGGCAGTTTCCGGTTTGTCCGACTGAGGCGGTTTCGCTCATAACCCGCAGCGGAACACTTTCGCTGTAAACAATCGATCGCGCTCCCACTAGCGTGCTGCGGTTTGGGTCGCCATCGATCAGAATGGTTTCGATACCACGTTGTGCTAGGGCATAAGAGAGATTGACGGCGATCGTGGTTTTTCCGACTCCGCCTTTTTGATTCAGAATTGAAACCAAAAGAGGCTGGATGACGGGTTGAGCAGTGGAAGATTTGGCTGAGGTTTTGGCTTTCTTTTTAGAGGTCGATAGAGCAGGCATAGCAGTATTGAAGGAACGTGAATTCTGAACGTTTGTCGTTTTGTTGCTGGGATAGATCCGATGATTTTTGTAGCTGACTTAGAGGGCAAATGATCTCAAAAGGCTCTCTCAAAAGTCGATGAAATGATAATACTGGTAAATCACAAGGTTTGAGTACTTTCTTTAGCTACTTCAAATCTAGAAGCGTGAATACCAGTATTCGCACTTCATTTTTCCCCAAATTCAAAAGCGTGAATACCGGTATTCACGCTTTGTAATCGGATTGCTTGAGCCAAATTTGCCGAATTGAAGTAAAGTCTGTGATTGACGATCGAGGAATTTCTAATTCGCGATCGCACTTCTTTAGACTCTATCGGAATTGGATTAGATTGAGCGTCATCGGAATTCGAGGAAGGACCCCGGAGAAGATGCTGTCATACACAAAAGTTCAAAGCAAGCCACGAGTATTGCAAAGCTTGACTGGGCTAAATGTGGCTGAATTTGAACAACTTCTGGTCAGCTTTGAGGGGGCAGGGGGATGTGAACTTCATCAACAAGCTTCTACACTGCTAGTCGATGGAGTTTCCATTCAATTGGTTTCCCCAGCGAGTGGGGACTAGCAGCAGAGAATATCTGCCGGGTTGTTGTTTCATCCAACGAGTTTCCATTCAATTGGTTTCCCCAGCGAGTGGCGACAACAACAGGGGCAAGCCAAGTCTCAAAATCACTTGCAGTTTCCATTCAATTGGTTTCCCCAGCGAGTGGGGACCCCAAGGCAATGAGTTTAGCGATATGCTGACGGCTCGAGTTTCCATTCAATTGGTTTCCCCAGCGAGTGGGGACTCGGGGAAGATTGTGATCGTCAACCAGCTTGTAGAGCGTCTGGACTGAGAGTTTCCATTCAAGTGGTTTCCCCAGCGAGTGGGGACTCAACAGTCCGAAGATTCCGATAGCTACTACGACCAAATGGTTTCCATTCAATTGGTTTCCCCAGCGAGTGGGGACAAACGGTGTGCTTTTCCGCTATAGCAGCACTAGTCGTTTCCATTCAATTGGTTTCCCCAGCGAGTGGGGACTTGGCGACTGATCGACTGCGCTAAGGCGTGGAAGCACGCGTTTCCATTCAATTGGTTTCCCCAGCGAGTGGGGACAGCGATCGCAAGGCTACAGAGGATAATTTTCTCTCTAGTTTCCATTCAATTGGTTTCCCCAGCGAGTGGGGACCGTGATCAGCGATCGCAACAATAGAATTGCAGCACTAGGTTTCTATTCAATTGGTTTCCCCAGCGAGTGGGGACTAATGCTTCCCTTGAAGAATCAGAAAGGTTTGCAACTGGTTTCCATTCAATTGGTTTCCCCAGCGAGTGGGGACTCAAGAGATCATGTCTTTGGATCAACCGTTAAGAGGTTTCCATTCAATTGGTTTCCCTAGCGAGTGGGGACTTATATAAAATGTAATTTCCCTAAAATGGGAGAATAAGTTTCCATTCAATTGGTTTCCCCAGCGAGTGGGGACCACATCGATCGCCTCGACGGTGAAGCTGCCGTCCGTATGGAGTTTCCATTCAATTGGTTTCCCCAGCGAGTGGGGACACAGAAGACAACCTTTATCATTGCGAGCAGCATTCTCGAAGTTTCCATTCAATTGGTTTCCCCAGCGAGTGGGGACATGAATCTGGCGCGACACTGACATGGAAGACTCTTTTGTTTCCATTCAATTGGTTTCCCCAGCGAGTGGGGACTTGAAATAATTCAAAAAGCGATCCGGTGCATTTGGCGAGTTTCCATTCAATTGGTTTCCCCAGCGAGTGGGGACAGCACACGAATACACAGTAACATTCACAGAGAGTAAATAGTTTCCATTCAATTGGTTTCCCCAGCGAGTGGGGACTCTGGTTCTTCCATCACAACATCCCAGCGAAGAACGGGTTTCCATTCAATTGGTTTCCCCAGCGAGTGGGGACCTTCTGGCGCGTCACTGGGTCTAATCCCCGTTCCCAGGTTTCCATTCAATTGGTTTCCCCAGCGAGTGGGGACATTTCTGCGCTTCCCGCAGGGAAAGTCATATTTGTCGCAACGGTTTCCATTCAATTGGTTTCCCCAGCGAGTGGGGACGGGATGTAAAGTTCAACGAGGTTTGGAACCTCATTCGTTTCCATTCAATTGGTTTCCCCAGCGAGTGGGGACGAAACCGCGTTCGAGCAAATGCGCACCACCTTAGAAGGTTTCCATTCAATTGGTTTCCCCAGCGAGTGGGGACAAAAATGTTCTTGCCGTTGATCACAAATTTGCCGTAGGTTTCCATTCAATTGGTTTCCCCAGCGAGTGGGGACGCTCCTGCTGAAACTCCATTGACCACGATCGCGAACGGTTTCCATTCAATTGGTTTCCCCAGCGAGTGGGGACCAAACCAGACGACAGCGTTGTTCACACCATAACTCCCGTTTCCATTCAATTGGTTTCCCCAGCGAGTGGGGACTCCAAATTGGATCGAAGACGGTATGAGCGTTATTCCTGTTTCCATTCAATTGGTTTCCCCAGCGAGTGGGGACTCAACTCGAAGAGTGCGAACAGTGGTTCAATAGATGAAGAGTTTCCATTCAATTGGTTTCCCCAGCGAGTGGGGACCTGAAATCAGGAAATTGGATAGCGCGATCGCTAAACTTGTTTCCATTCAATTGGTTTCCCCAGCGAGTGGGGACGGAATACGCAATGCAGATAGAAGTTAACCGCTACGTTGAGTTTCCATTCAATTGGTTTCCCCAGCGAGTGGGGACGAAGAGCGGGGAGAGCCACAAATCATGGGGCACAGGGTTTCCATTCAATTGGTTTCCCCAGCGAGTGGGGACCGGAGCTATTACCTATCATCAAGCAAAGATTAAAGCGTTTCCATTCAATTGGTTTCCCCAGCGAGTGGGGACTACCATCGATCTAGGGGATGGCCGCACTATCATGAAACAGTTTCCATTCAATTGGTTTCCCCAGCGAGTGGGGACTCAATCAAGAGGCTTTTGACACTTACAAAGGTAGAGAGTTTCCATTCAATTGGTTTCCCCAGCGAGTGGGGACCTTGAAGAAATTCCGCGTCCGCTTACTAAAGCTGAATTGTTTCCATTCAATTGGTTTCCCCAGCGAGTGGGGACTCCGCTCGCAAGCTCGCTTCATGGACTAATCGAAAAGTGTGTTTCCATTCAATTGGTTTCCCCAGCGAGTGGGGACTACGATTCTTTTGCCACGATCGCGTCTTCTGGATATTTGGTTTCCATTCAATTGGTTTCCCCAGCGAGTGGGAACCAGAGATTTCTATCCTGACGTAAAAAGCGTGGAAATTGTTTCCATTCAATTGGTTTCCCCAGCGAGTGGGGACGCACAGAAGACGCATGGGGTGTTGCCGTTCCCGATTTTGGTTTCCATTCAATTGGTTTCCCCAGCGAGTGGGGACAGAAAATGCAGCATTCATAAAACGCGAATTCAAGAACGAGTTTCCATTCAATTGGTTTCCCCAGCGAGTGGGGACCAGTCAATTCACCGAGTCGCACCAAATCCGCAACATCTGGTTTCCATTCAATTGGTTTCCCCAGCGAGTGGGGACATATAAGGCGCGGTTATAGGGTGAGGCTTGCGATCGTAGGTTTCCATTCAATTGGTTCCCCCAGCGAGTGGGGACTTAAGGAACCCGTGCATCCCTAATTTCCGGTTGCCAAAGGGTTTCCATTAGACCTCTTGCACATTAACCCGAATTAAGCGGATTGGGATTGCTCATAGTTGTACAAAGCAGCAATGAGATTACAGCGCAAACCAAAGCGTCGCCGCCGATTGCGATACCGTTCAGCTAAGATCCTGAAGATCTTCAAGCAGCGATTGACCTGCTCAATCACCACGCGCTCACGGGCAAGTGTGCGATTGTAAGCTCTGTCTTCGGCAGCGAGTTGCCCACCTCTAGGTTTCTTCGTTGGTAAGCGACTGTTGAGGTGCAGTTTCTGCATCCCTTGATAGCCCTTGTCCTGCAAACTGGTCGTCTGGGGATGAAAGTGAACACCGGAAGCTTGAAACAACTTGAAATCATGTCGTCGTCCCTTGCCAAAGAAGGTGCAAATAATTTTGCCAGTTGCTTGTTCAATTACCAGTTGGCATTTGAGCGTATGTCGTTTCTTCTTACCTGAATAGAAACTCCGTTGATGGCGTTTCGGGCGCTCAATCGGTGTTTCAGTGACATCCACCACGACCACCTCTGGGTTGCCAAAGCCCCGCACAAGCTGCTTCTTGCCTGGCAAGCGAAACCGACCAGAACCCATCAAGTGATCCTCGACCCAATGGACAATGCGACAGACGCTCGCTTCGCTGACTCCCCAACTGCTGCCGATATGGAAGTAGGTGCGATACTCCCGCCAATACTCTAAAGCGACGAGTACGCGATCCTCAATGCCTAACTTTGGCTTAGCTCCAGGTTTAGGAACAGGTCTCCAAACTGGCTTGAGGGTATTTACCATCTGCTTAAATGTGTTGGGTCGAACCCCAAAGCGGCGCTTGAAGTGTTGAGGTGAGAGAGTTTGCGCTATTGTGTAGTTCATTATCAGGACGCTTTTCAATTGCTATGTCCTGATTTTTCTCAGTTTGCTAGCCTTGGCAACCTATACAGGAAACTAATCTGCAAGAGGTCTATTCAATTGGTTTCCCCAGCGAGTGGGGACGAGATCGACCCGCTGATCAATAACCTGATCAACCTGATGGGGTTTCCATTCAATTGGTTTCCCCAGCGAGTGGGGACATAATACCTGAAATTGAACGATTACTAGAGACAGAGTTTCCATTCAATTGGTTTCCCCAGCGAGTGGGGACCACCAGTTGTGAACAATTCGATTCATAGGAAGGAACTGTTTCCATTCAATTGGTTTCCCCAGCGAGTGGGGACTTATGCGATTCAACCAACTTCCTCTCTTCATTTCGCTAGTTTCCATTCAATTGGTTTCCCCAGCGAGTGGGGACTTAGCTCGATGGAATATCACATTCGCGAGCGCATCCCCAGTTTCCATTCAATTGGTTTCCCCAGCGAGTGGGGACGCGTCATTGACACTGAAAACGAAATCCAGCGAGTTAAGTTTCCATTCAATTGGTTTCCCCAGCGAGTGGGGACTTAATCTATTACGTGTCTGCGAGCGCTGACAATAGGTTTCCATTCAATTGGTTTCCCCAGCGAGTGGGGACTATGAACTGATCGCCGACATGGGTGATTTGGGTTGGTGGCAACCTGACGACGTTTCCATTCAATTGGTTTCCCCAGCGAGTGGGGACAAGAAGAAGATCAACCAAGGATCACAGGAGCTATTGTAGAGTTTCCATTCAATTGGTTTCCCCAGCGAGTGGGGACCCTTCATAGCTTAAAGCTAAACCTCACAAAGCGTCCAGCCTACATCTGCGAGCCTTAGCCCCAATCGAGAGCACAACCACCGAATTCCTCCTTGTCAAAACAGCTAAAGCACCCTAGCAACAACGCATCGAGGCTCAGAACCAAGCAATCGCACGTCAGCAGGATTGTCCCCAGCCTCGCACCCTTAAACCACGATCGATCCCTGCCGCTCTGTCAACGGCACCCCGCCCCAAACTTCAACCTGCTCCACCGTGTGTCTCGATAGTGGATACATCCGCACACTATCCTCTGGCAACTTCACCACGTGCTGCAACCGCGCCCGCAGCTCACGAAACTGCTGCCGCGACAACACACACTCAAACACACTGTATTGCACCCGTTGCCCATAAGCAGATAGCACATTTGCCACCTTTGTCCGCCGCTTTTGGCAAGGAATATCATAGGCCACCACGTACAGTAACATTATGCCTCCTCCTACCGAATCCGGTACGGCTCATACCCGGGCGACACCTGAGTAATGAACTGTCGAAACACCTTTACCTGCCGATTTAACACATCCCATCGCGGAGCCACGACTCCGGTTGCCGTCTGCACCCGCTCTTCCATCCGCCCAATCAACGCCGTCAACAGTTTCTTGCGCCCTGACTCATTTAAATAGCACCCTCCATTCGCTGGAAAGTCAAAATCATCTGTTGCATCCACCATCCGCCGATTCACTAAATACAGCACGAGCGAATCCACGATCGGTGCTCGAAACACCTCAATCAAATCTGAAGCCAATGCTGGATGACGCTCACTTCCCTGATGCAAGCACGCCTCATAGGGGTCTAACCCCTGCAACTCAATCAAACTCAGTAAATGATTCCACACCACCTGATAGCCAAAGCTCAACATGGCATTCACCGGATCTCCCGGTGGGCGTTTTGATCGCCCCGTCCAAACAAAATCTAGATGATCAATACAGGTGCCAAACACCCCAAAATAACTTGCTGCCCCCGCCCCCTCATACCTCATTAACTGCTCAATCGACGATGCCTGTGCTCTAAGTACAGGACAAAAGCTTGCCGAAAGGCAGTAGGAAAGGGTTTCATAAAAATGCTTAATCAACGAATGAAACCCGATGCATCAAATTATTGCACTTCGTAACGCTTTGCGTCCTCATCTCGAT
>JAHHHO010000086.1 GCA_019359315.1 Myxacorys californica WJT36-NPBG1
AGCCTCCTTCTGTGATTGGTAAGGGCAGAATTAAGGTGCTGTTCACGGTACGGGAAGAGGGCAGTGTAAGTCTCTATGTGGGCGGCTGGAAGAAGTCACCCGTGAAGATTGCCACCTATGCGGCTGGAGAACTGAACCCTTCTCTAGATCTGGAGATTGACAAGGCCACGATTAATAATTTGGGTGGCGATCGCTGGATTGCTTCTTGGTTAGTCCTGAAAGATGAAATGGTGGTCGACTGCGTGGTGAAGACCAACAGCGGCGGCTGGACACTGAAAGAGCTGCACCCAAATGCTGACTTGCGATCGCTCTTCTACACAGCGTATGAATCAGGGTATACACCAAGCCGAACCTCACCGAACGTGAGAAATCTAGGGTTTGGGATGTGGACCACGAATAGCAATGAGTTAGAGACTTCAGAGCCAATCATTTCAAACATTGCAATCACGAATAGAACGGGTTTGCATGGTTACTGGTATCGAGAACAATTACAGAGTGAAGAATACAACATAAAACGCAGAATCGAACCGAAACGCGAACAGATTGAAGCCAGTGGGAAGACCTATGTGCTACCAGAGCGGGCAGAAATATTGTCGACGGTTTCTGATAATACTGGGGACCGATACACCTTCAACGTTCAGGAGTCGGGCGCTTATTTAGTCAATTCAGACCTTTCTCAGTCTTATGGTTTTCGCCGCAATGTCACATCCCAATCAAACGATGCTGTTTATAACGATAGCGGTATTTATTTGTTTAATAAGTCTGCTGCGGATCTGCGGCTCGACTCACGACCCAATTTAGATTCCTCGATTTTTATCAGTTTCTCGTATGGTTTTTTCAACCCGAAAACAGCCAACTGGATTGGCGAGAAGCTTTATCGAATTCCTTTGTTAAGCAGTTCTGACGCTGAATCTGAAGGCGACAATTTTAATTTTGCCAGTGTCGCGGGTGTGCTGGATGCCAAATTTAAGAGCAGCCAACCCATTGCGATCGAAGAGGTGGAGTTTGGTGAAACGGACCCAGAGCAAACCCCAGAGAATGTTTTCGAGAGCGGGCAGAATGGCGTCAAACCGAAGCGCACATTTTCTGAAGTGGTGTATCCGCTCAAGCCAGGGACCGACCCAGAGCAAACACGAGTTTTGTCATCGTCCTACCATCCATAATTATGCCTAACCCACTGCAACTGATTCGTGAACAGCAAGCCATGAACCGCTTGGACTACGCCAAAAAGCAGCGATCGCAGCAAGAGAGCGACGATGCCCAGCAACAGCTCACGGGACGAATTTTGGGCGGCAATGCCGAACAAGGCGCAACAATGGTGCAGTTGGATGGCGGCGGGGTTGTGCCATGTCAGAGCGTCACGAGCGGCAACCTCAAAGCGGGATCTGCCGCGATCGTCACCCTCAACGGCTCGAAAGCGTGGGTCGATGGGATGCCCAATTAAGGTGGGAACTGTCGATTAGATTCGACGGGAAGCCCTATGCCTCAAGGATTCATTAAGCAAGTCGGCAGCCGCAAAACGCTGGCCTATCCTGCAATCGATGAGATTGCGGGCTTATCTGATGCGTTAGAAGATGCCCAATCAGCCGAGAGTGATGCTGCCATTCTGATTGGCCAGCCGCTCTACTTAAAACTCAATGGACATCTAGCCCTCGCTCAAGCAAACTCACAGGCCACAAGCCGATTATGTGGGCTTGCGATCGCGGATGCTGGGGCAACCTTCAGCACCAGATATGTCAGCAGTGATGTGGTCGAGCGAGCCGATTGGACACCGATCACCGGTGCTCCATCGCTGAGTGTCGGCAGTTTCTATTATCTCAGTCCTGACATTGCAGGACATTTAACCACGATTGCTCCTACCGAGACAGGGCTACTTGTTGTGCCTGTGGGCATGGCAATTAGCGCTCAAAAGCTCTCAATCGATCCTTATTCCTCTACCCTCTTATAACTCATGGCAGCTCGCAGACCCCTTGTAATCATTAATGGACAGGTTCAACAGCTTCCAGCGGGTGACACGCTCAACGCATCGGTGAGTGAAGTGGATGTGGTCTCACTCACCAATACGAGTGGCGGTGCTGCTCCCATTGGCACTCCGGTTTACATCAGCGCATCGGGTAGCTTTTCACTCGCGAGAGCCAATGCGTCAGGAACGACCGAAGCGATCGGCCTAGTGCGTGATGCCAGCATTGCCAATGCGACGGCTGGAAATATTCAAACCGATGGGGTGCTGACGGCCACGACTGGCCAGTGGGATGCCATCACAGGGCAAACGGGTGGCCTAACGTTTGGCGCAGTTTATTTCCTCAGTGCAGCAACCGCAGGACGCTTGACTTCTACGGCTCCAGACACGAGCGGGCAGTATGTTTTGCGTGTGGGTAAAGCATTGTCTACGACTGACCTTGATATCAGCATCCTTGCACCGATTGGACTATGAATTTTCTCACGATCGTCAATGGTCTGATTCAACGCGTTGCTACGATCGCGATCAGTACTGGCAGTGCTGACGCCGATAAAATTGCTGCTACGAATGGCAATGGTCAGCTTGACAACTCGTTTATCAATTGGGCATCACCAGGTGCGATCGGTGCGACTACGGCGAGTACAGGAAGATTCACCACCCTGAATGGTGCTAACACCACCGATACAACGGCGTTTCTAGTCTCTCAGTTCAACGGATTAAGAACGCTGTCGCTTGGCTCGACTGGAGTCACAACCAATACAAACCTCACGGTTTCGGCTGCGACTGCATCAGGCAGTTTGGGAGTGGGTGCGATCATCACTCAGGGCGGTATTTCTGCTGCAAAAGAACTCCGAGCGGGCGCAGGAATTTTCGGAGTGACGGCAACCATCACAGCAAGTGCAAGCGTTTCGGATATTCAACAATGGCGGGATACCTTGAACGGCATTGTTGCGTCTATCCATATCGATGGATCGTTCAAAAAGCTAAGGTCAGCAATAAGCTACAACGCGGCAGATGCGACAGGCACACTCGGCTTTTTCCTGGGCTATAACGGCGATTCATCGGACAATGGACTTGTTAAGTCGTTCAGAACGTTTTTGAGTCGTCCTGCAAGTGGTAGTGCGGTTCTGAGCCTCGATAGTTGGGCGGGCTTTGATGGTACAACGCCAACAGCAATCCCCTCTAGTTCTTGGGTTTCGCGATTGGCGTTCGCTGGAGCAAGTTTTGTCGGCATCAATACCAATACGCCAGGCGCTGCATTGCAGGTGTTTGGTGGATTGGCGGTTAGTTCCTCAAGTACAGCAGTAAGTGATCCGGGTGCGGGCAATCTCTCTATTGCTGGAACGCTCAAGATTGGTGGCGGTTCAACGATTAGCCGAACGCTGCTGGCTGTTTCTGCGGCTCTTGATACCGTTTCGATCAACCCTCAATCTAGTACGACTATTACTGTCACAGTGACTGGGGCAGCGGTCGGTGATCAGGTGAATGTTAATCCTAGTTCTGCCACGCCAAACACAAACATTGATGTTTACGGGTATGTTTCAGCAGCCAACACTGTGACCGTCGTGGCATATAACCGCCACACGACAACGGCACTGGCGTTTGTAGGCAACGTTAGAGTTTCAGTAGTGGGATAAAAAATGATTGAAATTATCGATCTGGGCAATGTGTTGGTTGATGGTGCAAACTTTGGTGCAGTAGCAGACGCGATCGCGAACAATCCCAAGCTTGCATCTCCTATTCAGACGGCTTTGCAGCAATGGTGGGAAGCAAAACAACAAGCATTTGAAGCCGAGAAAGCTGATATTGCAAGTAGGCAGCAGCAAGCGGTAGAAGCTGCGATTGCTAATGCTAAGGCTCAGAGCAATGTTGAGATGGCCGATTATAAAGCGCAAATTGCTGCTGCGATTGTTCAGAGCAATGCTGAAATAACTGATTATCAAACGCAAATTGCAACGCTAACTCAAGAGTTAGATTCCCTTAAAAATCCTCCCCTACCCGTTGAGAATTGGGCTGGGTTGGCAAGCGTGTTGATCAATTCCTCACTGCTGCTGAAAGTTCAGCAAGTGGGAACAGTTTCAGGAGCCGCAAACATGGGATATACCAGTTTGGGGTTTGTGCTGTTTGGCATTCGATCGTACGAACGGTTTGTTGCTACCGTAAAAGTGATCCGACTGGCATTGGCAGAAGTAGGGCAAGATTTCACGCCGGAAGAGTTAAGTTTACTCGATCGGGCGCTGGTTGAAAATGGATTCCCCTCACTGCAAATTGTCAATCAACCATAAGAAATTCAAATGGGGTGATGAGTGCGATCGCAGTCCTCGCCCATCATCACCGTTTAGAGATGTAATCCAAATTTAGTCCTGGACTAAAAACATCTTATTGAGAATAGCTAGAACCCTCACCCTGCAACGTTTCAACTTTGGACTACCCCACAATAACCCTGCTCAATCCGCAGAAGTTCAAGCCTAAACAACTCAATTAGGGGTCTGAAACCATTGATTTCTCGTTAAAGAATACTAGCCCAGCAAAACTTGGACTAAACTACATTCTCAATAAGCGAATGACAAGGGATGCTTATTAATAAAAGCGGCAATAGATTTTAATCTACAGTCGTAAGTTAATGTTTCTGCCTCAAACTGTTAATAATCGGTTTATCTAAGACAAACCTGCTAGAGTTTTTAGCACACCGATTGTTTTTCTAAGACAAATGCCAAGACCGAAAACAGGGCAAGGGAAAACCTTATATATTCCCCAAGACAAACTAGAGGCTGTTCAAGCAATTCTGGACGACGAAAGCAATCCAACGTCTAAGACAAACCTTGAGGACGCAATTTCATCCATTCTTAGAACAATCCCGCCGAACAAGCGGAGCTGGGCAGGGCGGCTATTCAATCGGCTAAAGGGTGCAATAGATGGCGTTAATTCTAGAGGCTAAATCGAGCAATTTCATGACTCAATTTTTAAGCTAGCAAGGCCCAGAGTGGAAAAAATAGTTCAGCGATCATACTGATATTTTTCAGCTACTAAGTGTCAAATCTTATACTAAAGATTTGACGGTGTGTACTGCCATGAGTCGGTTTAGCAACAATAGAAAGAACTACTTGTATTACGGAGACAATCTAGACAATCTACGTCGATTTGTTCCTGATGAATCTGTAGATCTTTGCTACATCGACCCACCATTCAACTCAAAGCGAACTTACAACCAGATTTATACAAATGTTGGCAAAGAAGACGCTGCCCAGGCTCAGGCATTTATTGATACTTGGATTTGGGACGACCTGGCAGAAAAGGGTTTCTCTGAAATTATGGAAAATTCGCTGGGGCTGTTCACCAGTCAAGCAATGGATCTCCTTGTTGGATTGGAGAAGGTTTTAAGAAGGGAGAGCCTGTTGGCATATTTAGTTAGCATGACGCTCAGAATTGCTGAAATTCATCGCGTTTTGAAGCCGACAGGTAGCTTTTATTTTCACTGCGATCCAACATCTAGCCATTACCTCAAGCTGATTCTAGATTCCATTTTCTGCCCACAAGGTGGCGACTTTAAGAGCGAGATCATTTGGCAAAGAGTTACAGGCAAAAGTAACGCCTCTAGAAGATTTCCACAAAATCATGATGTAATTTTTTGTATCATAAAAGCGATAACTATACGTGGAATAAAAATAGCCTTTATACTGCTTACGATCCAGAAAATTTGAGTTCAAAAACGGCTAGTAAATATCGCTATACGGATGCTTCTGGACGAATTTATCGCCTTGACAGTTTAATTAGCCCTAATCCAGATCGCCCAAACTTGATTTATGAGTTTTTAGGAGTAACAAAGGTTTGGCGTTGGACGAAAGAGCGTATGCAAGAAGCTTACGAATCTGGCTTAGTTATTCAAACAAAACCAGGCACCGTTCCTCAGTTAAAGCGTTACCTTGATGAGCAAGAAGGTATTTGTTTGGGTGATACATGGACAGATATTCCACCTCTCAACTCTCAAGCTAAAGAGCGGTTGGGGTATCCGACACAGAAACCAGAAGCTTTACTAGAACGCATCATCAAAGCCAGCAGCAACGAGGGAGACACCGTACTGGATGCCTATTGCGGATGTGGAACTACCGTTGCCGTTGCCCAAAAGCTGAACCGTAGATGGATTGGCATTGACATCACCTATCAGAGCATCAGCCTTATTTTGAAGCGACTCGAAGACACCCATAGCAGCACCGTTTTGAATGATGTGATTATTTCTGGTGTACCGCGAGATATCAACTCTGCTGAAGCTTTAGCCAACAGGAAAGACGATCGCCTGCGCAAAGAATTCGAGAAATGGGCAGTTCTCACCTATTCCAAGAATCGTGCCGCAATCAATCAGAAGAAGGGAGCAGATCAAGGCGTTGACGGTCGCGCCTTCTTCCCCGTCACTGATAAGGAGTTCGGCAGCATCATTTTTCAAGTCAAATCTGGCAAAGTGGACGCTAGAGATATTCGTGACTTAGCGGGCACAATGAGCCGCGAAAAAGCGGACTTGGGCATTTTTATCACGCTCAAGTCTCCTACGCAGCCCATGATTAAGGAGTCAAAATCCGCAGGACTATACCAGTACAAACTCTTCGATCGCGACATCCCCAAAATTCAAATCGTTACAGTCGAAGACATCTTGGAGAACAAAGCACATCTGAACGTGCCATTGGTTGCAGGCGTGCTGAAGTCGGCTCCGCGCAATACGGATGACAGCGGTGAACAGTTAGAACTTATAGCAGGTTGATGCATTTGGAACACTTCACTATGCACCCAGCGATCGTTCGGAGCTAGGCAGAGCCAATCGCCACATAAGCTCCGAACGATCGCATCATTGATTACTTCGTGAATAACGCCTTCTCTTTGGCTCTGCGATCGATCACTATCTCTGACTGGGAGCGTGGAGTGTGCAGTCCCAAATTGACGTTTATACAAACGATGAAGTCCTTGAGACTTATGATGAACTATTGAGCGAGCTTAAAGAGTGTCTTGGGTTGCCAGTGCTGGCTATCGAAGCAGAAAATCAGGTCGATATAATCAATATAGACGACTTATAACAAGCGGTTGCAGCGGATTCGCTTCGCTCACCGCTGAACCAAGCGTTAGCCTGCTTGAGTTCCCGGTGAGACAGTAACCGGAAGATTATCTGTAGATGCTTAGGTTGAAGCTACCGCAGCGTTTCCGTGAAAGCCTCGATGGTTTGGTGTCCACGTTGTGCATTTCCCGTAGTTAAGAAGTCTAAGATTGCGCCTTGAAATAAGTGGAATAGCAACAAAGCAGTCGTTTTCTCATTTGTGAGATCAAATAGAAAGTCTACCCATTTTTGGCTCTCTTGCTCAATGAACCGTTGGGTTTCCGAGTTACCTTGGATGGCACGTTGATTTAGCTCCATCGTCAATTTCAGCAAACCGTGCATGTCTGGTGAAGTCAAATGGCTCCACATTTCGAGTAAGGGTTCTGCTAGACCATCTGCTCCTGCAATCGACACGCTTTGAACTGACCATAGCTTTTCACGCAAGCGAGTCTCTAACAGACCAATGAGTTGTCGCTCCAATTCTTGTTTAGAACCAAAATGATAGACGAGCATTCGTCCGCTAGTGCCTATCCTCTTGGCGATCGTATTGATGCTCGAATCCAAAGCTCCTGTCTCGATTGCAGCAGCTAGACATTGCTCCAGAAGCTCTTGCTTCTTCTGGGGTTCAGTGGGTCGGCTCATGGGTTGACAGTTAACGTAACAGCTATTACAGTAATGATTAACGTAACGACTATTACGTTAACACCATTAAGCAGGACAAAACCATGAGTACAAAAGACAGAGTTGGTTTCATTGCACTCGGCTTGCTCATCTGGGCAGCAGGAACGTCGGTTTATCGCCTGACTGGTTCATCCTTCTTTGAGGGTTCTGCTACTGGGTATTGGCTTAATGTCGGTTTCACAGGCATCCTCTATGCCGTTGTTTCGCTGGGAGTGATGAAGTGGCGGAAGATTCAGCAGAAAGATTGGTTACAGGGTGCAATCTGTATTGCCTTGCCAGGGATGCTGGGCGAGATTCCAATTCTTGCTAGCTTTTCGGAACTGATGAGCAATATGCAACCTGAAACAGCAGGGCGATATGCAGCCTTTTTGTTTGGAGGCTACTCGACACTCATTGGCATGGCTTGGTTCATGTCTGCAAGAGCCAGTTCTCAGCCTGTTTCTGAAACACGGTTGGTAGGAACAGAGCAATAAAGAGCGATTTGCAGCGACGCAACCTAACAACCCCGACGCAGCGGACGGATGAAAGCCGCTGGTGCTGAGTTCAAGGTAATCTGCCGCCGCTGGTCGGGAACGTTATACGACTGACTGCGCAACAAACTTGTCTATCGATTGGGTGAAATAATTCCTTCGCTTGATTATCTGTCCTGCGCCATTTCTGAAGTGATAGCGCTAAGAGGAGTGGCAGTTGAGCCTTAGCTATCATGTATGGGGGAAGAGGAAGTTGGTTTGATTATGCCCTCGATATCGCATACAAAGCACTAATTCTGAGCTTCCAAAGATGACTGTACTTATTGCGGTTTGCCCACGGGTCTGCTTTGAAGGCGCGGTAGTTGCCGAAGTTATGAGCGCATCCGGGGCGGTTGGAATGGTGCAAGTCGCATAACGGAAACACTTGCCAAAGCGGAATCTCAAACCCTGGCAAGGGCAAGCTGTAGCCCCATAGAATCGGAATGAGTGAGAAGCCGAATAGGGATAGAGGGGTGATTGCAGAAGCGCTCAGGGAAAACAGCGCGATTCACTTCGCGAAGCTCCAAGGGATCGCATACACGATTGGAATGCCATAGAACGGATGGTGAGGCAATGATTTAACCTCAGTGTAGTGAGTTGAGTTTTGGCAATGGAACAATCAAATTTCGACCTAGGGTTAGCTGCGTTTAAAGCTCAGAACTATGCCGAGGCGTTCCAACTATTGGAACCGATCGCGCAATCGGGAAACGCTGAGGCTCAATGTGTGATCGCAAATCTGTTTCACTTGGGGCTAGGGATGCCCGTAAATCTAGGAGAAGCAATAAGGTGGTATCACCAATCAGCCGCCCAAGGCTACGGTGTGGCATCGAACAATCTAGGGTCGATTGTGCTTCGGGGTTATGCAGATGTTCCACCTGATCCAGTAGAAGCAGAACGCTTATTTAAACAAGCGAGAGAGCAAGGATTTGAACACACGCCTGTTGCTACTTCTTGAATAACGCGTTTTCCTGCTGCCTGCGATCCTTGGGACATTAAAGCTGATCAAGCTGTCTTTTGAGCTCTTCCAGTTCGCTGTCGATCGCAGATAATAAATACGACCAATTAGTTCAGGGCAATCAAGTATGACCGCTCCTTACACTGGAGGATGTCAGTGCGGACAAATTCGATACGAGATTCGGGCTGAACCTTTAACCCTTTATGCTTGTCACTGTAAAGAATGCCAAAAGCAATCTTCCAGTGCCTTTGGTATGTCAATGCCCGTTCCCCGCGATGCAGTTATAATTCTCCAAGGAAAGCCAAAAGAGTGGAAGCGAGTCTCCGACAGCGGACGCGAAGTGAGTTGCTTATTTTGTCAGGAGTGTGGAACACGATTATTCCATCAGCCCGCTCGAAACTCCAAAATTACCAACGTTAAGCCTGGAACATTGGATGATACAAGCTGGTTCAAGCCCGTTGGTAACCTGTGGACTCGAAGTGCTCAAACATGGGTCATCCTGAGTGAACAGATGCTGAACTACGAGGCACAACCGAGCGATTTTACCCAACTGTTTGAGCGATTTCAGATGGAGTAGTCTAAAAGAGTTCTGTTGAATTCTTACATATTTGTATGATGAGATCAGAAGTTGTGCTCAAATCGTGAGCTTAACAAACTGCTTGCACACCCACCGTTTCAAGGTTATTAGTTGAGTTCGAGAGGTTGTTATGGCAGGTGAAGCGGAACGTTAAACTTCTTAAGTCACTGGTGAAGATTGCCTTGAGGGGTGATCGGTAAGTGTTTATGTCGTTGTCTCATCCCCATACCAACGTGAAGCCAGATCACAGAGGTCGTAAAGCGGCTGAGATAACTCCTTCCCACGTTCAGTCAATTCATAAGAAACTTGTGGTGGAATCGTAGATTCGTAGCTACGGTGAATGATTCCAATTTCTTCTAGCATTCGCAACCGCTGTGTCAGGACTTTAGGTGAGATGCCATCGACCTTGCGTCTTAACTCACCAAAGCGCATAGTTCCATGGGTATCCAAAATCCATAATATGTACATCGTCCACTGCCCTGAAATTTGGTTGAGTAGTTTTTCAAGGGGAGCACATTCCGACTCTGCCATAGATGCTCCTAGTTTCTCGTGAGTTACGAAGTTACTAAAAGGTAACTACTTTACTTTAGTAATCAACGCATTTAATGTCTACATAGATTTCTAAGACATTCATCGGTAGGGGCAAAAATGAGAGGTCAGAGTTGGGGTATTGCTTTACTAATAGGGCTAATGTGCTTGATTCGGTTTAGTCTAAGTGCTGTTGGATATGCTGACCCACTGTGGTTGATGCAGCAACTTAGCATTTCAATCGATTCAAATATCCAAATGCCTTACATTATTCGTGTTTGGGCAATTAGAGATATTGTGCTTGCTGTAATTGTTGCTTTAGCTAATAGAGATAGCGTGAAAACACTTCTGCTAGCTTGTATTGCTATTGACACTACCGATATCATATCTGCACACCTGAGTGGTGCAGCAGGGTTGTTTAGTTCATCTGAAACTTGGTCACTAAAACTCACAGCTATTGCTGCACTTGTTCCAGAACTCATAGCATTGGTTTTACTTGCTATTCGCAAAACAGATGATCAAATTGATACTGAAAAGAAGCAGGTCAAAGGTTCAGAAACTGCTGCGTAGCAAAGCCTAACGTTCCCAATGCACCAGAACAAAGTCAAGCAATCTGTGAATTGCAAAGATTATGCCCTCACTTCTTAAATAACGCCTTCTCTTTGGCTCTGCGATCGACTAGACCCAGCAAGGGCTTCCCATCAGCATGAATCCAGCGATCGAACTCAGACGCTGCGCCGGACTTGTCGCCTGCATTCAGCTTTGACAATAGGGCAGACGATGCCAATGCGCCAGAGCCGAAATTATAGGCAAAGCTAGTGAGCGCTGTTTTCTGGTTGGCAGAGAGCGGCACTTTCACCAGTCGCGCAACTTCGTTTCCTGCTTTGCTGATGTGATGAGCCATCAGTTTCTTGGCATCCTCTTTTGTGATGCAGGGGTCTGATAGATTCACAGCCCGACCATCAGAGTAGGACGTTGCACCATAGCCGATCGTGGGAACTCCCACCGGATCTTTATAAGGGCATGATCTAAAGCCTTCCTCATCAGCAATTAATTTTGAGGCATCCGACTTCGTTGAAGCTTGGGTGCTATCCTTTCGCTCTGCCAGTGTTGGAACTGACGTGATAACAATGGCTGCAAGGATTCCGAAACAGAGATAGTCGATGCGAACAGCCATAAGCCCCCAATAGATAATGCTGCGGTGAGTGGATGCACAATTAAAACGGTTAGCAGAAAGCCGATTCGCAAGCGCCACAGATAGCCGTATCGATTGCAGTTCAGCCAGCTTGAGAATTTACTAACGCAGTAGTTGCCAACATGATGAGCGCAACCTTTGCTGTTAGAGTGACAGCGATCGCACAGCGGAAATAGTTGCCAACCTGGAATCTCAAACCCTGCGATCGGCAGTGTGAGCAGCAATCTAAACCCATAGAAAGCATGGTGAACCTCTACTGCTTTAGCGCCACACATGCAGCAGCGATTGCGAGTTAGCTGCTTTGTGCGTTTAGCGGTGTGTTTCCATTTCCGTTTGTGGTAGCGCGGATCAGCTTGGCTCATGACGGTGGCTGAAGCAATTGCCAAATATCAGGATGTGAATCGGGTGTAATTTCCGTGATGGCGCTCCTCAATGGACACCATTCAGGGATTCTCTTGCCATACTCGTATTCCTCTCCAATTTTCCGATAGCTGCCAAGGTAGAGCGGGCGCTGATCGTACATAAGCCCGCAGCGAAGCTCTCCCTCAGATGCGTGGGGGCACTGCCTACATGACTTAACTTTGTGGGGCAGAGTGTCCAGGCGCAAACGCAGCGCTTCCATGTCTTGCAACAGTTTCCAGATTTGATCACATAGCTCTGGGTCCGAGGAATAGCCGCGATCGTCTCCAAGTAGATAGCTTTCAATGTCGGCTTTTGCTTCTGACAAAATATCTGAAATCATATTTCTCCTATTTCACTTTGCTCTGAGCTACTACAGGTTGCGGTTCCTCACCAGTCATTGCCCACCAGACTACGCCACGTTGAGGCGCAACTCGTTTCCCGTTGATGGATTCTTGGATGTGGGCATGTGGACCGGAACCATGACCGCTATTCCCAACGGCTGCAATCACCGGACCTGCATCTATTACCTTTGTCTGCCCAGTCGATAGGGCACACTTCGACAGATGCAGATAATCAATCTTCCGACCTGGCATTGACTGCGGTTTGAGTGTGGCGACTAATCCCCCTCCCCCTGAGCCTTGCCAGCAGGTTAGCTCTACCTTTGTTCCAGGTTTACCGATCGCATAGAGTTGTTTGCCCATCGTGTGAGATGCCCCACGCGGATCAGCAAGGTCTACACCACCGTGATTACTGGAGCATCCAGAGCAGGGAGCGGAACGAGGACCATAAGCAGAAGTCACGACCCAGCCTGCAATCTCTTCATCCACCTTGGGTGTGCCCTGCAAATTGGGTGCCCAGACTGAATCAACGGTTTGTTTTACATCTGATGCCCCGTCGATCGTCCATTTGGCCGCTTTCGTTACCGTCTGGAGAACGACCGATAGGGGGCTGAAGTAAATCATTGCAACGAGAGCAGTAGCGGTTAAACACGCGCCATTCCACCACACTTCAGGATCAGGCAGCAGCGCGATCGCAGACTTGATATCACTACCCATCGAGGAGAACTGATCGACCTTGCCTAGCTTCTGCTCAATAAGGGCAAATCGTTCTTCTGCGGCAGTAGCTTGACTGATGCGCTCAAACTCCGCTTCTGCGGTGAGCAGTCCAGCTTCAAGGGTTAGATAGTCCGTTGCAATGGTTTGGGCCTCTTGATTAGCTTTCTGATAAGCGGTTGTGCAGGCTGCAACTTTTGCCTTTGCTCGCTCAACGTTGCCCTTCAACTCCTCAAGATTTGCTTCTAGCAACGCTAACTGTTCAGGTGTTTTGGTTGCCTTCTGCCCATTCTTCAGATTATCTTGCGCCTGTTTAAGGTCAGCTTCCCTTGCACGTAGTTGTTTAGAAGCATTTGCTAGTTTTGTACGTGCTGCTTCGTTGTTGAGAATCTTGATCTCATCTTCTAACTTTTTTACTTTGCGCTGTGCCCGTCCGTGTCGCTCAGTTTCTGTATCTACTGCGTCTTCTAATAGCTGTAGTTGAGAGGCTGTAAGAGTTGCAGCCTTAACATTGGCTAGGTTTGTTTCTGCGATCGCATAGGCAGATTCAGCCTTAGCCAGTTTCTCTACGGCAATGTCGAGAGATTCTTGCGCGGAAACTGCCTGCTCAGCCGCTCGGTCTGGTAGCTTGGCAGTCTTATAAGCCTTCTGTGCTGCCTCAAATTTCTGCTGTGCTTCCTTTACGGTGGCGCTTCGATCGGGTGTGGTTGCCCGATTAATGAGGCGAGCAACTGACACTAGACCATTAATCGTTTGCCCTGACTGAGCCATTCTGATTAAGGTTGTTAGGGTTGACGTGGAAGAACGTGCCAGGGGTCGAAGTGGTGTACCGCAGATCGCCTGTAATCGTCTTACAGAGCGGCATTCCTAGCGTTCTCAAATCTTTTTTCTTAGCGTTGCGAAAAACTTTAATCTTCTCTGTGGACAGATAGCCCTTGCCATTGCTCGGACTGGTGACACAATCACTCGTGTACTGAGCTAACATCTCGCCGTTAGCGATCCAAGGGTCTTTCCCGAAACGATCGATGCTCCATTTGTCTAGGGAATCTGCCGATTTATCTAGCCAGATTAACGAGCGTTGCCATCCCGCAGCCCCATTATCTTTAATCGCAGACAGCAGACTGTGGTTGAGCCTGAATGCTCCGTCTGCTGTTGCGATCGCTTGCAGGATGTAAGCACAGCCAATCATGATTAGCAGATGGCGCACTCTTAATCCTGGGATATTCATCGGGTGAAACTGTTGTTTTGAAACTGCCGCTTGTTTAGGTCTCCCGGTTGGGTGGGAGTGCCATAAAGAGAGTTTGCGCCCTCTTGTAACATGGGTTGATTCTCGGTAATGGTTGCACCGACTGCACGCCTTGCTCCGTTCCCGATAGAAGAAGCAAACTTTGAAATTGGGTTGCCCTCAATGGTGATTCCAAAGATCACTGACAGAAGAAGCGGGATACCAATGAACCAGTTTCTAAGGCTATCTCCCGGTCGGGTCACATCCAGCGATGTGTGATTCGAGATTAAGCCTAAGACACCCTTGCGATCGCTCATGCCGTTATTCCTCCCCCCACGGGTCTTTTGGTTCTGATACTGTTGATTGTTCTGATTCTGTTGATACTGCTGTTGTTGCTGGTCGTTGTTGTTTGCCATTTAATTTGTCTCTCTTTATGTTTGGCAAGTACGGCATTTCTACAATTTCATGCCCGTTGAGATTGGAGTAAACAAAGTAAGCTTCAGGCTTTGCCCTAACTGCCTCATATCCTTGCTGCAAAATCTGTTTGCCCGTGGACATGGGCAACACTGGAGAGCGACCGATCAACGCTTGCTCTAATGCCTGCATTGCTCCCAAGCCAAAGGGCACAATGATGCCAAATGATTTTTGATAGCCCGTGTTGAATCCGGCGTTTTGGACTTGGTGATCTTGACCAAATACCCATTCAGCACATTCATCCTCTCTGCCCATCAGTAAGATCGATTCCATCAGGGCTTGAAGTTCATCTACTGCATAGGGTGCAGGAGGTAAAGGGAATTGCTTCTCTGCTCGCGCTTCTGCAAACTCACGCGCTAAAACTTTGTCAAAGCGCTTAGCCAGTGCCAGCGTCGAGTTCCATTCATCGGCAATGATGATAATGCGATGTGGTTTGTAGGGCTTGTCTGTGGCCTCGGCTTCTGCCCGTTGGTTCTGCCGCTCTTGCATCCGTCGCTGTAACCAGCGCAACCGCTCAATTAAAGGGTTGATGGTGTGAGGTCTGGTGACATCGAGGTTGATAACTCTTGGTCTACCATCCGGGGCGGTTTCAAACTCTAGCCCTAAGCAGGGGGATGGCTTCGTAGTTGAGAGATAAAATTCTGCGGTCTGATCGCTGACTTTCCAAAGGTACTGCATCAGTCCAAGCAGTAGAGTTGTTTTGCCTGCTCCAGTTTCGGCAGGAATCAGCAAGTGACGCTTCTTGTGATTCCAAACTAGCTCGAACAGTTTTACAACAGACTCATTTATTTCAGCAGGGGTAGAGGTTGGCTCTACGGTTTTGGTTGATGTTGGCATAGTTTCATCCTTAACATCTGGTTCATCATCCGGCTCATCGTCTTCACTGTCCGGCTCATTGTCATTATCTTTGGGCTTAGCTTTGGACTTGGCTTTAGGTTCTGCATCAGGTTCAAGCTTTGGCTCTAACCCTTGGATAGCTTTATGCAGCGAAAGCATTGCGCCGCCGACTGCCAGAAGTGACAAGCCGTTACCTAAGATGCCGTCTTGAGGTTTCATCCATGCAATTTGCAAGTCACCTGACTGTTGATACAGATCAGTATTTACAGAAGCTTGGTATGAATTTGCCTGCTGTGAACTCGACAGAGCGAGCGCAGCACAAGCGACGGTGCTAATTGCCCAAGGAAGCCGCTCTAACATTTCCAATCCTCTTGCGCTCGGGAATCTTTTCCGTTTGTCCGGTGGCTGCTAAGCGATCGACCTTTCGCTTAGACAGATACAACTCAAGACTCTGAACTGTGGACGCTACTCCATTCACCACACCCGAATCACCAGCCTGAGCCGCAGGTAAATAGATTTGGGTAAGCCGTTGGGTTGCCTCATCCTTTGCTCCCAGTCCCTGCATTGCTGCCAGCATTGCATGAGCCTCGACATTGAATGCTAATGCTCTGGACGGACCGATCAACATGGTTCCATCTGGTGAAATGGACTCTGCAAGCTTGCGGTTTAAGTCTTGCAACTTCAACTCAACGCAGCTTGTAGGTGAGAGCTTGAAGCATGGGGCTGATTTGTTCGCCGTCTCCCTCGCCACATCAGCCTTAATTTGTTGGGCGCGATCGTACACCTGTTGTTGGAACATCAAGTTCAACTGGTCAGGCAAACTGAACTCACCTGATTGTGTGGCTGCGCGATCAGGTGTTGCTGCTCTCGCTGGATTGCTCGCTGAATCTTCAATCTGAGCAGGTTTGGAGAAATCGCGATACCAAATCACTGCACACAAACCAAGACCAACGCCAACAGGTATCCAGGTTGTGATCTTGATGCTTCCCGCTTGAGCAATTAGCGTCTGTTTCCAATCTGGCTTAACTTCCGATTCCGTCATCACGAACCTCGTTTTCAATTCGAGCCATTGTGAGAGAGTCGTTTTTCTGGGTGGCTTTTATCCACTGCTGAAATAACGCTTCACCGCGATTGATAGCGGTATTGCTGCCAGAACCAAACACAATTCCAACCAATCCAGCACTCACTAGCCAAACGGAAACAACTGGAAGATGAGTTGCTGCACTTGCTTGCTTAGCCGCTTCACTCGTGTAGGTTTGTAATCCACCCGGACTGAATTGGATGTCGCGATCAGGGCTGAACTTCTGAGTCTCATAGAACTCAATGGCGGCATTGCGGGTCAGGTTTTGTGAGATGCGATCGCTGACCACAAACGCGCCGCCGCAAATGGCTACTGATAGTCCATATCGAATGAGATTTTTTAACATTGCCTCGTCTCCTTTATTGCGTAACTCGCTTCACGCCTTGCCAGAAGGAGCCACCCACTCCAGCAAGTAAAACGGGTGAAAGGGTAACGGTGGCTCCGGCTGATAGCATCACCATCACGCCGAGCATCACACCCCACCCAAAACCGCTCATCATCGCGTCTAACATTTTCCGCTCGCCCTGCTTTCGGGCATTGATGCAGGTTTGCACCATCCAGAGCATTTGACCGTTTACGTCAGCCCGAAATTGAGCGGCGGCAAGGCTAAAGGGTCTTCGTCATCGCCCCCTTCAACCGTGTCGTAAACCTGCATTGCTGTCTCGGTCAAGCCTGCAATCTCAGTTGCGAGGGCATTGAGGTTTTGAGCCGAACGAGTTGCATACGCCACTGCGCCCGCTCTAGCAGCTTTGTCCGCGATCGTTACCATCTGCTTTTGAGTCGATTGGACGGCAGTTTTAGCCAGTCCTGAATGAGCTTTGGTGAGTTCCCCTTTTCCTTGAGGTTGGTCCTTGGAAGTTGGAGTTGTTAAATCAGTTGTGGATTGAAGGTGCGCGATCGCATCCTCCGACAAGTCGCCATTAGGGTCAACGCCCGCATTCTTAAGCCGCTTCTCGGCTTGGGCGGGCGTTATTTTGATGCCCCCCTGTTCTGCTTTCTCGATCAATTCTGCAAGCTGCATAAGCCTCCCTGAGATTTAGAACGTCTTTTCGTGTCAAGCCTCTCAGTCCCCGTGTTGTCTGCGCCCAAATGAGCGTCAGGAAAACTATTGTTTCGTCAGACGTGTAGCAACTTTTGCCAGAAGAGATCAAAACTTTCCGGCTCCAAGAGTAGAGCGTCTGATACGGCACACATTGCCCATACTCGCGCCTCAGTTCCAGAAGGAAACTGTCGCGATAGAACAAGTCAGCACCCAACACATCTGACGAGTTCAAAGGTTGTTCATAGGTTTTTGACATATGAAGATCCTCTGAAGAAGCTTTGAAAATTAAAATAGCATGAAACACACACTTGTGTGTCAAGTGTCCGCTCTATGTCAGATAATTCTGATTGAAGCTCCACCTCAAGGAATAGAATTTTATGGCTAATGATAAAAAGCAATTTGTAGAAGTAATGCCCCCAGCTAAAAGTGGAGAACCAATGAAGCGGGTTGATATCCGCCTTCCCCAATCGACGCTTGAGCGGATTGACGCCATCGCAGAGCGTAAAGGCGTCGATCGTGCTGCCATCCTGAGGCAAGCCGTCGATGAAGGTCTGCCTGCCATCCTTGAGCGTGAGTCGGCTGGCTTGGATTATGAGAACAAGCTTTTAGTGAATCAAAAATTAAAACTTAGCATCAAGCAACTTGAGGAAGGCTCAGGTGAGGCGCAGAAAAACGAAAGTTGATTGAAACTCTCCACTCCTGCCCACAACTTTAATGTCTAAGAAATGTCTAAAACCCTCAATATCATTGGCTTAATCCTCGGCTTTATAGGTGCTTTTCTTGCGTTTCTCGATAGCTGGCGCACTGGCTCACGATTTGACGAGAACAGCATTCTGGTTGGATACGGACCAAGCCTAAACACCGTTTTCTGGAACTGGTGCGGACGTGTTGGTTTTGCGCTCATTACGATCGGCTTTGTTCTTCAGCTCATCGCTGTCGCTATAGGTCAGTAGAAACAATGTCTAAGAAAGAACAATTTGACATGGCGCGTGAAATTATTAAGCATGAGGATAATCTCGTCAATAACAGAGTGACTTGGCTACTTGTTCTACAAGGGTTTCTCTTCACCGCTTTCGTAAACGGAATTGGGATGCTTGAGAAAGTTTCTGACTATACTCCTCAAAGGATTGTGGCTGGTCTGGTACTCGTCGGGCTTCTTGGAATTGTTACAAGCTTGATTGCGCGGAATACGATCCTCGTCGCTTACGATCACACTAACAAGGTGGAGAGTTGGTGGAACGAAAAGGCTGAAGATTCAATTCGAGACTATCCCCCTGTAAGAGGAATATATCCCACAGGAAGATGGTACAGGCTGCTCTCGACTTCAAAAATGCCCTACCTATTCGTTGCAGTCTGGACGCTCTTAATAGCGCTAGTTGTTTGTCCATAAAGGGTGCGATCACTTAGAAGTTCGCAAAGCGATCGTGCCCTCAGCAAATCAGTCACGCTGACCGATTTGCTATTACAGCAGCCCATCTGCTCTAAGCTTCTCTTCAACCGCTTTGCGAATATAGCCTTGGTGATCCGCAATCTGTCTTAACGCCGCATCCACATCTACCGGATACCGCGTTCCAACCACTTTGCTGCTTAGCGCCTGATCGCCGTACTTCGGAACCTGTTGAGCCTTAAACTCTGGGGTCTGAATCGGATTGCTGTTTGCCATATTTCTGCTGTATCGGTATAGCGATGTTAACAGGGAATTAGGTTATTCTTGAATCAGTAGATTTAAGGAGTTTGCTTACCCAAATTCTAGAGATCTGGTGTAAGTACTCTCAGCATCCAGTGTTAACAAAGGATATGAAAGAATCCGAGAAGGATATAGTTCAAAAAGCTATTAATCGAATTCAAGACGACAATTTTGATGAAGCTTATGTTCGCATCTTATTTATAACGCTGAGAGAATATTCGAGAGACAGCTATATATTCAAAGAAGTTGCAGACTTAATAGCCCACAATAAGGAACGCAATCAAGGCATCGTAAATGATGCGCTTGAAAATTTTTATTCTGCTATCAAATATTTTTTTGAATATACTGCACTGGGTTTAACTTTAGACTTTTCAAAACCTTTTCCCTTACACTTTAAAAAGCTTATGCATTATCAAGTAAGCAAATGCGATGAAAGTGTACTACAAACACAACATAAGGTCACGAAACATAAACTTGATAAACAGATACAAAATCTATTTAAGGAAAACAGGAAGGACAAAACTGCCTGCTTAAATGGAAAAATCAAGCCGCAAACCCATGAAGCAATTAAATTTGTTATGGGTGCGATCTACTGTATGCCTTCGTTTAGTCAGGAGGATATAATTAATCAAATTGTTGCAGTTCTGCATCAGAATTGTTTTGAGTTTGATGAAGCACAGTTCAGATCTAAGGAATCAAAAATAACTCTGTGCATTTTATTGCTATTTCACAAAACATCTTTCAAATTCAATAGTCACAAATTAGGTTATAGCAACATATCATGTGATAAACCTAGCATAGCCCACAATGTTCGCCTTGTTGATAGCAACGGCAATGAAGTGAGATACGAAGAAACGTTTGGTAATCTTCAGATTTCAGGAAATATTATTTTAGATACAGATGGAAAAGATTTGCAGTATCGCTATCCATTAATAAGCACCAATCTAAAGGTAGAAGATTGGTGTGATGAGACTTTATTCAGCATAGAACCGCTCAATCAAGATAATCCAGATTTTTTATGGAAGCGTGTCCATCTTGACTCAGACTTATTCTTAAACAACGACTTTAAGTTAAGCAGGAGAAGCCCTTAGTATTTGACCCTCCTTGAGGGTGGGATCGAACTGGATATCAAGGTCAATACCTGATTCAGCGTTGATTTTGTCGTCGATAAGGTCAACGATCGCGCGTCGTTGGCAGGATTGAGAGCAGTATTTCTGTTGACGCCCTAAAAGGATTTTGCTGCAGAACAGACAGTATCGCGATCTCTGTTTGACCCGCGATCGCGATACTTGTTCAGGTTCAGTCAAGCTGTCTGATTGTTGCGATCGCAATCACTCATCTGCTGAGGGCGCTGCAACTTTACTCAAAGTTGCAGCGCCCTCAGTGCACTACTGGATTTCGTGGATGTAGTTGTGGTTCGAGCCGCACGTGAAGCTGTGCGGGAACCATGCCGAGGTGCGCGGAGAGCCGTAGCCGCCACCAGTGTCGTCCTT
>JAHHHO010000087.1 GCA_019359315.1 Myxacorys californica WJT36-NPBG1
CCTTACCTCGCTGGAGAAGGGGTGACAACGCTCAACCTTGCCGAAATGCCACAGCCTGAAGTCGTTTGGCTTGGTAATGCTGAGAACAACGACGAATGGCGCGAACTGAAAGAAGAGATCAAAGCAGAACGCGGAGCTAAATGCGACCTCTGCGGTTGCCAGGAGCATTTAGACCTCCACCACCTCAAAGCAAAACGCTACGGGGGAAAAGCGCTCAAAGAGAATCTGCAATTGCTCTGCCGAAGCTGTCATGCGGAAACCGCGTCCTTTGGAGATCACAGTCGATTGCAATGAGGGAAAGCGAAGTGACGGGAAACTGTCACGCTTCGTTTGGGGAGAGGGATGGATGAAACACGCGAGTCGAAAGACCTGAAGGTGCGCTCTGTCCCTACTCTATTTTCCCCGACACTGGCAAACATCGCACTCAACGGTATCGAAAACATTCATAACAGCGTGAGGTATGCGGATGATATGGTGATCATTCTCAAACCAAACGATGACGCGCAAGCCATTCTAAAGCAGATTGTGAAGTTTCTCGATGAGTTAGGACTACAGATTAAGTGGCAGAAAACGAGATTAGTATCGGCGACAGATGGGTTTGATTTTCTGGGTTGGCACTTCAAAGTGCAAGCCAATGGAAAGTTTAGATGCGTCCCTTCAGAGGATAATTACCAAACATTCCGTAGAAAAGTTAAACGTATCGTCAACTGCTCGAATGATGGGGCAACAGCTAAAGCAACGAAGCTAGCTCCTTTAGTCAGAGGATGGAGAAACTATCACCGCTACTGCAAGTTAGACGGTTCCTGATTCTCACTCTGGAGAACGAGACACCGCACATGGAAGGTTTTCAAACAGGAGAAAACGCTGAACCGCTTCCAGGTAAATGACTTGATGAACAAGGCATTCCCAAGAGTCTCTTATGCTGAAAACAGACATGTCAATGTCGCAGGTGAACGTTCACCCTATGATGGGGATATCCTGTACTGGAGTGCTCGAAACTCCAAACTTTACAAAGGAGTAACAGCAAGTTTGCTGAGAAAACAGCACCATGCTTGTGGATATTGTGGAGCCAAGCTTCTCGGTGACGAGAAGATACACCTTCACCACATGGATTGCAATCACAACAACTGGAAGAGCCAAAACTTGATGGTTGTCCATGAAAGCTGCCATGATTATATCCACATGAGCAAGCAAAGCTAATCGGGAGCCGGATGCACGGAAACGGGCACGTCCGGATCTAAAGGAGAGGGGCGGAGCATAATAGTTCCCCTCGACTCCACCCTTGCCTGAAATCATCTTGCTGAACGTGCGCTGGTATTGTCGTTATTCCCTGAGCTACCGCGATTTGGAGGAGATGATGGCGGAGCGCGGAGTCGCAGTTGATCATTCCACTCTCAATCGGTGGGTACTGCGATTCGCGCCAGAACTCGACAAGCGGATGCGTCCGTTCTTAAATCCCACGAACGACTCGTGGAGAGTCGATGAAACTTACATCCAAATCCGAGGGGAGTGGAAATACCTGTACCGAGCCGTGGATTCGGAGGGGAACACTCTGGACTTCATGCTCAGTGCGAAGCGGGATGGCAAGGCGGCGGCACGCTTTTTCCGTAAAGTGCTCAGAGCAAAGCACACTCAAATGCCACGAGTGATTACTGTGGATAAAAATGCCGCGTATCCCGTTGCCGTCAATGAATTGAAGCAAGAGAAAACCTTGAAAGCCGAGACCGAATTGCGGCAGAGCAAATATTTGAACAACCTGATTGAGCAGGACCACCGGAACATCAAACGAATTGTCAAACCAATGATGGGATTTCAGTCATTCAACACAGCAAGCAGAACATTGCGAGGGATCGAGGCAATGGCGATGATTCGCAAAGGACAAGTGAAAGGAATCAACCAAGGGGATAGTGTATCTCAAGCAAGATTCATCAACGAACTCCTTGGGGTAACTGCTTAAAACAATACGAACGAGACCAGTTCGTTTATCACTTTAAAATTTTTGCGACAGACGGGCATGTCCAGCGGACACAACGAAGGATGAAAATTGATTAGAACAGGTTAAACAGAATATAAAGAAAGAGGCTGGTAACGAGGTCGAGGGTTAATAGTGCCAGAGAGCCTGAGCGACAGACAGACCCAGATGCCCAAAGGCATAACGAATTGTGGTATCCAACTCGGTTTGGAAAGCACGCAAGATAGAATCTTCAGATCAGGGGCATCTTGCCAGCCTTCATCGAGAATTGGAGGACGTAACGATGGACGTGACTTATTCAAATTGTGCTGGCTTAGATGTTCACAAAAAGACAGTCGTGGCTTGTTGGATCAGTGCAGCTAAACCAAAGGCAACTGAAAGTCGAACGTTTGGAACCACAACCCAAGAGTTACTCAGCTTGTCGGATTGGTTAAGCGATAACGGTGTGACCCATGTTGCCATGGAGAGCACAGGTGAGTATTGGAAACCTGTGTATAACCTCCTAGAAGCCAGCTTTACGGTTCTGGTGGTGAATGCTCAACACATCAAGAACGTGCCAGGGCGAAAAACAGATGTTAAAGATGCAGAATGGATTGCCCAACTCTTGCAACATGGACTGTTGCGAGGCAGCTTCATTCCTCCACTGCCACAACGAGATTTGAGAGACCTAACCCGTCATCGAGCAACGCTCGTGCGCGAAAAAGCCTCGGTCGTGAATCGACTGCAAAAGGTGTTGGAGTGGGCAAATGTGAAATTAGCATCCGTTGTTACCGATGTCATGGGTGTTTCCGCTCGAAAGATGCTCGCTGCAATCGTAGCTGGACAAGACGATGCCATTACATTAGCCGGGTTAGCGGTTGGCAGCCTGCGCCGAAAACAGTCTCAGTTAGAGCAAGCGTTGAGCGGACGAGTGCGAGCTCATCATCGCTTTTTGATTGCTTCTCACCTGAGGCACATTGATTTTTTAGAAGAGCAAATTGCCGTCTTCGATACTGAGATTACCACTCACATTCAGTCTCAAACACCCTCTGCTGAAGCCAGTTTGCAATCTACCCTAGAGAATCAAGGACAGTCAGCGAAGCGCCCCGGAACGGAACCATCGACACCCCTAAATTGGGAAAAAGCGGTCATGCTGTTGGATACTATTCCGGGTGTCGGACGGGAAACGGCAGAACGAATTCTTGCCGAAATTGGGATTGATATGAGTCGGTTTCCAACCTCCGCTCATCTAGCGCGCTGGGCGAGAGTCTGTCCTGGAAATTTTGAAAGCGCAGGCAAGCGTTTGAGTGGTGCGATTGGACAGGGAAACAATTGGTTACGCAGTGCCTTGGTTCAGGCAGCGAATGCCGCTGCTCGATGCAAAACCTCGAATTTGTCAACCGTTTATCGTCGATTAGCAGCGCGTCGAGGTCGTCAGCGAGCGATTATTGCAGTCGCCCATCGTATTTTGATCGCGGTCTATCACATGCTCACCAAGCAGCAAGTGTTCCAAGAGGTCAAGGTCACGGGTAGGCATCAGCAACACAATGACCGTCTACTTCAACACATGTGTGGTCGGATTCAGCAATTAGGGTATCAGGTGAACTTGGTTCCTGTTGCTAGGTAGCCCCTCAATCGACGGCTCTATTTTCAGCTGTCATTGATTTTCAAGATAGAACCCTGAATTTTTTAGAGGAGGAATCCCTTTAGTGCTTACCTTGTACACTTTCCTATCACTTTGGAACCTGCCGAGCATTAGCCCTGCCTGTCTAGAGCTTGAAACTTGGTTTCGCATGGCAGAGCTTCCTTACAACACAGTCATCATTACAGCAAACGATCTTGAACTTGCTCCCAAAGGTAAGATTCCGTTTGTTGACTATCAAGGACAACTAATTGGAGATGCCACGTTGATTATCGAGATGCTTGAACAAGCGGAAGGGATCGATCTCGATACAAATTTGACCCTTACAGAACGAGCTATCTCCCTGGCATTTCGCCGGATGCTCAAGGAAAACACTTACTGGGGAACCATTCACATTCGCTACGGTCTGGAAGAAAACTGGCAAGGCTATCGAGACGTACTGGCACACGCATTCTTTCCTGAAGCTCCGCTAGAAGCATCAAAACCGTTTGTTGAAGAATTCCGCCAAACCATACTTTCTCAATTTCGTGGTCATGGCATGGGGCGACACAATTACGAGGACATTAGTCAACTTATTTGTGCTGATTTTCAAGCTCTCTCAGATCTTCTGGCAGACAAACCATTTTTTCTTGGCAACCAACCAACAACATTAGATGCAACAGCTTACGCTTCCATTGGCAACTTCATTAAACCGCCCTATGGAAGCTCGATCGTCGATTATATTCTTAGACGATCTAACCTCTGCCAGCACTATGAACGAATGACGCAACAGTTTTTTAGCGAACGATTGCTAAATCCATAAAATCTTCATTTCTGACAACATCAGTACATTACAGGTAAGGTGCAAACCACTTTGTCGCCATCAATGAAGACGATCTAACTGCCATCCTCTGCTCCAGTTAACTACTAGAGACGCAGCATGCTGAGCGATCGTCTCACCACTGTTCCCTGAGCTTTGCACTGCTTTCAGTCGTCAATCCATCAGGGCTTGGAGCAATCGATTGTAGTGTGAAACCAAGTTGCTCCTTAAGTTGGTGCTTAACTCAGGGATATTGCGTGGTTTCATTTGAAGAAAGTCCCCAAACTGGTTTAGTAGATGTTTGAACCTTTAAGTGCAGTTTATCAGCTATGAACCTGTTACGATCACTCCATCGCTCTGGACAATCCCTCTGGCTTGATGGGTTTGAGCGAAGCTGGGTGAGCAGCGGTCAGTTGCAGCAAGCCATTGAAGCGGGTGGAGTCAGGGGAGTGAGATCGAACTTTGACGCGCTAAACCTTGCTATCCAGAGACAGGCGTACGATCGCGACTTCAGGACGCTGGCGCAGCGCGGCAGCAGCCGAAGTGCTCGAACAGATTATGAATACTTGCTGGTGCGAGATCTGCAATTAGCGGCGGATCGGTTGAAGCAGGTGCATGTTCACACCCAGGGACGAGATGGCTATGTTCAGGTCGATTTACCACCTGATACACTGTTCAATGTGGAAACGGCGATCGCTGCGGCTCAAAGAATCTGGCGGGCTGTAGGATGGAGTAATTTGTTGCTGAGAATCCCAGCGACTCGACTGATGCTGCCGGTGATTGAACAACTGCTGCGCGAAGGCATGAATGTGAATGCGACGTTGGTGTTTTCTCCAAGCGTATACAACCAGGTCTTTGAGCGTTATCGCAGAGGGTTAGAGAGCCAGAGTCAGCCAGGGGAGTTTGTGAGCCACGCGGTTTGCTTTGTTAGTTTTGCCATTGGTCAGTTGGATGCAGCGATCAATCTACTGAATGCTCACTCAAAAACAGCTTTCGGCATGATGCAAGCTAAGCTGCTCTTTGAGCACTATCAAAGGGAACACTGGCGATCGCTACCTGGAGGGATACAACCACTGCGTCTGGTATGGGATTGCACAGATATTCCACCAGAATTTATGTGGCGCTATATTCAAACTCTAGAAACTCCTGAAACCGTGCTGATGCTGAAGCCGTCAACACTAGAAAGGTATCGTCAGGTCTCTCTACTGCCTGTAAGTTTGGAGGATGAACAAGCTGAAAAACGGGTGACAAGCGAATGGTTAGAGATTTCTTTAGATGAACAAGCTAACCAACTCATGAACCACGAAATGACGCAATTGCTCAACGCCTTTCAACAGTTGCTAGACACGATCGAACACAAGCAAAGGCACGGAAGTTGGATGAATGCCACTTCAATGATCGATTGCCCCTAACGCCTTCAGGGTAGCTTTTTGAGCCGTTGTCAACCCTGTTGCGCCTCCAATATTCATGCCTTCATACAGGCGATCGACCCGCAACGTGCTGATACAACGTCCTGTCTGCACATCCCAGGTCTTGATAGTGCGATCGTTACTCCCACTGAATAGAATTTGACCGTCAGAGCTAAAGAGGACTGAGCGAACCCAACCACGATGTTCATCCAGAATGTGAAGACAACGCCCCGTTTGCAGATCCCACAGTCGAATGGTTTGATCATCACCGCCACTTGCCAGGGTTTGACCGTTGGAACAGATGGCAACCGTCCAGATGGCTCCGGTATGCCCCTGCAAAACCTTCAGACATGCTCCCGTTTGCACATCCCACAAGCGAATGGTTTGATCCTGACTGCCGCTTGCCAGTCGCTGACCACTCGGATCAAATGCGAGTGCGAAAATTGCACCGATATGTTTCTGCAAAACCTTCAGACATGCTCCCGTTTGCACATCCCATAAGCGAATGGTGAAATCAAAACTGCCGCTGGCTAACCGTTGACCGTCGGGGTCAAACGCGATCGCGCGAATCCCGTTCTGGTGTCCGCGTAACACCTGCAAACAGTGATGCGTCTGCACATCCCACAGTCGCACGGTGCAATCAAAACTACTGCTGGCTAAAGTTTGTCCCGTTGGGCTAAACAGAATTGTCCAGATGGATGCGCTGTGCGCTGACCATTGATCGAAGTGCCCGGTTTGGATATTCCATAGGGTGATCGACTTATCGCGTCGATTGATCGCCAGCGTTTGATTAATTCCCTCCGGCGACGCTAGGTGAACCGGACTGAAGCTGACACTGCTAAAGGGTGACATCCGACGGATCGGGCTGGAAAAGGTTTTGTAGGGGTCAAGTTGCGACCCATTGCGATCTCGCTGTACCCGCCACACCTGAATTGTTTCAGTCTGTCCACTACTGGCAAGGAGTTGGTCATCCGAACTCAGGCTGAGGGAGTGAATTCCACCAGTATATCCATGCCACGTTTTCAGGTTCTGTCCACCCTGCAAATTCCAGAGCCGCACCGTATAGTCTTCTCCGGTACTGACCAACCATTGACTGTCGGCACTGATGGCAAGCCCAAAAACATCATGGGTATGACCCTCAAATATATTAATGGGTTGCCCCTCTGGAACACTCCACAGGCGTAGTGTACTATCGTGACTGGCACTGGCTAACCACTGACCATCTGGGCTAAAGGCAATGTTCCAAATCCAGTCGGTATGTCCTTGCAGCAGCTTGACACTGGAATTGATGATACGGGGCTGCGACGATCGATTCTGGGAGCAATCACCACTCCAAAGTCGAATCACTCCGTCCCGGCAGCCGCTGGCGAGCAGTTGACCATCCGGGCTATAGCGCACACACTGCACCCCACTAGTATGCCCTTGTAAGATGCTCAAGCAGTTTCCACTGCTCACCTCCCAAATCCGAATCGTGGCGTCATTACTGCTGCTAGCTAGAGTTTGCTGATTAGGAGCGAAGTGGACAGAATAAACGCTCTGGGTGTGTCCTTGCAAAACATGGAGACACTGCCCTTGCAAATTCCATAAACGTACCGTTTTGTCTTCACTGCCGCTCGCCAACTGCTGACCATCGGCACTAAAACTGACTGAACGAACACCGCCTGTATGCTCTGTGAGCACCCGCAAGCACTGCCCGCTCTCGACATCCCACAAGCGTATGGCACTATCCGTACTACCACTGGCGAGCAGAGTACTATCGGGACTAAAAGCAACCGACCAAACCCAACCGATGTGACCTTTAAATGTGGCCAAGAGCTGAGTGGTGCTGATGTTCCAGAGATAGATGTTGCCATTGCCATCGCCCACTGCCATCAGCTGACCATCAGGGCTCAGGTCAACCGACATAGCAATACTGAATACTTCAGAAAAGATGCATTTAGCAAAAGTAGCGTTCTGAAAATTGACCCTAGCTAAATCGACCTGCCGCAGGTCGGCTTGTTGCACCACAAGATCAGAAAAATCCCAGCCGCGTAAGTCCACTTGAAACTGTATCAGCAGGTTGATCAGATTGCCCGCAGTGTACCCTGGTTTCTTTCCCTGTTGCCGTAACAGGTGCCTGGCTTGTGCCTCGATCGCCCCCACACTACCAAAGTGGGACAGTAGCCGTTCCATTACCGGTTGCACTATTAATCGCGCTTGAATCTCTCGAATGTAATCTTTCGCTTTGACTCGCAGTAAAGAGTGCGTTTGCCAAACGTTCAACTGCTGCGTCTCAAATTCGATACAGACCTGCTGCACAAATCGTTCTGTGACATATTCCATCACCACAGGTTGCAGGAAGAATAACCCATCGCTTTTTTCAATCAGCGATCGCCGTAGTAGCGCATTGACCAGATTGGGTACACGCTGCTGAGCAGCCGGATCAACCACGTTCTCTCGAATCTCTGCGATCGAGACGGGTTCTCGATGAATGGCAAACCAGAACAGGGTTATCTGTTCGGTTTCAGAGAGGCGATCGAACTGACGCTCCAGCACATCGCGAATATCTTCAAACACCGCCAATCCCTGATTCAGGAAGGGCATCACTTCACTAATGCTGCCGTCATACAAATCTTGAATGGCGCTGGCAACCAGTTTTAGCGCCAGAGGATTACCGCCATAGTGATCGATCAGGGTTTGCCATTCAGATTCTGAGCCGGTAAACGCTCCTTTTTGCCGAAACAGGGCGCGTCCGTCGTCAGGGGTTAGCCCACTCAAGGATACCGATCGCACCAGCGTCTGTGCCCCTTCCATCAGGGCCATCTCCTGCGGCTTTTCTCGACTAGTGAGCAACAAACAACTCTGATGAGATGCTTCGCCGATTGCTCTAAGCAACTGTCCGTACTCTTCGTAACCTGTTCGCCACTGTCCTACCCGCTCTCGTTGCAAAAGGGTTTCCGCATTATCGAGGATCAATAAACACCGACGCGCTCGCAGATACTGCATCAGCTTGGAGATCTGCTGAGCCAGCGTCGTGGGAAGGATGGGATCTTCTCCATAGAGCGGCATGAGAAACTTCAGCAGACTCGACAGCAGTTCATCCAACGGTGGCGCATTGGAGAGCGATCGCCACACGACAATCTCAAATTCGGTTTGCATTTGCAGTGCAGCTTTGACGGCGATCGTGCTTTTGCCAATGCCGCCGATGCCCAATAGTCCAACGATGCGGCAGCGCTCAGACACCACCCACTGCCACAGTTGCGTCAGTTCTGCCTCCCGCCCATAAAAGGTTGAAGCATCGACGGCTGTGTCCCAGTCCTGTTGGGGATTAGTCCACCGGCTCTCGGTTTCTTCCGATGCGGCAGGAGATGTTATGTCCGCTTGCATCAATTCCAGCCCGAATGCCCGAAAGAGATACTCGACTGACTGACGATCGACCCCCTGTTCGCGCTTAAAGATGCGAGCCAGAGTATTGAGGGAAAGTCCGGTGCGCTCATTAAGATCTTCCTGGGTGAAGTGCTTGCCCCAGGTTTCGTCAGATTCTGCCTGCTGTTTTGCTGTCTGAAATCGTTGCCACCCCTGCGGCGACAGGATAACTCCTCGCACTCGCTTAGACGGGGTTGCTCCACGTCTAGATTTTGATGGGTTGGCATCCATAGATCAGCCAATGGTGTAAAGGACAGAGGTAGGTCGTTCCTTAGAATATCGGGCGTTTCTTCAATTCAATCCTGCCAGGGAGTTTCAGCAACACAAGGGACAGGCAAATGATTCCTTTTTTGGCGAAGTATATCAGGTTTAATTGCTTCTGGCTATTACTGGCTATTACTGGCTATTAAGTCGCGTTTTAAATCACAGAACTTGAGTGGTGTGGATGGAGCGGTCGCAGAAGAATGAAGTTAATCGAGCTGGGCAGCAAGCCCACCCATCTACAAGAAGAGCAAAAGGAGAACAAGATGAACAGCAATCAAGTCACCAATCAAACCATGAAACTCGAAGTTGTGGTAATTCCCGTTACCGATGTCGATCGCTCTAAAGACTTCTATAAAACGTTGGGATGGCGACTCGATGCTGACTTTCCTGGTGAAAATGGCTTCCGAGTCGTGCAATTAACCCCACCTGGATCAGAAGCCTCGATCATCTTCGGGAAAGGAGTGTCGTTAGCTGAGCCTGGCTCAGTTCAAGGCTTGTATCTCATCGTTTATGACATCGAAGCAGCCCGTGCTGAACTCGTAGAACGAGGTGTTGAAGTGAGTGAAATATTTCACGACATTGGCGGGATCTTCCACCACGCCGGAACCGAAGGACGGGTCCCGGGTCCCGATCCAAAGCGTGGCGATTATGCCTCCTATGCCTCGTTCAGCGACCCAGACGGCAATGGTTGGGTACTTCAAGAAGTGAAGACACGGCTTCCCGGACGGTAACAGGATGGCAACACATCCAATAGCACTGATCTAAGCAGTCTTCATGACAACTCTCTGCCTCGAACCAATCCCCCTCAGTTCCCCTGATTAAAGGGAATGCCGGAGGCAGGAGGATTCGATTTATCGAGTTTACGCATCAGATATAACCCCTTACAACCAGGACACAAAATGAAAACGCAGAAAGTATGGTTTATTACCGGAGCCTCCAGAGGCTTTGGATTGGAAATTGCCAGAGCAGCCCTGGCAGCAGACGACCAGGTCGTGGCAACAGTTCGCAGCAATCCCGCCCAACTTGCCACTACTTTGCATAACCACGCGAATCTACACGTTGTGTCGATGGCTGTCACCCAGGAAGACCAGGTACAAGAGGCTGTCAAGCAAGCCGTTGCTCGTTTCGGTCGGATTGATGTTTTAGCCAATAATGCCGGGTTTGGTATGGTTGGTGCAACTGAAGAGTTCACAGATGCCGAAGTTCGCAAGCAATATGACACCAACGTGTTTGGGTTACTAAACGTGACGCGTGCCGTATTGCCATACCTGCGCCAGCAAAAGTCTGGGCACATCATCAATATTTCGTCATTGTTTGGCTACGATGCAGTACCGGGCTGGGGATTATATGGGTCTACTAAATTTGCAGTCGAAGGCATCTCGAAAGGGCTAGCAGTCGAACTGGCACCGCTCGGCATCCACGTTACGGCAGTAGCTCCCGGTCTTTTTAGTACCGATTTCCTCAGCACCGAATCCTACGTTGCGGCTAAAACGATCATTGACGATTACCAGGAAACGGTAGGACAAATGCGGAGTGGAGCAGATGCACTCCATGGAAACCAACCCGGTGATCCGAAAAAGTTTGCTCAGGTAATTCTCCAACTCACCACTACAGAAAATCCTCCGCTGCATTTGCCAGCTGGCAACGACGCGGTTAAATTCTACCGAAGCAGCGCTGCAAAAATGGCACAGGACATCGAAGCCTGGCTGCCAGTTGCGACCAGTACCGACCATGACCGCAGCATCGCGGCTTAGACCATTGCCTGACTTGCAACATTCACCCATGATTTCCAAAGGAGTTTTACCATGAGCACTGAACAAAAAGTTGCTGTGATTACTGGTGCGTCCCAAGGCATCGGCGCAGCTCTGGTCAAAGCGTACCGTGATCGCAACTATCGGGTCATTGCAGTCTCACGCTCAATTCAGCCATCAGACGATGATGGAATCATTGCGGTGTCCGGCGACATCGCCGATCGCAAAACTGCTGAGCGTTCGATTATCGAAGGTGTAACCCAGTTCGGGCGCATTGACACACTCATCAACAATGCTGGCATCTTCATCGCCAAGCCATTTACCCAATATACCGAGGCAGACTACCAGGCGTATTTAGGCACCAATATCGCTGGCTTTTTTCACATCACACAACTTGCGATTACCGAGATGGAGAAGCAGGGTAGTGGTCATGTTGTGCAGATCTCAACGAGCCTGGTTGACAACCCGATCGCGGGCGTACCCTCTGTACTCGCATCACTCACAAAAGGTGGATTGAATGCTGCGACCCAATCATTGGCAATTGAGTATGCCAGACGCGGGATTCGGGTGAACGCCGTGGCATTGGGAACCATTAAGACACCAATGCACCCCGTCGTGACTCATGCACAGCTTGGGGCTATGCACCCGATCGGTCATATCGGCGAGATCTCTGATGCTGTCGATGCCATCCTCTACCTCGAATTCGCCAATTTTGTGACGGGCGAAATCCTGCACGTCGATGGTGGACAGAGTGCGGGGCATTGAAGACATGATCTACGAACTACGCATCTATCATTCCATGCCCGGACGACTACCAGCACTGCTCTCACGCTTCCAGAATCACACCTTACGGATTTGGGAAAAACATGGCATCCGTCAGGCTGGGTTTTGGACAACGCTAATCGGCGAAAGCGAGAGTAACCAGCTCACCTACCTACTTGCTTGGGATAGCCTGGCTGAGCGTGAGGAGCGGTGGAGTGCATTTCTCGCTGACCCTAACTGGATCGCGATCAAAACTGAAACTGAGAAGGACGGTCCACTGGTGCAGAACATCAGCAATGAGTTGCTAGTACCGACTGCCTTTTCCTCCGTGAGGTGAGCGAGCTATTTAAGTCGCGTTTTAACTCAACTAACTTGAGTAGTGTGTATTGGGCGATCGCAGGAAAATGAAGTTAATCAAGGCGGGTAGCAAGCTTACCAATCTAAAAAGAGAATGCGATATTTCTCCTGCTCACTTACATCATCAGTCGAGAATCAATCATGAACCTGAACTCAGATTCAACCCAACACATCGTTGTCGATACAGACTGTTCTAATGCCTCTGCAGACCCGTATCAAGCAGTTAGCTGTAGTTTTTACGACGAGCTAGAGGCACTCGCCACCTTACATCGGCTTTGTACGATCCGCTACCGCACAGAAACCAGTGAAGTAGTCGGTATAGAGAGCAAAATTATCGACCTCTACACTGCCAACAAAAGCGAATTTCTTAAGTTGCAAGATGGAACTGAAATTCGCCTTGATCGCTTGATTTCAGTCGATGGCAAGCCCGTCTGCTTTACAAACTGCTAAATTATCTCGTTGTCCATCACTGGCAACAAAGGAATTGTCGTACTTTCTAGCAAGTTTCTGGAGGTTCCTATGCAACTGACAAGACAAACAGCCAATCAACGAACAGACCATGTTTATGATGTATTAGTTGTAGGAGGTGGAGCGGCTGGATTATCAGCAGGAATCTATCTACAACGTTCTCTTCTTTCTACCCTGATTATTGACAAAGGCAAAGCGCGATCGTCCTGGGTGCAGGAATTACACAACTATCTAGGGTTGCCGCCTGATACTCCTGGTCGAGAGGTGTTGAAACAAGGAAAAACACACTATTTGTCGCTAGAGGGTGAGCATCTCAACGGCTATGTAGAAGACGTTACCGATGAAGGTGAAACGTTCGCTGTGCGTGTTCGGATTGGACGCACCAACCCGACCTATACCGTGTTTCGCAGTCGTTATCTAATCGCTGCTAGCGGCATCATCGACCACTTACCCCAATTAAACAACATGCAAAACGTGTTTGAGTATGCCGGACATAATCTGCATGTGTGTTTGATTTGTGATGGCTATGAAATGCGCGACAAAAGAGCAGGTGTATTTGGCAGCAGTGAATCTAGCCTGGAAGCTGCATTCCCACTGGGCTGGTTTACCCCCTACATCACAGTGTTCACAAATGGCGAGTTTGAGGTGAGTAGCGAATTCCGTCACCGTCTAACACAGCACGGTTACCGATTAGTCGAACAGCCGATCAAACAATTCCTGGGTGAGAATCATCAAATGTCAGGTGTAGAACTGGCTGATGGATCGATTGAGGAACTAGATGCAGGACTCGTTTCGATGGGGTCAAAATATCACGCAGACTACTTGAAGAATATTGACCTGGAATACGAAGGGGGAAATCTGATCACGGACAAAGTGAACCGCACATCTCACCCCCGCATCTTTGCGATTGGTGATTTGAAAGTGGGGATGAATCAGGTGGTGATTGCTGCTGCTGATGGTGCAATTGCGGCAACTCAAATCTGGCGAGAGATTCGCCGGAGAGAAGGAAGCCGTCGATCGCCCATTGCGATCAATCAAGCGAAAGAACGCTTTAACGAAGCCGTTCTAATGAAGGTATGAGCTATTGGCACAGCTTTTTTGTACGGCTCATGTTGGGGTTAAAGATCTATATCTTGCTGTTGTTAGCAAGCATAGGAGATGCTTATGTGGACTAGAACAGAACTGATAGACTTGCTCAAGATCAGGCATCCCATCATTCAGGCTCCGATGGCTGGCGCTTCCACACCTGAGTTAGTTGCGGCCGTTTCTAATGCAGGCGGTCTTGGCTCCTATGGCGGGGCAGCCACCCCACTAGCCACCCTTCGCTCCATAATCAGGCAAATTCGAGAGCTGACAGACCAACCCTTTGCAGTGAATTTGTTTGCCCCAGCCGTTGAAGTGTATCAACTCACGCCTGAACAGCAAACCCCGATGGCTGAGCTATTAACACAATGGCACAACGAGCTAGATGCCGGACCTGTGCCCGAACCCATTCCGATACTCGGACCATTTGTAGATCAGTTTACTGTCCTGCTTGACGAGAAAGTACCGGTCTTCAGCTTCCACTTTGGACCTGCGCCCATTAGGGCCATTCGTGAGATCCATGCGATCGGCTCAGTCGTCTTGGCAACCGCGACAACCGTCCGGGAAGCAAAAGCGCTCGTCGAAGCAGGAGTCGATGTCATCATTGCCCAAGGCTTTGAAGCCGGAGGTCATCGTGGGACTTTTGCAGTACCTTATGAACAAGGATTGATTGGAACAACCGCGTTGGTGCCACAGATAGCTGATGCGGTATCGGTTCCAGTCGTTGCGGCAGGTGGAATCATGGATGCTCGTGGAATTGTTGCTGCATTTGCACTGGGGGCAAGTGGGGTACAGATGGGAACTGCCTTTCTCGCCTGCCCTGAGAACAATATCCCAGAAGTCTATAGGCAGGCAGTACTCAAGTGTAAGGACGAAGACACAGTAATTACTGAAGTATTCTCCGGCAAACCCGCCAGAGCCATCCGAAATCGATTTATCCGTGAAATGGAAAACAACAGGGATAAGGTATTGCCCTTCCCGGCTCAGATGTCGATCGGGCGAGTTTTGCGTCAGGCTTCTGCTCAACAATCAAGTCCAGACTTTGTCAGTATGTGGGCAGGACAGGGAGCCGCATTAGCGGAAGCTCTCCCAGCAGGTGAGCTGATCGAAAAAATCATACAAGAATTTCAAGCTGTAACTGCTTCTTTACAACTCAAATAACAAGTTAAGAATTCAAACCAAAGTCTATCTCTGAACAACCGCTTGCAGTGAACTGCTAACTACGTTGTTGCTGAGAGTGAGAAACTGTTTGTCAATGTATATGAAGCGGAAGCCACTTGAGGTTGTAGATGCGCGATACCAGAAGAGACATCACAACCTTGCTTGAAGCGATGAGACAACCTTACTACGAGAGTGACCTCACGGATGAAGAGTGGGCAGAGATAGCCCCCCTGCTGCCCCCTGAAAAGCCCGTTGGAAGGGAGCGAGAAGTCGATCTGCGGGTCGTCCTCAACGGCATCTTCTACCGTGCAGACAACGGCATCAAATGGCGTGCTTTACCGATTGAGTTTGGAGCTTGGCAAACAGTGTATGGATACTTCCGTTTGTGGGTATGCTTAGGCATTTGGGAGCAAATTAACGCAGTTTTAGTCCGAAAGGTGCGGTTGGCTGAGGCACGAGAAGCAGAACCCAGTTTAGCTATCATTGATAGTCAATCCGTCAAACTCGGACAAAAAGGGGGGAAGAACACGGCATTGATGGCAACAAGAAAGTGAAGGGACGCAAACGTCATATTGTTGTAGACGTGTTAGGACTGGTGCTCGGTTGCTACGTCACCTCTGCTAATACCGCTGATGTCAAAGCTGCTCCAGCGGTCTTGGTCTGGGTTATCGAACTGTTTGGGCGAATTGCCAAAGTTCTGGCAGACCAAGGGTATCGAGGCGATTTAGGCGCGTTGATTGGACACTTTTTTGCCGAGCAACAGCGTTCAGTTGAAGTTGAGTTAAGTCAACGTCCAACCGCAACGAAAGGATTTCAAGTTGAACCCAAACGATGGATTGTTGAACGGACTTGGACATGGCTAGAGAATGCACGAGCACTGACACGAGACTATGAAACTCTGCCTGAGAATCATGAAGGCATGATTTACGTGGTCATGATTCGGTTGATGCTACGGAGGTTAACAAACAACCGTCGAATGAGAAAGCTCAAACCCACTTAACTACCGTTTACAAACAGTTTCTGAAAGTCTTATCGCGATTACAGGAATAAGACCTTACCGTACATTTTTGTGTGACTGCGACTCATCCCTACATCCGGTGGTTTTAAGACCTAGTTAGGTAAAGAATTGAAGGAGAAAAATAATGCCGACGAATGCGAAGGGAAACTACACAGGAAAAGTTGCGTTTGTGACTGGAACAGCAAGCGGCATCGGTCGCGCGGCAGCGCTGGCGTTTGCCCGCGAGGGGGCTAGCGTAGTGGCCGCCGACGTGTCCGAGCAGGGTAACCAAGAGACGGTCCGCCTGATCGAGGACCAAGGCGGGCAGGCGATCACCGTCCGGTGCGAGGTGACGCGGGACGAGGACGTGAAGGCGTCCCTAGCCAAGACTGTTGAGGCTTTCGGGCGGCTGGACTTCGCCTTCAACAACGCAGGCATCGAGCCGAGAAAGCCGACTCCAACCGCAGAGTACGAGGAGGAGGAGTGGGACCGGCTCATTGACACCAACCTCCGCAGCGTTTTCCTGTGCATGAAACACGAGATCCCGCTGATCCTCAAGCAGGGCGGCGCGATTGTCAACACGTCCTCGGGCGCAGGAATCACCGGCGTCAAAGGCAGCCCGGCGTACAGCGCCGCGAAGCACGGCGTGATTGGTCTCACTCGATCGGCAGCCCTCGACTACGCCGCGCGAACATCCGCATCAACGCCGTCTGTCCCGGCTTCACCGACACCCCGATGCTGAGTCGCTTCACTGGCGACATGGCCGAAGGGCGCGCGAAGATGATCGCGGAAGAGCCGATCGGACGCCTGGGCAAGCCCGAGGAGATCGCTGCAGCCGTCGTCTGGTTGTGCTCGGATGCGGCTGCTTTCGTCGTTGGGCACGCCATCGGTCAAACGGTGCAGTAACGCTTGATGCTAGCCGCAACACTGTTTCAGTGGACGCCATGGGATTGGAGATCCGGACGGAGTAGCGGTGTGTGTTTGTAAACGCAATCTAGGCAGAACCTCAAGATGCTGCAAACAATTTCTCACATCAGCGCTAACGGCTCACAAAGCGGTGATCGAAACAGACAAAAAGCAACCTGAGCTAATTCGATTTTGTTAATTCGATTTTGCAAGCGAGGTAGGCACCATGAAGACGGATTTTGAGAACGAGTCCTTTGAGGATGACGACAACTATCAAGGTGACACGAATGGTCGCAATAGTTTCGCCGAACGTGTCCGCAGCAACCAGCGCCAACTCACCTCCCAGCTAAGGCACCAGTACGATTTTATTGTTTGCGGATCGGGATCGTCTGGCTCGGTGGTTGCCCGCAGACTGGCTGAGAACCCGGATGTCAGCGTTCTGCTGCTGGAAGCGGGAGGCACCGATGATGTGCCAAGTGTCATAGCAGCGAATCAATGGCCGATGAACCTGGGAACCGATCGAGACTGGAGCTTTCAAGGTCAGCCGAATCGACATGTGAACAATCGTTCGATTCCGTTCTCGATGGGCAAGGTCCTCGGCGGTGGATCGAGCATCAACGTCATGGTTTGGGCACGCGGACACCAGCAGGATTGGGATTTCTTCGCCTCCGAAGCCAACGATCCGGCCTGGAGTTATGAATCCGTCTTGAAGATTTATCGCCGCCTAGAAGATTGGCATGGTGTGCCGGACCCGCTGTATCGCGGAACGGGAGGACCAGTATTTGTCCAGCCTGCGCCGGACCCAAACCCGATCGCACCCGCAGCGGTCGAAGCAGCGCGGATGGTCGGGATTCCGACGTTTGAAAATCCGAACGGACGCATGATGGAAGCGGCGAAGGGTGCTGCTATCAGCGATGTGCGAGTCCGCAATGGCAAGCGCGAATCGATATTCCGCTCTTACGTCTTCCCGTATATGGATCGACCAAACCTGACGGTTCTCAGTCAGGCACTGGTCACACGGCTGATGTTCCAGGGCAAGCGGGTTACTGGTGTGGAGATTTCCTATCGGGACGCGATCTATCGCATTGGTGCGGCAGTCGAAGTCGTGTTGTCGCTCGGTGCCATCCATACGCCGAAAGTGCTGATGCAATCTGGTATCGGCGATGAGGCCGAGTTGCGACGATTGGGAATTCCTGCCGTGCAGCACCTTCCCGGTGTGGGGCAAAATTTTCAAGACCACTGTACAGTGACTTATTATTTGCCGTGAAGACACATTAGTGTCGCCAAAGGAGCAAGGCTAGGTCTGGCTTGCTTTTCCGCCTCAAGCCAGCTTGGCAATCCTGCTGACCTAAGGCTAGGCTGCTAAGCAAACTCTCTCTGCAACCCTGCAACAGCGAGGGGTTTACTCAGCGACACGAATTTGTCTCGATGTCGTTTAATTTGGCACTGTACAGCACTATTCCCCGGAGACAAGAGAGGACGATCGCGCCGTTGTCGATCGCTCGCTCATCAAAAATCTTTGCGACACCACCGAGCAAGCGATCTCCCTGATCCAGGACTTCAAGGGTGAAGGATCCTGAAAGATCCTGAAAGTTCTGGACTGTGTTTTACAGCCTTTTTCAGACAAGTAGGGTACAAGGTAGAGGAGTGAAAATATAATCTTCAAGCTGCTGGTCATGAAGGCTTACTCGTCTGACCTCCGCCAGAAAATCGTAGACCGATATGAGGAGGGTAAGATCTCCCAGCGAGAACTCGCCCGTCAATTTAGAGTCGCCGTCAGTTTTGTCCAAACGCTGCTCAAACGGTATCGAGAGACTGGAAAGGTTGGGGCAAAAGTTCGAACCCAACAAACAGCTACGAAGCTGAATGCGCAGCAATTGAGCGTTTTAGAACAATTAGTCGAGGCAAACAGCAACGTCACCCTCAAGGAACTGCGGGATCGTCTGGCAGAAAAGACGGGCGTGAGCGTCAGTTGCACGACAATCCATCGGATGCTAATTAAGCTGAACTTGAGCGTCAAAAAAACGGTTCACGCCAGTAAAAAGGATACTGAGCGAGTGCAACAGCAACGGGTCAAGTTTTGGCACTTACTGCGGGGGATACGGGCAAAGGATTGAATCTTCATTGACGAAGCGGGGTGAATTTAGCAATGGCCCTTTGGCGAGCACGCTCTCCAAAGGACAAAGGGCACATGGCAAACGTCCGCAAGAACGGGGTAAAAACGTCTCGATGATTGGGGCAATTGGACTGATGGGGGTGATGGCTCAATTGCCCCTGCTCGGTGCCGTTGATAGGCCACTTACTGTTTGAAGCCTTCATCGCGCAAAAGCTGGTGCCCAAGTTGTGGAAGGGCGCTTGCGTGATTCTGGATAACGGCTCGATTCACAAGGGAGACTCCGTAGTTGAACTACTTCAACCAGCAGGGGCAATGGTTATCTGTTTACCGCCCTATTCGCCAGAGCTTTCTCCCATCGAGAACGGTTAGTCAAAGATTAAGGCTCTATTGCGTTCCCTGAGTGCGAGAACTTACCAGAGTTAGTTAACGCAATTGAGCAAGCGTTTGCTCAAGTATCCCCTGAAGATCTACAAGGTTGGTTCACTCACGGCTGTTACTGTACCTGACCAGACTGGAAAAGGCTGAAGCTTTTCTTCACCTCAAATTTCAGGGAAACACCTAGAAAAGGAGCACGTCTGTCTCTCTAAAACGCAAGAATTATTACTATGTCGGTCGCCAATCATGTTGCGGCATCGATAGTATCAAGACCAAGCGGCGGCATCCTTGAGAACAGCTTCCATTGCTTCTCGAAGCGATGAAGTCGTCGCCAAACTTTTACGAATGCGATTTTTGAGCCAAGCCCAACATTTTCAATTCGATAATAGCTTTTGCGACAGAGCCCAGATATCAGCAGTCAGCTACAAACCAACATCGCACCCGCCGCACCGCCGGTAGCAGCGGCTTTCGATCTGCGGCTTGAACTGAAACTAGCTCGCCCCCATCAGTGCTAGGGGGTAAGGTAAAGTAGCAGTGGCTTTCGAGCTGCGGCTTGAATTGAAACAAGTTTTCCAGGTAATTCAAAATACCTGGAAAAAGAGTAGCAGCGGCTTTCGAACTGCGGCTTGAATTGAACTACCCCGCCGCAAGCAGACGGGGTAGCAGAATCAAAACAGAGTAAGGGTAATGTTCTAGACATGGGATTTGGATAGGAGAGAATTAAGCCATTAACTGGGCTACCGCTTTTTCCAGGATTTGCTATGGTACTCGAACCTGTTCTCTGTCCAATCTGCAAAAGTTCTCACATGGTCAAGCATGGCAAAACAGCAGAAGGCAAGCAGGGTTATAGATGTTGCAATCAGGACTGTTCACGCCACAGTTTCATCTTGGAATACTCCTACCGAGGCTATCTGCCCAACATCAAGCAACAAATTAGTGATATGGCGATGAATGGCAGTGGGATTCGAGATGCTGCCCGCGTTCTCAAGATTAGTCCGACCACGGTGATTGAAGCATAAAAAAAAAGATCGTCATCTTGAGCAAGTCAACCAATCGCTGTTGAATCAACTCAAGGCAACGGCGGTGGAAATTGTCAAACCCGTTGAAGAAGCCGAAGCAGACGAGATGTGGAGTTCAGGGGGTGACAAGGCGGCTAAAAAGCAGAGTGGATCAGAGAAATGGCGTTGAGACCTCGCTCAAAAAAGCGGCGTTTTTGCGGCTTAAGTGCCATGAGTTTACTAGCCAAGGTTGACCAGAGA
>JAHHHO010000088.1 GCA_019359315.1 Myxacorys californica WJT36-NPBG1
AGCTCGTAGCGCGGCTGGGTGCGGAAATCTTTCACGTGTTTGAGGTGCTCGATTAAGCTCATGGTCAGGCAGGGCAGAAACATCGACGCTATTCTGCTTTTTCTACGGTCAATAAACTAGCCCTGCGGAAATGGGGGGACTTTAATTTACTCTGCATACTGCCCGTGTCTAGCTATCCCCATGAAGAATCTAGCGATGAATTCCCTCGTTCAATTCCCTAAGCAAATTACGCTCACTGACCTAACCACGATCGTCACTCGCGCCAGCTTTCTCTGGGAACGCTTAGATGCAGAACGATTTGCGATTGAGGATAATTTAGCCAATGAACAAGAGATTCAACAACAGCTCGATCGCTGGTGCCAAGTGGTCGCCCAAGGCAGTTGGGATATTTTACAGAAACGCTTACAGTGGGAAGGCTTGGACCTCGATACCATTCGCCCTCGATTAGGGACTGTGAGCTTGAATGCGGCTCAACCGTTGCCAGATTGGGCAGAAACGTTGCATCGCATTATGCAAACCGCAACGGAATTCACACCCGAACGAGAAACCAATCTCCCGATCGATCCAGAGCATCCGCTCCCCTTTGAAGACATTCTTCTGCCTGCGATCAAAGTCGCCAGACAGCAGCTTCTCACTCAACTGGAAACTCAGCACACCTTACCCTTGTCGCTGCTCTCAGAAGCCGCTTACCGAAGCTTAGAGCGCAGTCTGCTGCAACGACTGGTCGGATTGTATAGCAAGACGCTGAACTTTGAATTCTCTCAAGTTCGTCCGTTTGGTCAAAGCTTGCTCAACGTATTAGACCTGCAACCCGAGAGCCGCGATCGCAAGACGCACTACACCCAATTTGTCACTCAATTGCTGCAAGATGGATTGCTGACATTGTTTCAGAAATATCCCGTTCTAGGCCGCTTAGTGGCAACAGCAGTGAATTTTTGGGTCGAATTTACAGCGGAGTTTCTGCAACGGTTGGCGAACGATCACTCAGACCTGCAACGCACGTTTAGCGCAACTGTCGCTCCACTTTCTCAGAATAAAGTGATTGAAATTCACACCTCGCTCTCCGATCCTCACAAACGCGGCAGAACCGTGATTGTGTTTACCTTTGAGTCGGGGCTAAAACTCGTTTATAAACCAAAAAATTTAGGATTAGAGGTTGCGTTTAATCAATTTTTAGATTGGTGCAATCAACACAGCAATCTTTTAGAGTTCAAAGTGACTCAGGTGCTCGATCGTGGCGATTATGGCTGGATCGAATATGTTGAACACTTACCTTGTGCAGATCAAGCAGCAGCAGAGCGATTCTACGAACGTGCCGGAATGTTGCTAGGTGTGCTGTATGCCCTCAGAGGTACTGACTGTCACTACGAGAACTTAATTGCCAATGGCGAACATCTGGTGCTGATTGACATGGAAACGCTGCTGCACCATGAGCCGAAGCTAATTGACGATTCACCGTTGGCTCAAGACATTGAAACTAGTGCCGCTCAACAGTTTTGGGGTTCTGTTCTCCGCACCGGACTGTTACCCCGTTGGGACTTTAGCAGCGATTTTCGGATGGCGTACGATATTAGTGGTTTGGGCAGTACCACCCCTCAGTTCTATCGTCGGAAAGTGCCTCGTTGGCAGCGCATCAACACCGATGATATGCACCTGCGCTCCGAAGCGATCGCATTACCTGTTGAGAAAAATGTGCCGCGCTTGGGTGAAATCGCTCTGTCGCCCCACGAGTATCGGTCGCAAATCGTGGCTGGGTTCGAGCAGATGTATCGCTTCTTAGTTGCACACCGCGAGGTCTTACTGTCCCCAAACAGTCCACTCACGGCAATGCAAAATCAGCAGGTTCGCTTTGTCTTCCGTGCCACCCGAATTTACACTCTCATTCTGCAGAAAACCTTATCTCCCGATCACCTCAAACACGGGGTAGACTTCAGCATTCAACTCGATCATCTCAGCCGCGCCTTTATTGTTGCTCAAGAGAAGCCGAGTGCCTTTCCAGTTTTGAGTGCAGAACTGCGATCAATGGAACAATTAGACGTTCCGTTCTTTACTGCCAGCGCGGTGATCGACGAACTGAAAGTCGGCTGTTTTCCACCCATTCAAAACTACTTTAAGCGATCGGGCTATCAAGATGTGCTCAACCAGTTGCAGATGCTCGACGAAACCGATCTTGCCCGTCAAATTGCCATTATTCAAGGCTCTTTTGATGCTCAGGTTGCTTCATTTAGCGAGAAAGAGCAGCCGTGGAACGCTGAATCGTTGCCGTTGCTGAGCGCCGAACAATTGCTTCAAGACGCCCAAGCGATCGCGACAGAACTCGAAACCAGAGCAATTCCAGATGTTGATGGCAGCATTAACTGGATTGGCTTAGATTATGTGGTGCAAGCAGAACGATACCAATTGCACACCTTGGGTGATTCTCTTTGCGATGGACGCTCTGGTATTGCCCTGTTCTTCGCGGCTCTCAGTCAGGTTTCTGTTGACTCGCGCTATCGGGATCTTGCTTATAGAACCATCCAGCCTCTACGTCGGCAGATCCACACGCTCGATCTAGAAGCTCGACAACGGTTGGCTCGCTTCACGGGAATTGGAGGCGCAACCGGGTTAGGGTCGATGATCTATTCGCTAGTTAAGATTAGCCAATTCCTCGACGATGCAACGCTATTGCAAGATGCTCAGGCATTAGCGGATTGGATCACACCAGCCCTCATTGCGGCGGATGACCATTTCGACGTCATGAGCGGCGCAGCGGGAGCCATTCTCGGATTGTTATCGCTATATGATGCAACTCAGAAAGCAACCGTTTTAGAAACCGCGATCGCGTGTGGGCAGCATTTGATCACCCACCAGCAAAGCGGAACAGAAGGCGCTAGAGCCTGGAAAACGTTTTGGGATCAGCCCCTCACTGGCTTTTCTCATGGTACGGCAGGCAACGCTTATGCATTACTAAAACTATATGCGGTCAGCCACGATCGCGCCTACTCAGACGCTGCCCTCGAAGCGATCGAGTACGAGCGCAGCGTTTTCTCTAAGGCGGAGGCAAACTGGCCCGACTTCCGCAGAGCAGGACCCAGCGGACAGATTGAGTTTGCCAATAAGTGGTGTCATGGTGCGACTGGAATTGGGTTAGGACGCTTAGGTTGCTCCAGAATTTTGCCTCAGCCAGACATTCAGCAAGAAATTGAGATCGCGCTCCAAACGACGCAGAGTTTTGGCTTGCGACCAATCGACCATTTGTGCTGTGGCAACTTAGGGCGGGCTGAAGTGCTGTTGGTAGGTTCGCAACTGTGCCAGCGCCCAGAGTGGCAAAAGGTTGCGCTTCAAAATGCGACAAACGTTGTGGCGAAGGCAAAGCGCACAGGGGCGTATCAACTGTTTCCCAATCTGCCTACGTCTGTCTACAATCCTGGCTTTTTAGCGGGAACGTCAGGCATTGGCTATGCGTTGCTACGCCTTGCTCACCCTGCGCTTCCTTCCGTGTTGTTATGGGACTAATGACTGTGTTGCAAAATGTTTTGAGAGCATGATCCTCCGATGAATCTATACTGTTATGAGTTTGATTGAAAGGATGTCGTTGGAACTAATGCCTCACTTGCCGCGATCGTTCAGCATCCAACGCGTCAAAACTCCGACGGTGCTACAGATGGAGGCGGTTGAATGTGGAGCGGCAGCACTTGGAATTATTTTGGCGTACTATGGCCGAATGGTTCCCTTAGCAGAACTGCGAGTTGAGTGCGGTGTCTCTCGTGATGGAAGTAAGGCGGCCAACATCATCAAAGCGGCTCAACGATACGGATTGATTGCCAAAGGCTATAAACGAGAACTAGAACAACTGTCTCTGCTTCGTCCTCCCTACATTGTGTTTTGGAATTTCAATCATTTCTTAGTGGTTGAGCATTTTGAGCAGAAGCGTGTTTATCTAAATGATCCCGCGACTGGACGCCGCAGGGTTTCTCTCCAAGAATTTGACCACGGCTTCACAGGCATTGTTCTAACGTTTGAGCCAGGAGCTGGCTACCAGAAAGGAGGGCGTAAACCTAGTTTAGTTCTAGCGTTGCTCGATCGATTGCAAGGTTCTATTCACGCGATCGTATATTGCCTTGTTGCAGGTTTTTTGCTAGTTGTTCCAAGTATTTCGATTCCTGTGTTCAGCCAAATCTTTATCGATCACATCTTGATTGAGGATCGAGTAGATTGGTTGCGTCCCCTACTGTTGGGGATGACGTTGACAATGATATTGCAAGGCTGCTTGCGCTTATTGCAATTGCGATTCTTGAGAAAACTCAAAATTAAGCTGGCAATGGGCATGTCCAGCCGTTTCCTCTGGCATATTTTGCGGTTACCTGTCAACTTCTATGCTCAGCGATTTGCCGGAGAAATCAGCGATCGTTTACAAATCAATCATCAAGTTGCGGAAACGTTATCCGGACAATTAGCAACAACCGTTATCAGTACGGTGATGCTGGTGTTTTATGCGGCTGTTATGTTTGCTTATGACGGGTTACTCACCGTGATCGGTCTTTGTTTTGCAGCGGCTAATGTATTGGCGTTGCAATGGGTGAACCGCCAGCGCGTAGATGTCAACTTACGATTAGTGCAAAATCGGGGAAAAGCCACTGGTGTCGCGATCGCGGGACTACAAAGCATTGAAACCCTGAAAGCGTCTGCCCTAGAATCTGATTTCTTTGCTCGCTGGTCTGGATACTATGCCAAAGTGATCAATGCTCAGCAAGATCTAGAATCAAACAATCAAACGTTGAGTGTTTTACCATCGTTTCTCAACTCGATCGCAACGCTGCTAATTCTGATCATTGGCGGATTGCGAGTCATGAATGGCGATCTCAGTATTGGTACATTGATTGCATTTCAAAGTTTGATGTATAGCTTGCTTGAGCCTGTTAATCATCTCGTTACCTTTGGCAGCACCCTTCAAGAACTAGAAGGTGATTTGAATCGCTTAGATGATGTGTTGCAGCATCCAATTGATTCTGTGTTTTCAGAAGCGTCAACATTTCAGAACAATCTAACTGAAGAGCAGACCCTGAGGCTATTTCCGGGTTTTCGGCTTCAGGGACACCTCGAACTTCGGAATATCACCTTCGGTTATTCGCGACTTGATCCACCTTTGATTGAAAACTTTAATCTGTTCATTAAACCGGGACACCGAGTTGCTTTGGTCGGCATCAGTGGATCTGGAAAATCCACGATCGCGAAGCTGATCTGTGGTCTTTATCAACCCTGGTCGGGTGAAATCCTGTTCGATGGCATTCCGACTCACAAAATTCCGCGATCGATTCTGACAAACTCTCTTGCCATGATTGAGCAAGACATTTTTTTGTTTAGCGGTAGCGTGCAAGATAATCTCACGCTCTGGGACACCACAATTTCTAGCTCTCAACTCGCGAAGGCGTGTCAGGATGCGGATGTGTATGATGTGATTCGAGCGTTTCCGGGTGGTTTTGCTGGAGAATTGATGGAAGCTGGAGCCAACCTGAGCGGAGGACAGCGCCAACGGCTCGAAATTGCACGGGCATTGATCAACGATCCAACGATTCTCGTAATGGATGAAGCGACAAGCGCGTTGGATGCAGAAACAGAACATTTGGTGAATCAGAATTTACGTCGTCGCGGTTGTACCTGCGTGATTGTCGCGCATCGCTTGAGTACAATCCGGGATTGCGATGAAATTATCGTTCTGGAACAGGGTGAGATTGTGCAGCGAGGAACGCATGAAGCACTGTGGGGAACGGAAGGTGCCTACGCTCATTTGATTCGTTCAGAAGGAGCAGATTAAGATGCCATTTTCGTTATCGTTGACCGCCGACACGATCGAACCTGCTTGGTTGCTACAAGCGGGATCAATGGATGTATTCGCAATTCTCCTCACAGACACTGGCGAAGGAACCCGCCGTTATTTGTTTAGTGTAAGAGCAGGTGAAGCACTCTTTGCAATGCCTGTTACAATGCCTGCTTTGGGTCATTCCTACAAAATTCTAGCCGTCGCGATTAGTGCAGAGCGCAATGGAGGAAGCGCAGAACCTACGCTGATTTCACTAACACCAACAGAACCTAATCTAGTCGGCTTAGCGCTACAGTGGTGCCAACATTTCAACACTGTTTTGTTAGCCGCAGGCATTTCCATTGCTCCGATGAAGACGATTAAAATTGACGACTGGAAAACGCTACAGTCAAACCTGGCAAACCTGCATGTTGAGTTTCTTGAGGGACTTGCCCAATTAGAGCAACAGGAATCTGATCGGAAACGCGTTCAGGTACAAGCGCGAGAACGGTTCGATCGTCAAGTTGCAACCCTTGCATTAAGGGAACTGACAAGTGTGCTTTGCTCTGAGGAAGTGGAATCCTTTCCAGAAGAAACGGCGTTATTAACTGCAGTTGGGGCAGTGGGTCGATCGCTCGGAATTCCGATTTATCCACCGACTCAATCCACTCCCCACACCGATTATTCGTTAGATGCGATCGCTCGTGCTTCTCACATTCGGACTCGACGGATACTGCTAGAAGATAACTGGTGGAATCGCGATTATGGTGCTTTTCTAGGATATCGCGAGGTGGACAATTGCCCGATCGCGGTATTACCTCAGGCAGCTGGAAAATATGAGCTATTCAATCCAGAAACGCAAACTCGGATACCACTCAACAAACATACAGCTGGTCAACTTTCGCCATCTGCCGATGTTTTCTATCGCCCGTTACCTCATCGAGTCAACCGAGCGCTAGACTTGCTGCAATTTGCTCTTGCAGGTCGAGTAAAAGAGGGATGGACAATTCTTTGGACTGGAATCGCGGTGACCGGATTGGGAATGCTAACTCCCCAAGCGATCGCGATCCTGGTTGATGTTGCCATTCCTGACGCGAACCAGGCATTACTGTTACAACTTGGTTTAGGATTGCTGGCAGCTAGCGTTGGAGCGGCAGTTTTTCAACTGCTCCAAAGGCGAATGACGGTTAGACTTCAAACGATCGCGGATTTGAATGCTCAATCTGCGCTTTGGGATCATTTGCTGAAGTTAAAACTTTCTTTCTTTCGACAGTATTCCACGGGAGATCTACAAAACCGCGTTTTATCAATCAAACGAATTCGCGATTTGCTTGGAGGCGTCACCTTATCGACCATCTTCACGAGTTGTTTTGCATTACTCAACCTGGCTTTATTATTCTTCTATAGCACTCATCTTGCGATCGTTGCAGCGGCAATTACCATTGTTACGTTATTAGCAACTCATACTGTTAGGTTAACGGCACTAAAATCGTTTCGCTCTCTTCAAGAATTAGAGGGAGCACTCTTTGGCACAATGACGCAAATCATTGGTGGCGTTGCAAAGCTGCGAGTTGCTGGAGCAGAAAATCGAGCGTTTGCTTACTGGAGCAAAGTGTACAATCAGCAACTTCGATTGACGCTGAGAATCCAATCCCTTGAAGATCTTCTATTTGTTTTCAACACACTATTACCAACCGTTAGTTCTATCATCCTATTTGCATTGGCAGTATCGTTAATGGATCGATCTCAAGTGAATAGAGTTGGATTATCCACTGGTACATTTTTAGCCTTTAACGTTGCTTTTGGCTCGTTCATCAATGGTGCCACTAATTTAAGCAGTACGATCGCAAAGATACTAGAAGCCAGAATTTTATGGGAACGGATGCAACCCGTTCTCAAGGCAGAACCTGAAGTCGATTGGAGTAAAGCTGATCCAGGACAGCTTCAGGGAAACTTGAACCTCGATCGCGTAACTTTTCGTTATCGAGCAGAAGGTCGTCCGGTCTTAGCGCACATTACCCTAGAAGCAAAGGCAGGAGAATTTATTGCGTTAGTAGGCCCATCCGGCAGTGGTAAATCCACGCTTCTACGATTGCTGCTTGGATTTGAAACACCCGAAGCGGGAACCGTCTACTACGACGGTCAAGACTTATCTGGATTAGATTTGTCAGCAGTCCGGCGGCAATTGGGCGTGGTGTTACAGCACGGTCGAATTAATAGCAGCTCTCTGTTCGAGAACATTGCCAATGGGGCGCTAGTCACGCTTGACCAAGCCTGGGACGCCGCCCGGTTGGCAGGACTTGCAGAGGATATTCAAACCATGCCAATGGGAATGCATACTGTGATTGCAGAAGGTGGATTGAATCTATCGGGCGGACAGCGACAACGGTTACTGATTGCTCGTGCTCTAGTATTAAAACCTCAAATTTTACTGATGGATGAAGCAACCAGTGCCTTAGATAACCGCACACAGGAAATTGTTAGCCACAACTTAGAACAATTGCGAGTGACTCGTTTGATCATTGCTCATCGCTTGAGTACAATTCGTCATGCTCACCGCATCTATGTTCTCGAACAAGGGCAAATCGTTCAGCAAGGCTCGTTTAAGCAGTTATCTAATCAATCTGGTTTATTTCAAAAACTAATGGCCCGACAAATGACTTAGGGATTGATCTAGGCATTAATTCCATCATCTATCTCACTTTTATCGAATTACCAATTATGGTTGAGAGAAATAATCTATTTAGAAAAACTTCCTTAGAACGATTACGCTCGCCGGAGCGATTGGATCAAGCCGTTCAGATTGTAAATTTAAAAGATTGGCTGCCATTAAGTGTACTAGGGCTGATTATATTTCTAGGATTGCTGTGGAGTATTGTTGGACGTATTTCCATTACTGTTGCAGGGAACGGCGTACTAATTAATCCTCGCCGAGCGATTCAACTTCAATCTTCTATTGCTGGACAATTGAAGTTATTAAATGTCCAAAATGGACAGTGTGTAGAGAAAGGACAAGTTCTCGCCACGATCGAGGCTTCTGCCCTTCAACAACAGCTTCAACAGCAGCGAGACAAACTCACTCAGTTACAGCAACAAGCGTTTCAGTACGGCACGCTTCGAGACCAAAGCTCGCGTTTAGAACAGACTGCGATCCTAGCCCAACGCGATCGGCTACAACAACAATTGCAAGATGCTCAAGGTTTAGCGCCTAGATTTCAAACCCAAGGTTTAGCGGCAATCTCCGAACAGCGAGCCAGCTTGCAGCAACAGTTAGACAATGCTCAAGCGTTAGCTCCCATTTTGCAAGAGAGGCTCCAAAGTCGCCAAGCACTTGCGAACACTGGTGCGATCGCTCAAGATACTTTGTTGCAAACTGAGCAAGAATATCGTCAAGCGCTCCAAGAAACGATCAAACTCAAAGCACAGTTAAAACAACTGAATTTTCAAGCTGTCGAAACACAGCAACGATTTCTGAACAATCAAAGTAGCATTGCTCAAATTCAAAACCAGTTAGATGAATTAAACATGCAGCAGAAACAGCTAGAGCAAACTAATCTCGCTGATTCTCAAGCGCGTGAAAAAGAAACCCAGGAGATTCAACGATCGGTGATTCAGTTAGAAAAACAAGTCACGGATCAGAGCCAAATTAAAAGTTCTCAAGCAGGATGCATCACCGAACTGACTGCTGCTGTCGGACAAGTCTTAAGTCCTGGAACTCGCTTGGGTACACTCCAGGCAACCGAAAAAACTGGGGAAACGGTTTCTTCCAAGGTACGTGGAGCACCACTCGAGTCAGGAATCGTATATTTTGCTGCCAAAGACGGCAAGAAAATTCAACCCAACATGAAGATTTTAATCACTCCTGATACCGTGAAGCGAGAACAGTTTGGCAGCATTGTTGGCACTGTAGCGGCTGTCTCTGCTTTGCCTGTTACGCGAGAAGGAGCGGCAACCGTGGTTGGAAATTCGGAGGTTGCAAATCAAATCTTAGGTCAAGATGGTGGTCAAATCGAAGTGATTGCTCATCTGAATTACGATGCTTCTACCTCCAGTGGGTACCAATGGTCTTCTTCTCGCGGCCCTGATTCAAAGGTGACGCCCGGAACACTCCTTAGCGCTAGAGTGACAGTTGAAGAACGTGCTCCCATTACTTTCTTACTGCCGTTCTTGAAAGCGTGGAGCGGAGTTCATTAAGAGATCTAAAGCATTCTCAACCTCAATCCCACATCAATTCCTGTGATGTTAAGGACGGAAGGATCAAACCGTTAGATTGCTCGAACCCTATTCAAAGAGCTAGATTGGGAAGGTTTAGGGTATTTATTGCATTCTGTAATGACCCTTCGAGATAGGAAGCGGGCTATCTTACAATTTCTTTGGTGTTTGTCGATGAGTTAGTGAATGCGGGTCTTGCTAGTTGAGGACGATATCGCGATCGCAGAACTGGTTGCGCGATCGCTGAAAGAACATCATTATGCAGTAGATATTGCAGAAGATGGAGCAATTGGATGGGAGTGCACTCAAAGTACGTCCTATGACCTGATTTTGCTGGATGTGGACTTGCCAAAGCTAGATGGGATTTCCCTGTGTCAACGTCTTCGTCATCATCGATGTGAAACTCCAATTGTGATGATGACGGCAAAAGCGGCTAGTGAGCATCGCATTCGGGGATTAGATGCAGGTGCAGACGATTATTTAGTCAAACCGATCAATTTAGGAGAGCTTCAAGCACGCGTCCGCGCCTTGCTAAGACGGGGAGCGGTTGCAGCAAATTCGCTTCTGGAAGTTGGGCATCTACGACTCGATCCGCGATCGTGCCAAGTGACGTATGCCAAGAAATCCCTTGCGCTCACTCCAAAGGAATATAGTCTCTTAGAACTACTTTTGCGTCATCCCACTCGCGTTTTTAGCTGTGGAGACATCATCGAGCATCTGTGGACGTTTGATGATCCGCCTCAGGAAGCTAGCGTAAAATCGCATATCAAAGGATTGCGACAGAAGTTGAAAGCAGTCGGCGCAACCAATTGGATTGAGAATGTGTATGGATTGGGATATCGGTTGCGCGAGAGAATTAGCAACGCTGAGGAAGACAATCAGAAATCGCTAACGCAACAGTATCATCATGCGGTTGAAGAACTTTGGGAACAGTATCGCGAAACAATGGAAGAGCGTTTTTTCGCATTGCAGCAAGCCATCGATTCTCCCATATTGACCCCTGAGCTTCGGCAAACCGCAGAACAAGCTGCGCACAAACTAGCTGGAGTTCTGGGAATGTTTGAACGAGATGAAGGAACGCAGATTGCGCGGCAGCTTGAAAAAATATTTGAAACGGAGTCACAACCGCAACAAAATCAAATCGTGCGATCGCTGCTTCAGCGCTTGGGCGAGATTTTGCGACAAGATAAGATACCGCTCGCAAATTCTGTTGCAGAATCTGCGAGCCTGCTAAGTCTACCCAACCCAGAGACCATTGAATCTGAATCTCCTCGGACTTGGGAGGTCAAGGGAACGAAAACCGAGATAGCTTCGATTCGATCGTGGACTGTTCTCGCAGTAGACGATGATCCAATCATTCTAGCTACACTCAAACAAATGCTTGAACCTTGGGGAATGTGCGTCACTGGGATTGACAATCCTCTAAAATTTTGGGCTGTCCTTCCCCAAGTCAATCCAGATTTGCTGATTCTTGATGTCCAGATGCCACAGCTCAGCGGCGTTGTCCTATGTCAGGCCATTCGCGCGAATCCAGCTTGGCAGAGTATCCCGATTATTTTTCTCACCGCTCATCAAGACTCTGCCACAGTCCAGCAAATTTTTGCAGCCGGGGCCGACGACTATCTTGTAAAACCTGTTGTAGGTCAAGAACTGATTTCTCGTCTGACAAACCGATTAGAACGGATTCGTCTTCTACAAACGTTATCGGTCAAAGATTCCATTACCGGATTGCCCAATCAATTCAACTCTAGTCAAGCGATCGCGGCACTCATCAATCGCACTTCATCAGGATGCTTTGCGATCGCATCCCTGGCAGACCTAAAACAAATTAACGTTCAACAGGGTCACGCCTTTGGAAATCGGATTCTTAAACAAACTGGGCAACGTTTACAAGCAATCTTTTGCAATGGTGAGATTATAGGATATTGGGGAAATGGAGAATTTATTCTTGGAATTGCTGACACTCCTAAAGCAGTCGTTCAACCCCAACTATTAGATGCACTCAAGATGGTGCAGCAGGATTCATTGCAAGTCATTTATCATGCTGCTGTGGTGGAATACTCAAGCAATAGCTCTACGGTAAGAACACTTTATCAACTGGCAAATTCGTTGTTAGAGGAGTGTCAATGACAACTGATTCAATAGAATTGGTCAATCTGGAAGCGGCCTTAAGCGCGATCGCAGATGCGATCGTTTGGGCAGGTGAAGATGGCAAAGTGACATGGTGCAATACAGCGTTTGAACGATTGGTCGATCAGTCTCACGCCATGACGATCAACGCTAAATTGAGTGATCTGTTACCCTTAATGCAAAAGGGTCAACCGATTGATCCTCAAGCCTACCCCACTGCAAAAGCATTGAGTGGAGAAACGGTTCTGAGCACGTATGAGCTTCAGCAAGCTAATCGCTGTTTAACGTTAGAAATTTCAGGCAACCGAGTCACCCTTGGCAATCAGGAAACTGTCGTTTTGGTGATTCGTGATGTCACGCCGCTAAGACCGTCAGCTGCCACAAGCCAGACCACTGAGGACGCCCTCCGGCGAAGTGAAGCGGAGTATCGAGCTTTTGTGACCGCCACAGCCCAAGCCGTCTGGATGACCAACGCGGCGGGAGAAGTCGTCGATGACATTCCACTTTGGTGTGCGCTCACCGGGCGGAGCCAAGACAGCGCTAAAGGCTGGGGATGGCTTGAGAGCGTTCACCCTGACGATCGCGCCTCTACAGCACAGGTTTGGCTAGACGCCGTCAAATCTGGAAAGGTCTATGAGGTTGAGCAGCGTGTTCGCGTAGCATCGGGCGAGTATCGGCTTTTTGCCGTTCGAGGCGTGCCCCTTCTCGATGACCAAGGCAACATTCAAAAATGGATTGGAACGCAAACCGATATCACAGAACAAAAACAAGCTGAAGAAACATTGCGGCGTCAAAATGCCCTGCTGCAAGCTCAACAACAAACTTTACGGGAGAAAGAAGCTCAGTATAAAACGATTTTTGAAGCGATTACGGATGGCTTATATATTACTGACCTAGAGACGACAAACCCGGTTGAAGTGAATCCTGCCGCTTGCCAGATGCATGGATACGAATACGAAGAATTTTTAGCGCTCCATCCATCGACCTATATTCATCCCAGCACTCTCCCTGTTTTCCAAGAATATATAGAAACGGTGAGAGCAGGGCAACAATTTTATGGTCAAGCCATTGACATTCATAAAGATGGCAGCTTGATTGATGTGGAAATCAAAGGAACGACGTGCAGTTACAATGGGAAGCCTCACATTTTAGCGATCATGCGGGACATTAGCGATCGCAAGTCAGCCGAAGAAGCCTTGCGACATAGCGAACTGAAATATCGCAATCTGTTTGAAAATTCTCAAGTTGGAATTTACCGGATCAGTTTAGAGAATGGACTGATTCTTGAAGCCAATCCTTATGCGATCGCAGCCATAGGGTACGACTCGATCGATGAAGTTGTAGGCAAGAAATACACCACTGACTTTTATGCTGATCTCGCTGAGCGAGCATTGGTGCTAACCGAAGTTCATAAACATGGCAAAGTCACGAACTATGAAATGCAGTTTCGCCATCGAGATGGGTCAATCCGGTGGGGCATGTTTACGCTTTCCCTCAATCTGGCAGAGAACCTGTTAGAAGCGGTATTTGTCGATATTACGCCGCGAAAACAAACAGAAGAGGCTCTGCGGCGCAGCGAACTGAAATACCGTCATTTGTTCGAGAATTCTCAAGTAGGAATCGGACGCACGCGCATTGAAGACGGGCTTTTTCTCGATGCCAATCAACGCTGTGCCGACATTCTTCATCTCAGCTCGCCTGGCGATTTAATTGGGAAACGCTTCACCAGCGAATTTCAAGCGAATCCTCAGGCGCGACAACTGATGTTGAACGAGCTACGGCAAAACGGTGAGGTGCGCGATTTAGAAACAGAACTGCACCGAGCGGATGGGTCTACAGGCTGGGGCTTGTTTTCGTTGCGTCCAAGCTTAGAGGAAGATTGCCTTGAGTTCGTGATGGTAGACATTAGCGATCGCAAAGCCGCCGAAGAAGCACTCCAACGCCGCGCTGAACTAGATAATTTGCTCAGTCAAATCTCCCGGCAGTTCATCGACCAAGATGCAGAAACCGCGATTCAGGCTGTCTTAGCGTTGATTACTCGTCATATTGGTGCAGAGCGAGGCTGCCTCTTTGAGTACCACAACAATCACGCTGAATGTCAATTGCTATATGAATGGTGTGGTGAAAATATTTCCCCCCTCACCCCCGAAGCAAGAGGATCGAGCGTTTCTGAATATCCACTTTTACATCAGCAGTTTCTAGCTGGAGAAGCATTGTACACGACTGATATTCAGACCATCCCTGATGGGCCAGAGCGGCAGTTATTTACCCGGCAATCCATTCAATCATTGCTGGGAGTGCCAATCCTCTATCAAGGTGATGTGACAGGATTTATTGGACTGGATGCGGTTCACTTTCAAAAAACGTGGAGTCAGGAAGATATTAAGAGCCTCAAACTTGTTGGCGAACTGATTGCGATCGGGCGAGCAAGACACAAAGCCGAAGCAGATTTACGCATTGCCAAAGAAGCGGCTGAAGCCGCCAACATCGCTAAAAGTACTTTCCTAGCAAACATGAGCCATGAGCTACGTACACCGCTGAATGCGATTTTGGGGTTTGCTCAATTAATGGAACGCGAGGTAGCTCTCTCCGATCGACAACGGGATTCTCTTGCCATTATTAATCGCAGTGGTGAACATCTATTGAGCCTGATTAACGATGTGTTGGAAATGTCTAAAATCGAGGCAGGACGAACGACGCTTCATCCAGTCGCATTTGATTTGCATTATCTTTTGCAGACCCTACATGAGATGTTTCTCATTCGGACAAAAGCAAAACGGTTATCGCTCGATTTCGAGATTGCGCCAGACTTGCCTCAATATATTACTGCTGACGAAAGTAAGTTACGTCAAGTATTAATCAATCTATTCACCAATGCCGTTAAGTTTACTGCTTCTGGTGGCATTAAACTCTGTGCTAATTTGATTAATCCGTTGACGTTAACTGTCCGGTTCGAGGTTCACGATAGCGGATGTGGCATTGCTCCAAACGAGATTGATGGTCTATTCCGCCCGTTCATTCAAACCAGTAGCGGCTTGCAGATCCGGGAAGGAACCGGATTAGGTTTAACCATTAGCCGTCGATTTGTGCAGTTGATGGGCGGCGATATTCAGGTGAAGACAGCCTTGGGGAAAGGCTCTACCTTTAGTTTTGACCTTCCGGTCACGATCGCAGAAGTCAAGGAAGTTGTACCCTCATCGTCACTGCGACGAGTTCTACAGCTTGCGCCCAATCAGTTGAGCTACCGCATTTTGGTGGTTGACGATCGGGCCGAAAATCGCAGTCTTGTTGAGCAATTACTAACAGCTGTCGGATTTGAAACGCGATCGGCCATTCATGGAAAAGACGCGATCGCCTGGTGGCAGCAATGGAAACCGCACTTAATTTTGATGGATATGCGAATGCCTGTGATCGATGGATATGAAGCCACTCGTCAGATTCGCGCGCTCGAAGTCGCTGATCGTTACACGAAAATCATTGCGTTAACAGCAAGTGCTTTTGAAGAACAACGCGCGTCCATTCTTGCCGCAGGCTGTGATGATTTTGTAGCGAAACCCTTTCGAGAGTCATTGCTTTTTGACAAGCTTGCGGAGCATTTGGGCGTTACTTATATCTACGACGAAGAGAGAGAAACTTCTTCTTTCTCTTCGTCTTTTGTTTTAGATCGCTCAAGTCTTCAAAACATGCCCATTGAATGGATTACAGAACTGCATCAAGCGGCACTTGCTGTTGATGCAGAGCGAATTGCACAATTGATCAAGCAGATTCCAGACTGTGGTTCCTTCGGAGTTGCACAAAGCGCTAATCAACAGAGCGCTAATCAAGAGTTAGCAGATGCATTAACCGAACTGATGCAGCAATTTTGTTTTGATGAAATTCTTGAATTGACAGACTGTTGACTTCTACCAAGACTGCTGCTTGGAAAGAGGGGTGCCGACGTTAGGAGAAATTTGCTCTGCAATTACGGCCGTCCCGGTTACGATCGTTCTCTGCGGCAGCATTGGAGCTGTCGAAGGATTGCTGGGGTAGGTTGAACCGTTAAATTTCAAACTGTGATAGCTTGGCTTCGCGCCACCACCTGCAACAAATAGCACCAAATCGCGCCAACCTTTTGTTTTTTTATTGCTCACCACAATCGGATTGTTCACGAGCGTATGTCGGGAGATTCGCTTGTAAGATCCAGATCCCGTTCCTTTGAAAATCATCATCGTACAGCCGCCTGTGCCACATACTGATGATCCTGTCAAATACGCGATCGCTTCAGATCTTCCATCACCATCTAAATCAATCGAGTTGTAAAGATAGCGAACGCCAGCAACATTACCTGATAATTCGCGAATGATAGCTTGCTGCAATGCTGGTGCTTCGCTTGTTGCTGAACGTTCGTATGTCAAGGCTCGAAAGCGAATGCCCTCAACATTCGGTAAGGTTTGAATCGGACGGTTCGCGCTTTCTGACTGGGCCTGAGAGTAATTTTCTGGAGATGCACCGACGCTTAAGCTGGCTCCAAGAGCAATTGTAAATAGCATCAGCGTACGATGAATTTTCATAGCTGTTTTCGACCAGAGATGAACGAGTTGAGGTAGGTTTCAATTCACTTAGCTTCAAGCTGCAATCTAGTAATTCCAGCTTAGATTTTTACTGCCTCAATAATGCTGAGCAGCGACGACGTTGGAATCACTCGTGTGAGTTCAAATCCATTCGATCGCAACAATGTCCGATACTCTGCTTCGGTGCGCTCCCGTCCACCCGTCATCAACAGCATGATCACGTCAATAAATTTCATTGGAGAGGGTTCATTATCCGTTGGAATAATGCCTTCTAATAGCATCAGCTTGCCATCCTCCGGCATTGCTTGATGACAATTTCTCAAGATAATCGATGCCTTTTCATCGTTCCAATCGTGAATAATCCATCGCAGCAAGTAAGCATCGCCGCCCGTTGGAACGGACTCAAAAAAGCTTCCTGCAACAGTTTGAGCATTCACGCCATCCAAGCGAACGTTGGCAATAATTTCGGGTAGGTCAAACAAAATTCCATTCAGATTTGGATGCGCCCGCAAAATTGTAGATAGTAAGCTCCCTTGTGCTCCTCCCACATCCACGATCGTATTGAATCTAGAAAAGTCATAGCTTGCTACAACGGCTTGGGCGATCGCAGCTCCCATACTGGACATGGATTGCGAGAATATCATTCCATCTTCAGGATGTTGAGCATAGTGCTCCCAAATTGACATTCCAGTGACGGTATCAAAGGCAATCTCGCCCGTTTTTAGACTGTCTAATCCGTGGCTCCAGCCTAAAGAATGGTCATAGCCCATTTGTGCCAACACGGCATACCGCATTGAGTCAGGAGCATTACTCTGAAGGGTTGCAGCCAACGGAGTGAGCGCAAAGTGCTGATCTGCAAGTTCGGTAAAGATTCCCACACTCGCCAGAGCTCGCATCAGTCGGTATAGAGATCGCGGATCACAATCCGTTTCTTGTGCAAGTTGTGAGATCGGTTTAGGTTCATCATCAAACAAATCCGCAATGCCTAACTTGGCAGCTAGATACAGTGATCGCGCCGTCCAAAATCCACTGATCAGATTGAGTACTGTCTCTTGAGGGGCAACTTCGACTTTTTCCATCGTTAACATGATTTCAGACTCCAGTTCATTAAGGTCTAATGGCTATGGTTTTAAGCTTCAACGAGATCGAGGGCTGTCTGATTGAAAAACGCCTCGAAATTTTCTGGCTTTGTGAATTGCAGATACTCATTCACCAGTGCTGGAGTCAGCAACTCGATCAGGAATTTGTTTTCAACCCAAAATTCAATCACCTTAAAAGGACCGCGATCGCAGAATCGAACCAGCCATCCTTCTCGGTAAGCAATTTGTTCAATCTCTTCTTGCGAGATGGACACAGAAATAGCGGCATGAACGGAAAGAAAGGTTTGAGGAATATTTCCGGATGAAAACCCGACCTCTTGTAAATCGGGAATCAATTGAGTATCAGCCGGTAAAAGCTCGATCGCGGTTCCATAATCATCGTTGTTAACAACCATGTAACTGCCCTCGTGAACCGGAAAGGGAAACCGACGACCTTGTAACACTTCTGCAAGAACATTACTAACATGGGACGGATCGTTAACAGCAACAGAAATGTGATGAAACATAGTGACCTCAGAAAATAATGATGATTGAAACCAAACGGCGATCATGCAAATTCAGGTTTAAGGGAGTGCTTGGGTGCGTTCCAGTTCCCCGTTTGCTGATGTTGCTCATAATAAGCAGCGATCGGGGAGAAATAGAGGAGTTTTTATGTAGAGTGAGTAATTTCTGAGCAAAATTTAAGCGGTTCTTAGAGCAATCATTTATTTTTGCTAATGTTGCTTTAGGTATCTAACGCCTCATCATATAATTTGCTGCGATTTGCGAACATGGATGGAGATGACCGTACCCAAAGCTGACATTTTAGTAATCGATGATACTCCAGAGAACCTGAACCTTTTATCTTCTATGTTGAGCGATCGCGGCTACAAGGTTCGCAGTGTCACCAAAGGATCTACGGCCATTCGAGGGGCGCAGACGATGCCACCAGATTTAATTTTGCTGGATGTGAATATGCCACAGATGAACGGGTACGAAGTCTGTGAACACCTCAAAGCTGACGATCGCACTCGTGACATTCCAATTATTTTCATTAGCGCCTTAGAAACGGTTAGCGACAAAGTAAAAGCGTTTCAGGCCGGTGGCGTTGATTACATTACAAAACCATTTCAGATCGAAGAAGTACTCGCCAGAATTGAAACCCATTTAACATTGCGACAATTACAAAATCAACTGCGATCTCAAAACGAACAGCTTCAGCAAGAAATTCGCGAACGAAAACATGCCGAAGAAAAATTTGCAGCCATTTTTCGGCAAAGCCCCAATCCGATTGCGATCGTTACCATACCAGAAGGACGATTTATCGAAGTAAATTTCAGCTTTCTCAGTATGAGTGGCTACACACTTGATGCCGTAATTGGCTATTCGATCGCACAGCTACACTTAGGTCACGATTCAGCCACATTTCTGAGTCGCCTCCAAACAGATGAACCCATTCACAATTTAGAGTTTGAACTGCTCACCCGTTCAGGCAGTGTAAAAAGTATTTTGTTATCGCTTGATCGCATTGAAATCAACGGCGCAACCTACGCCTTATTAATCGCGAATGACATCACCGAGCGTAAACGACTGGAAAATGAATTTATCTCTTTGGTCAGTCATGAGCTACGCACACCCTTAACATCAATGATGGGTTCACTTGACTTACTCAGCACCGGACAGTTAGGCAGCTTAACCGATCAAGGACAACAAGTTCTTAATATTGGTGTCAAGAATGCGGAACGCTTGATTCGCCTGATTAACGACATTCTAGACCTCGAACGCATTCGTTCTGGCAAGATTACGATGAGCAAACAATCGTGCAATCTAGCTGAACTCATGGCTCAGGCAACTGAGGAAATGCAATCAATGGCAGATCGATCGTGCATCCAATTAATCACAGAACCGCTTCCCATTCTGTTGCATGCTGATCCTGATCGCATCGTACAAACACTGACCAATCTTTTGAGTAATGCTATCAAATTTTCAGAAGCCCAAGCAATAGTTTGGATGCATGCACAACCTTTAACTTTGAACAACAAAACTTCGAGCGTCCGCATTAGCGTGACCGATCAAGGACGAGGCATTCCTGCCAATCAGCTACAAACCATCTTTGAGCGCTTCCAGCAAGTTGATGCTTCTGATGCTCGACAAAAAGGGGGAACAGGTCTTGGATTAGCGATTTGCCGCAACATTATTGAGCAGCACCACGGTAAAATTTGGGCGGAAAGCACGATTAGCAAAGGCAGCACATTTCACATCGAATTGCCGCTCAACGTCGTCCTCTAAAAGCCGCTTCTCCTTTCCCTCTTTATTCATTCCCCGACTTCTCCTCGATTTAGCGTTAACCTGTCAACATCAACGTTTTAGAGTGCCACTATGAAAAAACAAATTCTGATCGTCGATGATGAAGACGACGTGCGAGCGATCGCAACCTTGGGACTTCAAATTGGCGCAGGTTGGACGGTTTTAACAGCAAGTTCTGGTGCAGAAGGAATTGCGATCGCCACTCAACATCAACCCGATGCAATTCTGCTGGACTTAATGATGCCGGATATGGACGGTCGTGCCACATTGCAGCAACTCAAGCAATACCCAGTTACACAATCGATTCCCGTTATTCTGATGACAGCTAAGATGCAACTTTCTGAGCAGCGAAGTTTCAATGATTTAGAAGTCGCTGCAGTATTTACCAAACCCTTCCGTCCACTTACGTTAGCACAGCAGATTATCGATGCCCTAACATGGATCTGAGATAGCGTTCACGAAAGGGCACCGTCGAGGCAAGCAGTGCTATAAGCGCAAGCAATATCGTCGTCAACTTCTAATCCTTCGCTTCTCCGTTAGTTGCGAATGATTAAATATTCAGTAGACAAAAGAGGTGCAGGTACTCT
>JAHHHO010000089.1 GCA_019359315.1 Myxacorys californica WJT36-NPBG1
CTCGCAAGACCATTTGCTTCTCCAAGTCCGAGTGGCTGCATGACATTGTGATTGGATTGTTTATCAATCGCTATGAATTTGGACGGGCGGTTTGACTGATGAATCCCCATGTCTAGAACACGACCCAAATTGGGCAGGAAAGATTGCAGCGATCGCTGACTTCTACCAGCGTTAGACAACTGTGCTGCTCGTGATCAGGGCACAAGCCACAATCGTAGGGGCAGCCATATTTGATCGGCGTATTGAACCGATGCGGCATGTCTCCAGGCTTAATAAATTCTTGACACTGCTTGTAATACTCAATGTCATCTGCAATCAAAACCTCTTCTCGTCCATGAATTAGGCAGTGTTTAACGAGGTAGACGTTACCTTCTTGAAAAATGATTTTTGCTTCAACCTTCGTGAGGCATTTAGAGCAGACACTATTGGTTAAAGCGTAGAACAGATAAGGACGAGTTGGCATAATTTGCGGTGCAGTTAAACAGTCTTTACAGTGAAATTAAACAGTCTAGTGATGCTATTGCGGTAGTAAACAATCGCTAAAACACATGCAATTTGAATTGCAGTTAATTCTAGCGCAAAGTGAAAGTCGGGCTTAATAAAGTCAATCAGAAAGCGGAAACTTAAGTAACTGATCAAGTGGAACTTAAACAAATCTCCAGAATGCATAGGATAACGCGATCGCACCTTTAGAAATATCATTAACATGAACAGAAATGTAATTTCATAAAGCTGCGTTGGATGACGGGAAATCCCATCGCCAAAATCAACGCCCCACGGCAGGTTAGTCGCAATGCCATAGGTGCGATCGCTCAGCCCTGTAAAAAAACACCCCAATCGCCCGATCGCAGTTCCTAATATGAGCGGGTAAACAAAGGCATCGCCCGTTGATTGATCAACATGAAGCAGTTTCTTCGTCGCCTCAACTCCTATTACTGCACCCAATAGCGCTCCGACTACCGTTTTACCCTGAAGCAATAGCCAAAAAAACTGTTCCTGATGCTGCCAAACTATATCAATATGTTGCAGCATCACCAGCACCTTTGCGCCGATCAATGCGCCTACGAGTCCGCCGACGATAATCGAACTGCGTTGAGGCGGCGAAATCGTATCTTGACGAAAGTTTCTGAGCGATAACCGCAGTGCAATTGAATATGCGATCGCTTCAAAAAAAATGTGCGGATGAAGTTTGACTGCGCCGACGCCAATATAAACTGGAAAATCCACAAGCGGTGCTTATAAAAATTCCTTACTATACAAGCGTTTTCGGTTCAAAATTAATCTTTTTACACTCTTTTTAGAACTCAATCATTTGTTACAACCTAACGTAGCAATCCTCTAGAGTTTGGTAAAGCCAACCGTGGAGAAATGGCATGGCATTCAGCGTGTACAAAATTATGTAGTGTGCAAATCCCCGTAAGTAGTGGCTAAAGATTTTTCAGATTTTTTATGGTCATATGATATTTATTAGACTTGGCTATTGATTATCGAGTCACGACTTAGAAAGACTTTAATTACATTCCATCTGCCAAATCTACTGAGTTGAAAAGGTGGATTGCACACGTAGAATGTATTGAATAAAAAAGCACACAATGTTAAAGTATCTCCGTTTATACACTATACCTACTGTTCCGAATAGGCTAGACGATGAGTAGAACATTTGATTGTTTTCTAGGGTTTGGCTGCTTCTTTTTAGCCACTTGCAGCCTATTTGTGGTTGGAAAAGGCGATTGTGCGGTTACAATTCGGATGTCGCTAGTTACAGAAATTATTGTGGCTCTTGCGATCGCATTTCTATGGTCAGCAAACGAAAAACCTGTCGGCATGTGGGTCAAAATGTATCGCCTGGGATTATTCATTGGTGCTGTTCAAACTGTAATTGTAATTTCACGGATTTTGAATTCTTTGCAGGGTATACATTGCTAATCTAGAGGTTAATGTTAATCTAGAGGTTAATCTGAAGTTAATCCAAATTGATTTAACCAATAATCAATGGATAGGTCATTTACTCTAAAATTAGACCTAGAATTTGTGAATTAAATAATTCTTAAAGTAGTCATATTCGTTACTTAACTTAATACTTATTCTCATTCAATCCGTCTTGAAGAAGATGAGAATCATAGAGCAAACCCTTTAGTTTATAAAATAGAATCTAGCTTTCAGAAGCTGTGAGTTTAGCGTTGCTAATTTCTTTTAAAGTTTCATCTCTGGCATTTCGATCAGCTTAACCAAAATCCAGTTTAGGGAACGCGAATCGCACCCATTGTGCCATTAAGTTGTGCCTCTCAGTCGCGGTAATTTATTTATGGAAATCGTCCGAGAATACTGGTTCAAACTCCTGCGATACTGGCGAAGCTCGCTACTCTTTCGCACGCTGAGCTTACTCACAGCATTTGCCTTGACCGCTCTGCTCATTGTGTTACCTGCTAGGTCACAACCCGTTGTTCTTTCATTTTTAATGAATGCACCGGAAGTTCCGACGCTGCGGCCTTTGATCGCAGAATTTGAGCAGAAAAATTCAGGCATTAAGCTCAACATGATCGAGGCTCCCAACGCCAGCAACTTGGTTGAAGACTTAAATACCTCTTCTTTCCTGTTAGGCAGTTCTCCTTACGACCTGATCAACATGGATGTCGTTTGGCTGTCTAAATTCGCGGCGGCAGGGTGGCTGCGCCCTCTAGAAGATCTTGTTTCAAAAGCAGAACTGGTGAATTTCTTGCCAGGAGACATTGAAGGCAGTCGCTATAAAGGCAAACTGTATCGATTGCCCTGGCGAACGGATGCTGGAATGCTCTACTATCGCACCGACCTACTCAAGCAAGCCGGGCTCAAGCCACCCGAAACATTTTCTGACTTGTTGCAAACCGCAAAAACGATTCAGCAAGCTGATAACAAAGTGCAGTGGGGCTATGTTTGGCAAGGGCGACAGTATGAAGGTGCGGCTGCCATGTTTACCGAAGTGCTTCAGGGTCACGGCGGCTTTTGGGTCAATCCACAAACTAACGAAGTTGGGTTAGACCGACCAGAAGCGATCGCGGCACTCAAATTCTTGCTCAGCACGATTGATCAAGGTGTGTCGCCCCCAGGCGTCAGTACGTATCAAGAAGAAGAAGCGCGACGGCTCTTTCAGAGTGGCAACACCGTTTTTATGCGGAATTGGCCCTACGCTTGGGAACTGCTCAACCAGGCAGGGTCGCCAGTACGCGGTAAGGTGAGCATTCAACCCATGGTTCACGCGCCGGGGCAAGAGAGTGCTGGATCGTTAGGCGGCTGGGGTTGGGGCATTGCATCCACGACTCAGCATCCTCAAGAAGCGTGGAAAGCCATTCAGTTTTTTACGAGTGCGTATGTTCAGAAACAAACCTCACTGACGGGCGGCTATTTACCGAGCCTGCGATCGCTCTACAACGATGCAGACTTGCTGAAAAAGTATGAATACTTCCCCCTAGTGCTAAAAGTGTTGGAGACTCCAGCACTGCGTCCTCAGATTGCTCAATACGCTCAAGCGTCAGATATTTTGCAGCGCTACTTGAGTGCTGCTGTTTCGGGGCGCACATCGCCAGAAGAGGCGCTGCAAGCTGCCGCTCGCGAAACTCGTTCTTTACTGGGAGCTTAAAACCAATGGTGGATTATGTTCGCGCTCAAGAACGGCGGACGGGCTGGTTGCTGACCATTCCCGCGATCGCCGTGTTAGCGCTGGTGTTTGCTTACCCAATTCTGCGGGCGGTTTGGCAAAGTTTCTTCACAATTAACCTAGGAAATCAACTCAGTCCGGCCTTTACAGGACTCGATAACTATGCGCGAATGGCGCAAGACGGACGGTTTTGGAATACGCTGTGGAACACGACGATCTTTACCCTTGCCACCGTCTCACTAGAACTCGTTTTGGGCATGGGCATTGCCTTAGTCCTCAATCAATCCTTTCGAGGGCGAGGAATTGTCCGTACGATCGCCATTCTGCCTTGGGCACTCCCAACCGCTCTGATTGCACTCGCCTGGACGTGGATTTTTAACGATCAGTACGGCGTTGTGAACGATATTCTACTGCGGTTGGGACTGATTCAAACGGGCATCAACTGGCTAGGGAATCCAACTCTGGCGATGATTTCGGTCATCGTTGCCGACGTTTGGAAAACGACGCCCTTTATCAGCATTTTGCTCTTAGCAGGACTGCAATCGATTCCGAGTGATTTGTACGAAGCCCAAGCCATTGATGGTGCAAGCCCGTGGCAGAGCTTTCGACAGGTGACGCTACCTCTGCTGCTGCCTCAGATTGTGATCGCGTTGCTGTTTCGTCTCGCCCAGGCGTTTGGCATCTTCGATCTGATCTCTGTTATGACAGGCGGCGGTCCAGGCGGCGGAACGGAAACCGTTTCTCTCTACATTTATGCGACAGTGATGCGATATCTTGATTTTGGGTACGGGGCAGCATTGGTTGTTGTTACCTTTCTACTGTTGGTGTTGGTAGTTGCGATCGCCAGCTTTTTCCTCAATCGGTCTAGAAAACGCGCATCGGGAGCCGTGTAATTATGACAACCGCCTTTCCAGAAAATCAACAGACGACTGTGCACCGGCCCAGCATACGGCGATTTATCTTACCGATTGCCGTAGCGCTAACGGTGCTCTTCTGTCTTGCGCCGATCTTGTGGGAACTGCTGACCTCGTTCAAAACGGATGATGCGATCGCGGAGATTCCAAATGTCTATTTTCCGGGTCCCAATCAACTAACGCTTGACCAATATCAAAAGCTGTTTGAACGACGCCCATTTCTCAACTACCTGTTCAATAGTTTTTTAGTTTCATTAGCGTCTACGGTTTTGGCACTTGGCATTGGTGCCCCTGCGGCTTATGCTTTAGCTCGACTGAAACTACAGGGTGAACGAATCATTCTAGCAGGCGTTCTCATCGTGACGTTATTTCCGCCGATTCTATTGTTTTTGGGATTGTTAGATATCGTTCGTTATCTCAATCTAGGAAATAATTATCTTTCGTTGATCATTCCCTACACAGCAATCAACTTACCGTTGACAATTCTAGTTATGAGAAGCTTTTTTCAGCAGCTTCCAAAGGATCTCGAAGATGCGGCTAGAGTTGATGGATACAGCACTCCTCGAATGTTGCTTGATATTGTGCTGCCCATGACGCTGCCAGCATTAGCCACAACGGGAATTTTAACGTTTATTGCTGCCTGGAATGAGTTCATTTTTGCCCTCACGTTTATCACTCGCGAGGACATGAAAACCGTTCCTGTGGCTGGGGCACAGCTTGGCGGCGCATCTCCGTTTGAGATTCCCTTTGGTCCAATTGCGGCGGCAACGGTGCTGGGAACAATTCCTCTTGTTTTGCTGGTTTTAATTTTCCAACGGCGAATCGTGCAAGGTTTGACTTCAGGAGCCGTCAAAGGATAAAGCATTTACTCTATCTCACCCACCGTTCATTCGTTAGCACCTATGAATAAGAAACTCGAACTCGTCGATCTTCGCAAAGCTTATACCCCTACCGTCGTTCCTGTTAAAGATATCAGTCTTAGCGTTGGTGCAGGCGAATTTTTAACGCTATTAGGTCCATCTGGTTGCGGAAAATCAACCATTCTCCGACTCATTGCTGGACTTGAACAACCGAGTAGCGGAAAAGTTTTGCTCAACGGTCAAGATGTCAGTCGGCTCAGTCCTGGCGATCGCAATATTGCGATGGTGTTTCAAAGCTACGCCTTGTATCCGCACATGACGGTGTATGAGAACATTGCCTCTGGTTTGAAATTGCGCAAAACTCCAAGCGGGGAAGTCCAAAGTCGAATTCATGAGGTAGCTGATTTTCTAGGTTTACATGAACTAATGCATCGCAAACCCGGTCAGCTATCGGGTGGTCAGCGTCAACGAGTCGCGGTTGCCAGAACCCTTGTTCGTCGTCCAGATGTCTTCTTGCTCGATGAACCGCTCAGCAACTTAGATGCGCTGCTACGTGAACATGTGCGGGCAGAGTTGAAGCAGTTGTTTGGGTCACAGAACACGCCCGTCGTTTACGTCACCCACGATCAAACTGAGGCGATGACGCTTTCGACGCGAGTTGCCGTGCTCAACAATGGCTACCTGCAACAACTCGATACGCCCGAACGAATTTACACCGAACCTGCCAATCGATTCGTGGCTGGCTTTATCGGCAGTCCGCAGATGAATTTTTTACAGGTTAAATGTGAGGCAGGACGAGCGATCGTAGGCAACAGTCGAATTCCACTGCCTCTAGGCTCTAATACAAAGGAAATCATTCTTGGGATTCGCCCAGAGCATGTACATGTAGCCCAATCCTCCAATGAGCCTGCTCTCGACGGTCAAGTATTCCTAGTCGAGAATTTGGGGATGCATAATCTTGTCAGTGTCAGAATTGTGAGTGGAGAAGAGCCAATCACTGTTCGTGCTCTTCTAGGAATGGAACATCGGTTAGCAACCAATGCACCAGTTCGATTGGCATTTCCGCCCGACTCGATTAATTGGTTTGATGTAGGTACAGGCGATCGTGTTGAGGCGACCACTCCAAGCATGGTTCGCAATGGATAAATGTTGTGCTGTCCTCTGTTATAGAACAAAGTTTTGGCTAACCCTTAAACGAATCGAATGGCAGATTCTAAATGGCATGACAAATTGTTGCAAAAGGCGGAAAAGAGATGACGGGTCGTGGTGTAGACATTACCTGTCGCCGGTAGGGTAGACCATTCAGCATCGGAGCATCGATGCAACTCTTCAAGTGAAGAAAATCAGGCCGGTGACAACTTACAGGTCTAATCAACATTCACTCCACGGAGGTTACGATGCAGACAGGCACAATGCAGGTCAGCAAGGCAGGGGCAACCGCCCAAGATGCTCGCATGTTCCAGGACTCACTTTATCCAAGCCTCAAGGTTTTCTGTAGACCGCGACCACCCGCAGACGACTTCGGCAAAATGTTTCACCACCTCCCTTCATTCGCAGAAGGGCAGGACCCCGATAATGTCATTGCTCGGCTGCGCGAGTTAGGTCAGAGGGGCGGATTGATGGATGCCCAAGACCCACGGATTACGATCACTAATCCGCTAGACTCGAATCCTGTCTTAAACCCGGACAATCCCAACCCCGAAATGACGGTTGGTTTTACCTTTCTCGGACAGTTTCTCGACCACGATATCACCTTTGATCCCGCCCCCCTCAGACCTCCTGCCACAACCGGCCCAAACTTGCGCAACCCTTTTCTGGACTTGGATAGCGTCTATGGTCGTGGACCTAGCGAAGATCGGCTTCTATACGATCGCGCCTCTGAGATCGAGCGACCCTTACCCGCTAAATTTCTCATCGACTTTGATGCTCCTCGCGACTTACCGCGAACCAGTCAGCAACGGGCGATCATCGGCGACCCCCGAAACGACGAGAACGTGATCATCTCACAGCTTCACTTAGCCTTCCTAAAGTTTCACAACCGAGTTGTCGATTGGGTGGTTGACCATTACCCCGGGGAAAGCGCAGAGGAACAGTTCAACCGGGCACAAAAGCTTGTCCGTTGGCACTACCAATACATCGTGGTCAACCAGTTTTTACGGGTTTCTCTAGATTCAACCGTTTTTGAGCAGGTGCGGAGCAATGGTCCGACTCTGTTTAAGGTATCTGCTAAGCCAACGCTTCCCCGTGAATTTCAGATTGCGGTTTACCGTTTCGGGCACAGTCAAATTCGTCCTGGTTACAAAGTTAATCAGGGATTTGGTGCGCCCATTTTCGATGCTGCGATCGATCCGCGAGAGGGCGACCCGAATGATCTCCGGGGAGGACGTCGAGCAACTCGCCGATTTGTTGAATGGGACACGTTCTTCGACTTCGGGACTCTGGAAGTAGCTCCTGATCCCAGTGGTCCTGATGGTCCTGTTCCTATAGCCCGACCCAAGGTTAAAAGAAACAAACGGATCGACCCGTTCATCTCTTCGCCCATGTTTGATCTACCAGTGGGGCCTGGGCTGGTTGGTCCAGGAGACCAATTCAAGAGCCTAGCTGGACGAAATCTCGAACGACACCTTTTACATGGGTTGCCATCAGGACAAGCGATCGCTTGTAAGTTAGGGTATGACCCGCTAACTAAGACAGACTTTGCAGAACTAACAGACCTGAATTTCCACGAAAGCACACCGCTCTGGTACTACATTCTGAAAGAAGCGTTAGTGCAGCATGAGGGACAACGACTGGGACAGGTCGGCAGCCGAATTGTCGCAGAGGTTTTCTTCGGGCTACTGCTGAGTGATAGCGCGTCCTACTGGTCTCAGCAACCAAATTGGGAACCTGAGCTTCCTCGCCGGGATGGGAGTGTTGAGGGTGACTTCACAATGGTTGACCTTCTGACCTTCGCGGGCGTCGCATGACGTTTTGCAACCTTTCATCGATGCTACCAAGCTCAGGATCGCCGGGCTTGGTAGCGGCAAGGGTGAGTGGAGACTGACGCTAATTAGAAAACATTGGGTAGAGAATTAAAACTGAGTCAGCTACAACAACGATCGCTCTATATGAAGACTCTCAATTTTAGCGAACTGATTAACGAACCGCTTTCAAGGCTTCATACAATCGCTTGTATTTTTGAAACGCAGACTCGTACATCGGATTTTCTGGCGGCTGTACAACATCCCCAACTTGGGTCAGGATCTTGAACGCCGTTTCCAAATTGAGATATGCTCCAATCCCTACCATTGCTAAAATTGTGGCTCCATAGGCAGGGCCTTCTTCAGCTCTAGGCGCAATCAATTCTGTTTGCAAAACATCTGCCAGAATTTTTAACCAAACGCTTGATCGCGCCCCTCCTCCCGTTGCCAATAGTTGATGCAGGGGGGTGATTTTGTGAATCAATCCAAAAATAGTGGAAGCATGGCAGTGCAGCATCGGAATAGTGGAAGCATGGCAGTTCTCGTCCCTGCAAACGACGCTGAATCAACTTAGCAACATAAGCGCCTTGCATGGCAACGGAAATAACTTCCGGTTGAAGCTGATTACCTTGGTGTGCATAACGAGCTTACCATTTCGATTTACCTTATACGCCCTGTGCTGATTCCTGTCTCAGATCAACTTGACCCATTTTTAATCCCCGTTTCCGCGTCCTTCCGGCTCAGAAACTGCCTTAAATCCTTTGAACAAACTCTATAAGTCAGCTAAAACTACTTTCTACCGAAATGGATATTCTCTAATACGTGCTCTTAAACTGCGTGAGCATCTTTCAGGGGTTCATGCGTTGAGGCGCTCTTATTGGCAGTACCCCATCAAACTATGCATCAAGATACATGTTAAGATTTGTATTTATTGGTTCAATCTGATAGATGTTGGTAATTTCATAATTTTCTATAGACTAATTTCTATATGTGACCAAAGCCTTTTATAGACTGGTAACCATTCAGACCTAGAGGACAAACAATACAAATGCTAATGTGCGTGATCGCGCATCCGCTTGCTCTGTTTTTATGTAATAAGAATTGAACAATGCTCATTAAAAGTTCTTTGCATGACCTTATTCAAAAGTGATACATCTCACGTCAAAAGCTCATCCTTTAGGCTTGAGCTTAAGTTAGTACTCTGACAGAGAGCATGAACTCATTCAATTTTTAGACTGTTAATGTAGCTCAACTTGATTATTGATTGCTACTCCAAATTAATATCAACGCAATATTGAGAATGCTCTTGGTTAAGGATCTGATGCTTTTACAATCTCAAAACAGAACTCAATTTCATTCAACCTCAATGCCAGGAACTAGCAAATGGAGCGTTAGCATTGAACGCGGCGTTGTTGTTGCGCTTACCATTTTCGGTTTGTGGGCGCTAGGCTTATTTATCTTACTATCTATTGATGCGGTCGCCTTGCCTACTGGAGTTCGCCTTGCATTAGTGGTTTTACAAACGTTCTTATACACAGGTTTGTTTATCAATGCTCATGACGCAATGCATGGCGCAGTTGCTCCCAGGAATCCTAAGCTCAATAACTTTATTGGTTCTCTATCAATTGCCTGTTATGCGCTTTTCTCATACAAAAGCTTGCTAAAAACTCATTGGTTGCATCATCATAATCCCGCATCTGAAACTGATCCAGACTTCCATAACGGACAACATAAAAATCCGATCGCTTGGTATTTCAATTTCATGCTCAGCTACTGGAGTTGGACACGATTAATCGGTTTGGTCGTCATCTTTCACACCCTGCATGGTCTCTTGCATGTTCCCGAACTTAATCTGATTCTGTTCTGGGCGATTCCTGCGATCGCAAGTTCCGTTCAGCTTTTCTTCTTTGGAACGTATTTGCCTCATCGTGAACCTAAGGGAGGTTACCAAAACAGCAGCCGTGCCCAAAGCATGAATTGGTCTACATTCTGCTCATTTATTAGTTGCTATCACTTTGGCTATCATCTAGAGCATCATGAGCATCCTCATGTTCCTTGGTGGGCGTTGCCTCAAGTGCATCAACAGCGCATCTCTAGAGTTTCATCTGAAGTAAATTAGACCGAACACATAAAGATTTGCCAAAATTCGGGCTTAGTTAGAACCAAGATTTGCTTGGGTACTAAAGCTTTCCATTGAATGGCTTGATGATGGCTGCTGTCTATCTTTTACCTGTAGAGTACAGCCATGACGTTATCTTGCTTTTACTCAGTAGCATTGTTATTGAAGCAATGCCAATACTAAGACCGATATTTTCTAAGCGCAAATGCTCAGTGTGAATAATGGGCTCAAGTATAAAAGCAGGAACACATATTCCACTTAGGATTAGCAAGATGTCAAACCGAGGCTGCTGTTTGAACCTACTCGAAAGAAGCGCCAGAATACCGCCTAAAGGAGCAAAGAAAACAGCATAGAACATCAATTTGTGAACCGAAATACTAAAGCTCGTAAGCTGTAAAATCCGTCCCTCAAAGGGAAATAGGTAGCGGAATAGTGTAATTTCAGGCGTTAGTTCGAGGCTGTAAGAATTTCGCGGTTCATCCACATACAGACGAAGAACGTTCTGATAATAGGTTAAGAGAAAATGATGAGGTTTAAAATCTCGAAAAATATTGGGTACAAACAGGGCAGTGTAGATTCCGTTTTCTCCTGTGATCGGCGTTCTTAACCGAAACACGAGTTGGTTGTGTTCCTGACCCAGCGTAAAGTTGCGACGGGCTGGATTGGCAGAAAGCGATAGGATTCGAGCAGGCCCAGTTTGATCTAGATCTGAGGTTGCTGCGATCGTACTAATTGTAAACTGAGAGGAGTTCCGCAATCGGTTGGATAACATTGAGGCAGGCTCAACCGTTGAGAGCCAATGATTATTCGATACGCGCACACCTTCTGGAACTGCTGAAATTCCATCTCCCTGAGCCACCAAATCTGGTAATTGACCTGTGCGATCTTTTAGCGGTCTACTGAGCAAGTTGCGGCTTGCTAAGTTGGTTAGCTCATACGCTGTGACTAATCCAGCTTGCGGAAGTGAACCTTTAGTTTGGAGAACTTGAGCAATCTCGGATCGGGATAGAGCGCGATCGCTAATCTCAACCTTGGAAATAGTTCCGTTCCAGGGACGGTCGCCTGTCTTCTCGTTTCCCAATAGAAGTGGCAACTTAGAATTCCAATTACTCAGTTGCGCTGCTTGCTGAAGAGACAATGAGACTAGCCCTGTCATCAAAATCCAGGCGACCAATGCAACTGCCAAATTCTGAATGGTCAGCAGCCGTTTGACCTTGTGTTCAACCCATACGAGTTGATTGGATGCAGTTGTTGTAGAGTTATGCCTCGCGCTGATTGCCGCTAGTAGAATGTAGCTCAATGCGCCACAAAAGCCTCCGGTGGTGTTGGTTGAGATATCAATCCAGCTAGGGCTCCGGGATGGCAGAAACACCTGCGATAATTCAACACTAAAAGATAGCAGAGGGCTGATGATCGTCGCGATCGCGAGTCCAGTTCGGAGTTTTATTCCCTGCGACTGGGTGCGTAGCGCAATTCCAAACCCTAACGGCATAAATAAGAGAACATTGCCGATCAAATCGCTCCAGTCGCTAGGATGAGCAAAAAAGTCCCTAATTGCGCTTTTAAGTGTCACACCTTTCGCTGTAAATTCAAACGGCGATAGCGTTGCCAGCAAAATGATGAAGATGGCGCTGCCGATGATTCGATTCGCCCACGCTTTAGGGGCAGGATCAGAAGTAAAAGATTGGCGCAAAGGTTGACGAGTGCCCACACATGCCTCCTAAGTAAGGGATGGTTTATGAACTTAGAGCAATCTGGGTTAGCTGAAATTCCGGAACTTGGGCAGCGATCGCGTTGCCAATCTCCAAGGATGATGTTGCCGCTGGTGAAGGGGCATTGTAAACGTGGAGCGCAGATTTCCCCTGCTCAATCAGAAAGTCATCGACCAGTTTTCCGTTGGGCAACAGCGCCTGCGCTCTCACGCCAGCATGAGTTGGAATAAGGTCATCGGACTGGACTTCAGGAATCAACTCCTGTAAGCTGCGCACAAATGCCGCTTTGAAGAACGAGCGAATCATTTCCTGAATTCCTTGATCTGCGTGTTTTGACATCAGCTTCCAGAAGCCCGGATAAGTCATCACTTCTGTAAAGTCGCGCAGATCAAAATCCGTTTTGCGATAGCCTTCTCGCTTTAAACTCAGCACCGCATTTGGACCAGCGTGAACGGTTCCGTCAATCATGCGAGTGAAATGAACGCCCAAGAAGGGGAAGTTTGGATTGGGAACCGGATAAATTAAACCTTTGACCAAGTAACGTTTTTCGGGCGTAAGTTCGTAGTACTCACCCCGGAAGGGAACGATTTTGGCAGGAGGTTGGGCGGCGGTCAGTTTGGCAACGCGATCGCAGTGCAATCCGGCACAATTGATCAAAAATCGCGTCGTAAAGTTGCCATTACTTGTGGTGACGTCATATCCATCTGTCGTGCTGATGCACGATTCTACGCGAGTATTTAACCGCAAATCGGCTCCTTGGTAGGCAGCGATCTCGGCATACTTTTGACAAACCTGTTTATAACTAACAATGCCAGTCGAGTAAACCTTCACTCCAGCAAGACAACGAACATGAGGTTCGATTTCCTGAACCGCTGGTGCTGAAATCTTCTCAACCTTTAAGTCGTTGTCTAAACCCCGTTGATAAATATTATCTAGTAAAGGAAGTTCTTCGGGCTTAGTTGCGACAATCACTTTGCCACATATTTCGTACTCTAACCCATGCTCCCGACAGAACTGAACGATCGAGCGACTACCATCTCGACAAAATTTTGCTTTAAAGCTTCCAGGCTTATAGTAAATTCCTGAATGGATCACACCGCTGTTATTTCCAGTTTGATGAAATGCCCACTGACTTTCTTTTTCTAACAGCAAGACCCTAGCATTCGGATATCGTCTTCCGAGGGCAACGGCAGTCGATAAGCCAACAATTCCGCCTCCAACAATTGCATAATCGTACATGACTATCCCTGACATTTGCTTCACTTAAATCCACTGAGTGGTTGGAGGCGGAAGACGACCCCGCCTCCAACCAAATCTAATGCTTTAGATAGCTACAACTTTTGTTGTAACGCCCATATCATCCAGCATTTTTTGAATTTCGTCGCAATAGATGGCGTTCATGACGATCACTTCATCCGGCTGGTAGTCCTTAAGGGACTCAGGAGAACGGATCTCTTGACCCACACCTGGAATAAATCGACCGTGCCGATGAGGGTTGATATCCACGACCCAATCAATCAGATCTTTGGTTCCCAAAGTGGTGAGGAACGCGACGCACTTCGAGCCAGAACCCCAAACCGCAACTTTCTTGCCGTCCGCTTTCATCGTCTCCAAATGCTGCTTCCAGTAGCCCAACTTGTCCCCGATTTTGGATGCAAATAGCTCAACATCCTTCACCAATTGCTCGACGCTTTCTTCAGCAGGGTGAATCTTGGTCGATGGAGTCGCCACTGGACGCGCTTCAATCATCAAATACTGATCGCCGTAGTCTAGATAGACATCAAGCACTTCAAAACCTTCTTGCCGGAACAACCGCGCCAATGATCCGGGTGTGAAGTAGGAGCAGTGTTCGTAATAGATGTCTTCAAAGGCTTGCTCAGTCAGCACCCGTCCCATATCAGGAATTTCAAAGAAAATGACGGTATCGAGGCGATCGCCCACTGAGCGTCGGACGGTGCGAACTAAGTCTGCGGTTTGGTGAATGTGTTCGAGCGTGTGACGGCAGCAGATAAATTCACCCGTGTGTTCTGAGTATTTTTCAGAGTAGTAATCTTGAATGAACATCACTCGATCAGCGGCGGCACTTTCCACCCGACCTACGATCGCGCTTGGGTCGATTCCTACCCCGTAGTTGTTGCCTAACTCACACATCAAGAGTAGAAAGTCACCCTTGCTGCATCCAATCTCAACAATCTTCTTGTTGCGCAAGTCGTACTTTTCAATCAGACGAGTCGCTAGCTTGTAAGCAAATGAGTTAAACGTTGGTGAAAAGCTCTGCTGATCTTCGTAAATGGGTGAGTAGTCTGAGTTATTTGCATCAAACTCAACGTTGGTGACAAAGCCACAGCTTGGGCAAAATCCTAACACTACATCCCCGCACGGAAAGTCCACCGCTTCCTGATGACTGGGCATCATGAGACAACTGTGTACCGGAACGTTGCGAACCTCATAGAACACGGCTGATTCGTGGTGTCCGCAGCTTGGGCAGTCATACGATACAAGACGGGTTCCAGCGGGAATTTTTTGCCCCAGTGTAGATGGCTGATTCATAGGATTCTTGAAGGTAAATAAGGTTTCTTTAGCCAAAGCAACAATGTGTTTTTGAGGGTCTCCTCCATGCGAGTCAGAAAACCCCTCAAAATGTTATGACACGACTGACACTTGGCGTTTCTCAACGTCGCCCAAGTCAGGTTTGAAGATCAATCCCTCTTCGACGAGGCTACCCTGGTCATATTGGCGCACAATCTCTTCTGGCAAGCGGCAGAGGTCGCTACCGCGCATGAAATCCCTCAGCGAGGTTCCGGTTGGTTCAGAATCGACATTTGGTGCACCGCTCATAGACGTTACTTCGTCGAGGTGCACCGTTCTAAAGTCAATGCTGTAGCGGCTGAACCCAGAAGTATTCGGCACGGTCGAGTGCAGCTGAGCGCCTGAGAATAGGACAATGCCGCCTGCAGGACAAACAACTCGAATTTGCGGATCTAGCTCGATTTCTTCAACAGCATGGGGCTGCTTTCGGGTATCTGACTTGATGTGCTGAGCGGCACTTTTGCGTCCGCTCTTATTCCACTCATAATAGTTGAAGCTGCTGGACTCGTTCTTCACAGCTTGATTCCAGTAGCGGGGGTGGAATGCCATTGAACACTCTGTCTCAATTTCGTAAATCGGCAACCACCAATTCAACTGACACATTGGCGCGGAGTACCAGGTGTCGCGATGGGGGTGATGGGCATAGCCAACTCCACTGGTGAGGTATCCGTCAGAAGTCACCATTCTCAGGCGAGGAACATCCAGATAGGTCTTCTCTAAATCACAGGAGAAGTCCCGCAGAATATCCTGAATCAGTCCCTTGGTTTCGGGGTGGTGAATAAATTGAGGCTTGAGAGGAGCCACGATCGATACATACTCCTCGACAGACATGTGGAACTGAGCATCGCGAGGATCAAGATTACCAAACGCTGCTGCAATCATCTTGCGAGCATGTTGAATCAGCGCGATCGTGCTAGGACGAGGGGTGAAAACAAAGATTTGACCGTTGTAGAGTCGCTCTCTTCTCACCTGATCGTTAACCGCAGAATCAACGTAAACCGTATGCATCAAACGTTCTCCTCAGAACTGTAGGTAGGGTGTGGCTAGATCGCTGCCATGAGTGGCTTATTGTCGGCTTTAGACGCTACAGAATAATTGATTAGGCGACAGGCTCGCCTATGGAATTTGCTTCGGCAACCTCTAAAGAATCATGGGGCATCAAACAATCTAATTTCTCCGTAAATCTCGCTATTCAAAGTTGGCTTTGTGTGTAAAAGGTACGGATTAGATTGTTGTCACTATCTGACGAGTGCCCTTTCTAATTACTTAAATTCACGGAAAGTAAGGTATGGAAGCGGCAGTGAAATAATCGTAAGACCATTAACTCTTAGCGCTTCTTGTTACTTCAAGACCTTATCCTGTCTGTAAAACTAGCAGCAAGTGTTTTCACCCAGTCTTCACAGTTACTCTTAAGTTTCTTCAAATTAATGCAATGATTAATCCAACCAATGACTCTGCAACTAAGGAAACAGCAGGACAACGCTCGTAGGCTTTAGCTTGGTTATGAGGATGGGTGCAATTAGCCTGAAATCTAGATGTAGCCATCAGGTAAAACATTTAAATCATTGTTGAAGAAAACACTGGGATAAATGGTAAAAAGTGGTAGAAGCAAACTTTGCTTCTACCACTACAACGTCTATTGCAACAGCTAACTAAACAATTCGAGGAATCGGAATTGGTATGATAAATTGACCGCCTTGCTGGCGATAAGCATCTTGCTGTTTCATGATTTCGTCCGCAAAGTTCCATGCCAGAATCAGCACGTAGTCGGGACGATCTTCGAGCAACATTGTGGGAGGATGGATCGGTAGGTGATTTCCGCCCATGTAGCGACCTTGTTTAAAGGTATTCAGGTCTACTACATAGTCTACGAGTGACGTATCGATGCCAATGTAGCTCAACAGTGTCGTTGCTTTTGCTGCCGCTCCATAAGCCGCGATGCGCTTTCCTTGACCTTTGAGGTCGTGCAAGATTTTCAGCAAATCGCGCTTGATTGATTCGACACGATCGGCAAAATCGAGGTAGTAATCAACGCGATCGACCTTACGGTTTGCTTCTTCTTCTAGCAGCACTTTGACCGAATCGTGGACGGCTTCAATGGGTTCGACAAACAGGCGCAGAGAGCCGCCGTGGATTGTGGTTCGCTTGACATCATTGAGATACAAACTATGCCGACGGAAGAGTTTATCCAAGGCAGTAACAGAAAAGTAGCAGAGGTGCTGGTGATAGATGGTGTCAAATTCGCCGTGATCAACAAGATCGACAACATAAGGACACTCGATCACAGCAACGCCTGTGTCTTTTAACAAAGTACGAATGCCATCAACAAAACCATTGAGATCGGCAACGTGAGCAAGAACGTTATTCGCTAGAAACACATCGGCTTGTTTGCCCTCCGATCGCAGTTGCTTCGCTAGATCGCTGCCGAAAAAGGTATTGAGGGTCGGAACACCTTTTTCCAAGGCTGACTTTGCCGGGCCTTCGGCGGGATCAATGCCCAGAACTGAAATGCCTTGATCGACAAAGTTCTTCAACATATACCCGTCATTGCTGGCGGCCTCGATCACAAGGCTGTTGCTGTTCAATTGGCGGGTTTGAATTAGCGATCGCGCACTTCCGCCAAAATGTTCTAGCAATGCGGCTGAAACTGATGAAAAGTACGGGTAGTCCCGACAGAACAAAATTTCTGGAGGAACCGTTTCCGTGATCTGCGCTAGAGAGCATTCAGAACAAACGGCAAGGTCGAGCGGTGCGAAAATTTCTGGCTCTCCCAGTTTGGCTTCTGTCACCAGCGCATCTGCTAAAGGCGTTTCGCCAAAATCGATCAGAACGTTTAGGTCAGGGTTGCCGCATGAACGGCACGCGGAGATTTTCCAGTCACTCATAGTTTTAAGAGGTGATTTAAGAGATGCGCCTACAATCCCGCTCCAGCAGAAGTTAGAGTTGCCTGCTGCCAGCGGAGGTTGGTATCGAGCAAGCCGTCACCAATCAGATATTTGATGTGGGCAATGCGTTTGTAGCGCTCACCCTCAAACTCATCGAGAGACAACCCAATCTTCTTATATGTGTTGTACAGTTGCTCTGCGCCTTTCTTGGTTGTCCATTGGGGTTGAAATTCGGGGAGAACGCGAGCGATTTTGTCACAGTCCACGCGGTAGCAGCGCTTATCAGGCCCGGCATCTTCTGCAAATTCAATTTCGCAGCCTGGGACCGTGTCTTTCACAATCTCTGCAATTTCGCGAATTCGATAGTTTTCGCTAGTGCGCCCCACATTAAACGCTTCATTGTGAACCGCTTCACGAGGCGCATGTAGTACTGCTAAGAAAGCACGAGAAATATCTTCAATGTGAACGATCGGACGCCAGGGCGTGCCATCGCTCTTGATATGAACTTTTCCGGTTGTATATGCCCAAGCCACTAAGTTATTCAAGACCAAATCGAATCTCAAACGGGGCGACACGCCATAAGCTGTTGCACTGCGAAGAAAAGTTGGACTGAAGACATCATCTGCAAGCTTGGCAACTTCAATTTCCGTCATGGCTTTAGAAGACCCGTAAGGCGTCACCGGATTAAATTCCGAGGTTTCGTTGACGGGTGCATCGCCTGCCGCGCCATAGTTGCTGCATGAGGACGAGAAGATGAAGCGCTCAACCCCGACTTGTTTTGCGAGTTCTGCTAATCGAAGAGACGCTTTGAAGTTGATGTCGTAGGTCAGATTGGGGTTCAGATCGCCTAATGGATCGTTAGACAATCCAGCTAAGTGAAGAATCGCATCAAACCCGTCTAGATCGGAGGCTTCTGCATCCCGAATATCTTTCTGAATAGACGGAATTTCAATAATGCCTTCTCCAAATGAGCAGCGTCGATACAAATCGCTATCAAAGCCAACAACATCATGCCCTGCTGCTAAGAGCATTGGCGTCAATACTGTTCCGATGTAGCCCCGATGTCCCGTTAGTAATACTCGCATTGTGTTCCTCCCAAATTTTCCAAGGTGCTTTGCCACTTTCCCAGAGGCTTTCTAATAATTTCTTTTCACGAATGGTATCCATGCACTGCCAGAAGGAGTTGTGCTTGTACGCCATCAGTTGTCCATCTCTCGCAAGTCGCTCTAGGGGTTCTTTCTCCCAGTGCGTCAGATCGCCATCGATGTAGTCAAATACTTCGGGTTCTAAAACGAAGAACGCGCCGTTAATCCATCCTTCGCCGATCTGGGGCTTCTCCGAAAACTCAGTGATCTGTTCGCCATCGATCTGGAGATGGCCAAATCTTGCTGGGGGGCGAACGGCGGTGAGGGTGGCAAGTTTGCCGTGAGAGCGATGGAACGCTAGCAGATCATGGAGATTGACATCAGACACGCCATCTCCCCAGGTCAACATGAACGTCTCATTGTTCACGTAAGGAGCCAGTTGCTTGATGCGACCACCTGTCTGGGTCTTGAGCCCAGTATCGACCAGATCGATTGTCCAATCGGGTCTGTACCCCTCATGTTGATTAATATGTCCGGTTTTTAGATTTACCGTGAGATTACTGCTTAAGGAGCAGTAGTCTACCATGTACTTCTTGATGTACTCAGCTTTGTAGCCTAGCGCGATCGCAAAGTCTTTGTAGCCGTAGGTGGAATAGTGCATCATGATGTGCCACAGGATCGGGCGACCACCAATTTCTACCATTGGCTTAGGTTTAAGTTCGGTTTCTTCCGCTAAACGGGAACCTAACCCCCCTGCAAGAATTGCTACTTTCATCGGTTTTGACCACTCTCCTCAATGTATGCTTGCTCTGGCTTGCTGCTAGGCAGAATGTTTAAGTCATCTCAAAATGCTGTGTCAGTTTAGCCAGTTCTAGATTGTTGGGCAAGTCACGCTCACACAGACTTTATGAAGCACTTGAACAGGGAACACAAATCTAAATTAAAGACAGGGATCGCTCTGTCGTTCAAAGAGGGATATCCACGGATTGAGGTAGAGCGCTAATAGCAGATTTTGCCACTCTGCTCTTCTCTTTCAAACCGAGAAAAGACTTAGGTTATCAGCTAAGCGCTTTGAAGAGCAGGCTGTGCTGAACTGCGCTAACGTCTGAAAAATCCAACGCATGTGGGACTGAGTACTCAAAATTCGACAAGTCTCTTTGTAGCAATTTGCTATGTAGTACTCAGCAGTATCGCTAATAAGGCTAGCTCTAAAGAGGTGAACCATTTTGAGTAGTAAATTTAATAACTTTGATAAGTCATTACTACATGCAGAATCTTTATTCGCGTAAATGCGATCGCTAGTCATCTCGGCTTACGTCCTAACTCTGATACATCCCTGAAGACCCCTTAGGTGCTCATCGAAGGACAGACTGATATATGCTCCGAGTGCTAAACCGTCGCCTGTGCTGTCACCATGTGCATCCTACTGGTTAGCAAAAGTTAGCAAAAGTGGGGTGATAAAAGCCAGTGCTTCTACGGAGTCTTTATTAAAAAAATATAGGTTTAGAGGTGTAGTTGTTTTTTTGATTTTGAAACAAAGTTTTTAGTACAGAAATTGTTGATAGAAGAATTAAACTAGGTCAAAGGTCGGTACTGTGAAGATTAAGTGAAGCTGCTTAAATAGCAATGTACAACTAAACTTTTAGTGTTTGCCATCAGGTGAGTAGTTTCCCTGGCACTGCTCTAGCTCTAGCCCAGGGTTAATTCATTGTGAGAGTAGAGAAAGTAGGATAGGAAGCACCCCTATTACTTCAACTTCAACCAGTAGCAATGGCTATCACATTAATTGAAGCCCTTCAGCAAGTCGAAGACTTCCGAGC
>JAHHHO010000090.1 GCA_019359315.1 Myxacorys californica WJT36-NPBG1
GGTTTTGATGACCATTTGATGCTGACAGCAGCAGGATTATGGAACTTCTACCTGATTGCAGCATAGGAAGAAGAACTTGAAAGGTCATGTTAGCTACCTTTGTTTTTATTTCCCGACAACTCTAATAGAAGCGCGATCCTACGGAGCTTCGCGAAGCGAATCGCGTCTTCTGAGTTTGAGTCGGCTGGATGAATTCGACGGACACTTAGACGCTATCTCAAAACTGAACCGCATAACATTGGCGTAGGAAGGTGTGTACTAGACTGCTGCACTTTGCAAAACAAGATTTAAGCAACGGCGAACGTGTACTTCCCAAGAGTCAGTTGTAGGAGGAAAGATTAGTGTGTACAGCATCACGCCACTCATCATGTCAAATACTAGATCAGGATCGATCTCCGGTTGAATTTCATTTCTTGCTTTTGCCCGTTCCAAGACAATCGCAAAAGCTTGTCGCCGAGGTTGTAAGTATTTTGCCCAGTAAATTTGAGCAAACTGAGAATTACTGGAGGCACTGCTGATAATCATCGCAACCGTCTGTCGTCCGAGTGGGCTGAGCGTGATTTGTGCTGCATTCTCAACGAGCGCATCAATATCCCCCCACAAGTTGCCCGTATTCGGGATCACAACCTCTTCTCGCATATTCTCGATGGCATCCGCTACCAACTCTTCTTTACTGACGTAACGGCGGTAGATCGTTGTTTTGCCAACTCCAGCACGAGCCGCAATTGCTTCAATAATCATGGCATCAAACCCAATTTCCGCTAACAACGCTAACGTTGCTTGCAAGATAGATTGATGTGATTCGACACTGCGAGGTCTCCCCAGCTTTTTGTTGATTTCGCTCATAAACGCTATTATAATTTACGAAACGGTATCGTATCGAAATACAGAGTAGACCAAATATGAGTAGTTCTTCCACTTCTCAAACGCTGCCACTACCCCTCGGTCGTCTTGGTTTACCTGTGGTTGGAGAATCCATTCAGTATTTACGTGATCCAGAAGGATTTATCGCCAAGCGACAGCAGCAATACGGCAATGTCTTCAAAACTTCCCTGTTCGGTCGCCCAACCATTGCTTTGATTGGAGCAGATGCCGCACGATTTCTATTTGCCAACGATGGTCAGACACTTGAGATGACCAACACACCCAATTTTGAGGTGTTACTGGGGGGAAAGTCAATTGGTGTTCAAATCGGTGCAGCTCACCAAGTCTTGCGTCGCCAACTGTTTCAAGCCTTCCAGCCGAGAGCTTTAGAAACATATGCGACTACGATGACGGACATGACGCTTGACTATTTACACAAGTGGGAACAGATGGGAACGTTGACTTGGTATAACGAGCTAAAACAATACACGCTCGACATTGCTTGTCGATTATTTATTGACGTTAGTACGAGTGTGGATGAAGAACTGGCGAGCGTTTATGAGATTTGGAGTAGAGGGCTATTGACGATTCCGTTACGTTTTCCTGGCAGTCGGTTCGAGCGGGCAGTACGAGCAAGAGAGCAACTCCTCATGCAATTTGATCAACTGATCAATCAACGCCAGCAACATCCGGCCGATAAGCAGGATGTTTTAAGTATTTTACTGATGGCAAAAGACGAAGCAGGAAATGCGCTCAGCCGAGTTGAGATTAAAGACAACATTTTAGGAATGCTTATTGCAGGACATGAAACACTCACATCAGCACTGACTTCCCTATGTCAGCTTCTGGCTCAACATCCAACCGTATTAGAGGCGCTTCGTGTAGAACAATTACGCCTTGGTTATCCCACCGCTCTAACTCAAGAGACGTTGAAGCAAATGACTTACTTGGAACAAGTTCTAAAGGAAGTTTTAAGACTTGTTCCGCCTGTTGTTCGCAGTGGTTCGCGCCGAGTTTTAGAAGCTTGTGAATTCAGTGGATACCTGATTCCACAGGGGTGGGATGTCTATTATCAAATTCCTGAAACTCATCAAGAGCCGCAAATCTATAAGAATCCAGAACAATTCGACCCTGACCGCTTCTCTTCAGAACGAGCGGAAGACAAACAAAAAGTTTTCAGTCACATTCCATTTGGCGGCGGAATCAGAGAATGCTTAGGGAAAGAGTTTGCTAGATTGGAAATGAAGATATTTGCTGCTTTGTTAGTGCGTCACTATCAATGGGAACTCCTGCCTAACCAAAATCTAGAACGGACTGTGTTACCTTTCTCGCGTCCTCGTGATGGATTAAAAGTGAAGATTTGGCGGTATGAAGGCGAAAACAGCAAAGAATCGTGCTGATTCAGAATGACCAAAATGGATAATAGCCAGAGGACATTAGAAACGATTTGGCGAGTACCAGATAGATTGTGGCACACACTTAAATCAATTCTGGATGAGCATGATCCACCATCACCTGTTGGTAGAAAGCGGATTGATGCCCGTGCTGCACTAGATGCCATCATTTTTCGACTACGGAGTGGGTGTCAATGGAATCAACTGCCTAACGAGTTTCCTGACGATAGTTCGGTGCATCGGACCTTTCAACGCTGGGAACAGATTGGTGTCTTAGACCAAATTTGGACAGCATTGGTTGAAGAATGCGAAGAACTTGGTGGCGTGGATTGGCAGTGGCAAAGTGCAGATGCAGCAATGGCAAAGGCGCGATTTGGCGGAGATGAAATAGGACCAAACCCTACTGGCCGAGCCAAGCCCGGAACCAAACGAAGTTTATGAGTCGAAGCAGATGGTGGACCACTTGCAGCGGTTCTTAGTGGTGCAAACGTTCATGATTGTAAGTTACTCGAAGCGACCTTAAAAGCAATCGTCGTGGAACGTCCAAATCCACAGAACGTTGAACAGCATTTGTGTTTAGATAAGGGGTACGACAATCCCACCGGGCATGATGCAGTTGACACATACAATTACATTCCGCATATTCGTCGAATTGGCGAGGAAAAGTTGGATGAGCATCAGCAGAAACGTTATCCAGCTCGTAGGTGGGTGGTAGAGCGAACACTTGGATGGCTCTCGAAGTGTAGAGCAATTCTGGTGCGGTATGACAAGAAAGCGTGTAACTATTTGGGACTGATCAAGTTAGCTTGTGCATTGCTCTGGTATCGCCGCTGCTGGCGCTTATCCAATCGAATTGATTTTTTCGCACTCAATGCTACTCAAGTTCTAACTTCTCCGTCTTGAGATAGCGTCTTAGCACAGAGAGTGGAGTTTGACCTCAATGGTGAATTGTGCCCAACACTCCCAAGTTCATTCACGCGATTCGCACTTTTAGGAAGGTCAAGCCAGTGATAAGAAGTGGTGGCTAAGACTGGCTAAGGTGATGAGCCAATACCCTCGCCTTCCTTATTCATTCAAGTTTGTCGCTCACTTATCGAAAATTATGAGCGACAAACAAATTAGTTGTCCATAAGTGCAAAGCAAATTGAAAAGGACTAAAGCAGGTTCCCCCATTGGGCTTGGGTCATCTCTTCCCATTGCGTTGTGCTCATCTCTTCCCAGTCGATCGACCCCACTCCATCACTGCTCAATCCCATCGCAAGCACGCCTTGCTCTGGGTTCGAGAAGCCCACAAAACTGAAGCCAAGTGCCAGCCCTGCTCTCACATCTGACTGGGGACGAAGGGCAAAGCCAAGTGCAAACTCACCCACGTTCTCAATGGGCGTCAGGTCATACGTGCGATCGCGGCTCATAAAACTGAATCCAAGCGCCAGCTCCCCATCATCCGTTTGCCGATAAATAGGAGTAATGATTGCAGGATGATCTGCATCGACAAAGCCGAGTAACATGCCATCAAAACTGACCACACACCGCCGCTCTGCCATTGCGATCGCGAATCCATCCATGAGATAGGCGGCTGTGCCATCCGGCTCAATCACATCGCCTCGCGAGAGCGGTTGATAATTAAACCAGCCATCATCCAGATCAGTGGTGATGGCTGCGCCTTTGTAGCGTCCCCAGTAGATGTTGCCCCAAATCGAGGCCAGTCGGCTGGCTTCAGTTTTCGCATTGGCAATGCCCCCACTCACCCCACCAGATTCCACTACGGCTGAAAGATACTCAAAGCTCAGCTCTTTCTGGCGTGGGCGAAATGGCAGCGTTGCATCAGAGGGAAACTTGCCCTTTCCTGACACCGTAATATCTTGAGTCGTGAACGGTGGGGAGTAGGTATCGGGTGCAGGTGGCTGAGCTTGCCCAGAGTTGGAAACTACAATCGTATTGTTGGCAGATGTCAAAAGCATTAGATTTGCCGAATCATAAGCCAGCGACTGCTTAATTAGCTTCTCTCTCAGCTTTGCAACCAGGTCTGGGTAGAGAATCGGAATCACTTTTTTAATGTCCGTTTCGTTTTCCCACTCGCCAAAGGTGCGTTCCCGCCAGGTCTGCACTTGCCGTTCAGATTCGTGCATCGAGCGCATGGAGCGATACTGCGTCACGTTGGCAGGCAACGCTTTGAAGCCAAAATCTTCGGGAATAACTGTGCCGATCGCTCGATAGGTTCGCGTGGTGATTTGTGGTCCATTGCCGAGCTTCTCTAGTTCTGGAATGTCCTGTGGATCATCATCATCAATTGAGCCGCTTCTGAAGATATAAGCCAGTTCATATCGATAAATCACATGGACTTCTTCTACCAGCACCATCGTTCCAAGCAGCAGAAAGAAAATATCGACGACTTTATCCTTGGGGTATGTCTCTAAGACCTTCTCAAACGCTGCATCAAACAGCTTGTAAACTTTCGTGATATGCGTCAGCAAGCGCCCTTGGTTGCCTTGAGAGCATTTGCTCTCCCCGGCTTTACCTGTCACTGGGCTATTCGTCTCGTATTGAAACGTTTCGATTCGATATTCGGAATCGATTAGGGCAGTTCTACCAAACTCGACGAAGCTCCGCCCAGTCTCAAGGGGTAGCACAACGCCTGCTGGCTCCTCTGTCCAAGTTTGGACAGTGCGAAGCTTGCTACTGCGCTCGAACTCATCGAGAGTCCGGGTGCGCTTGACAATAATTTCCGCATCAGAAGATGACCCCGCTAGGAGTGCAGGTCCATACTCCTCAGTTTTGGTTTCGGTTTTATCACCCGTTTTGCGAACGATTGTCACCTTGCCTCTAATCAGCACCTCTTCTGAGGGTTGATCGCCTTCCAGCCGCGAATAATCTGCCGAATCACTCCCCGCATCTAGGCTGAGAATGGGAGCCGATGGCTGGGCATTGATGCTGCTGGCTCGGACGAGTCCATTGCTATCGACCCAGAGAAAGCATCCCGCCGCTGCTGCGATCGCACCTGCCTGCTGGAGATAGTTACCTTCTAAAAGTCGTGGGGATGGATGATTAAGCGAACCGGGAATTGAATCGATGAGGTTTGGGCATCCTGACGCCGCCAGCAGCCGATTGATAATGTCACCCCGCGCGGTGCTAGTTCCGAGACAAATTCCCGATTTATCGCCCTTGCCTTCCTTAAAATTCATCAGGGCAAACACATCGCCCACTTGCAGCGTTAGCTTGCGAGTCTTCAAGTCGAAACCACTATCGAGAATAAATAATCGCCCACCTCTGGGCGATGGGCGCAGTGTGCCAGAGGTATCAGCAATTTGCACAATAATCGCTTGACCACGGCTCCAACGGCTATTCCTGCGATCGTCCAAACTCTCGAAACCAATTGGACGCCCTAAGACAATCTCGCCCGTGAACGTGACTAAACCAGATTGGTCAAGCTTCGAGTCGCTGCCACGAAAACTGATGAGAGCAGGCGTGCAGTCCAGTCCGGCAATACTGATCTGGTAATTACGAATGCTCAGATTAATCATGCGACCACCCGATCAAGTTCTTTCAGCACAAATCGTGCGAGATAGCGATATTGCAAGCTGCCCGTTTCTTCTGCCTTCGGCTCGAACATTCGCACGGCATAAACCGCAGGGTAGGCAATGCCGCCGCCAGAGATCGTGGTGATAGGTCCGGCTGCTTGTCTCGTCGGTGCGATCGCGTCTTCGATATACGGCTGAATCTGGTCTGAAACGGTGATTTGATAGTCCTGCTGGTTGCGTCGGTGGCGCTCTGACCTGGCAAAAATCGCCCACAGCACGCGCCACTGCTCAATTCCTAGATAAACCTGAACCGTCCAAACGTGCTTTGCTTCGTACAAAGTGCCGTCCGAAATCGGGCTGCCAAACAAGCTGTATTCCGTGGTTCCGGTTTCGCCAATGACTCGCTCGTAGCCGCCTTGGGCGAAGCGTGACAACTGGCGATCGCCCAATGTCAGTGAGAAAGTATCAATGCTTAGAGTCAGGGTTCGGGTCATAGGGCAGCGCTCAAACTGCCCTACAGTTCCTACTGAGAGGGAAGCGTAGAGTTTTGACGAAACTACCTGTGCTTAAGGCTGGAAGAAACCTACTTGACGAATAGTTCTCAAAATGAGAACATATAAAAGTCATCTATACGGCCTCAATTACTTTTGGGTTCGCGGCAATTATGCGTAGAAACGATCGCATCTTGTAATGGTTTGATCGTTTGTTCTACTTGTCTCGAAGTCCAAAGGTAATTGAGGCCGTATAGCTTACCAAACGTGAGTCAGAACATGAACAACTCTCCATCCATCAATTTGAGAAACGAATTTTATGCACATCATCGCTATACGCAACCTGCGCTCAGACGCCGCAAAGTATTCGGATGTTAGCAAGAAGATTGAAGCCTGGTATCAGGTTGTAAAGCAAGCTTCCTGGCAGAACCTAGAAGAAGTTCGCACCGTGTATCGCGATGCTGAAGCGGTCGGTAATCTCACCGTTTTCAACATCAAAAGCTATCGCCTCATCGTTTCGATCGATTATGAATCTCAAACGGTGTATTACAAGTATTTTCTAACTCATGCAGACTATGACAAGGGGGTATAGAAAGATGACCCTTACTTTTGATAAAAACAACTACGGGCAACTCTTGGCAGAGTTTAAGCCTCAAGTGATTGATTCTGAAGCAGAGTACGATCGGGCACTTGAGGCTGTAGAGCAGCTGATGGGATGCCAGAATCGCGCTCCAGAGCAGACCGAACTCTTAAAGCTTCTGGTGGCGCTGATTGAGGCATATGAAACCACTCATTATCCAATGGAGGCGTCCACTCCTCAGGAGATGCTCGAACATTTGATGGAGTCGGCAGGCGTTAGGCAAGCTGACCTAGTTGGAGTCCTGGGTTCCAAAGGCGTTGTATCAGAGGTAGTGAACGGCAAGCGTTCAATCAGTAAGGCACAGGCCAAGGCACTAGGAGAGTTTTTTCACGTCTCTCCCAGTTTGTTTATCTGAGTTAGCAACGAGTCTGTCAATCTGCTCTCAGTCTTCAAGGCGTAGTAAATTCCATAACAAACATCAATCAAATCATTCCGTGGTGATTTCTATCTAGCCTAAGTGCGCGACATAGAGGGCGTAAGCTATCCAATGGATATAACAGAACACGACCTAACTCACCACAGCGAGACAAGGCTGTAGATTGGGAAGAATGCCCTTACTGATAAATTGTTGATACAAGCCAAAGAAGTCAGCATGAACAAGCCTTCTCATCTCCTCATCCGTCTCGCGGTCTTCTTTCCTTGCTGGCTCACCGTACTGCCTACACCCAGCGCCTTTTCTCAACTGCCAGCAGGGACAAGTCGCACTGAACTGCCATCTGTAGAACGACTGTTTAAAGGCGAGTTTGACCTATTCTCGCCGTTCTATGATTGCTGGAACCTCTCCTATCGACTGAACGACGTCGCCTATGAGAGGCAGTTGCAACTGAAGGGCGAGCTCGGGACGCTATCGACCACAATTTTGAATCCTTCCACGAAGCAACGTGAGCGGGTTCAGCAAGCAGTGAGGGTGAGTGATGCTGGGCTACGGCGGCAGATCTTTTTAGGGTTAGATCGGATCAAACAACGCAGGGCAACCGAACACGTACTCTCACTAATTAGTCGGCAAATCGAGAGCGGCCGCTTGAAAGGCGAGCCACTAAAAGATGCAAAGCAATTTCAGCAAACGCTACAGACACTGCTGACGCATCCGAATCCTCAGGAGGTCCTGCTGAAAGCCATGAAAGCGGAAGCCGTGAAGGGCTTTCAGCAGGATCAGCAAAGGATTGAAGCCGAGACCCGCGAGGCTGAGAAGATTTTAGATGAAGGGATCGAACAACGGCGTCAACAAATTGTGACCATCTTGAACGACAAAGAGCAAAGAGGGCAATTAGATGGGCAAATCAAACAAATAACTGAGGCCATTAACTCTAATCAACTCGAGGGAGAGCAGTTAAAAGCGGCGAAGCAGGCATTGGTAGAATTACAGGCACTTCGCTCAAATCCCGCCAATGCTTACACTAAGCGCTCTCAAGCGTTTCGAGATCAAAAGCTTCAGGAGATTCGCAGCCGCAGGCAAAGCTTGTTGGAACAGGCTCAAAATGAATTGAGCAAACAGATGTTGGTTGTCGACAATATGGATAACGGTTTAGTAGTTGTGACATCCCAGACGAGCGACCGCGATACGTCTCCTAGAGCAGCGATGACCCACTCTCAAGCTTTTGCTCTGCAAATCAGGAATGGTAATTACAGTGCTAAGACTTGTAGCGCGAAAGGTGACTGTGCGCCTGTAGAGGTGATGGCGTGCCTGCCCCACTAATTTGCGAGGCAGAATTGCCATCCGAATTAGTGTCAATGTAGCTCACCGGAAGGTCGATGGTTGGGCTGTTGCTCATTGTTGACGTTAGTAGGCGTCAAAATTATAGACACACGGCGTTTCAGGAAGTTGCGATCTCTGCGAAATTATAGGTTCGCTTATTCGTAAATCTCTCGGTTAGCGCTTAGAGCAAGGATGAATTCCTCCCAACTGGCGAGAGTTGGTTTGGAAGGATTAAAGATTTCGTAGGCTAGAGCCTGCTGATTCATTCATGAACGTAGCGTAATCACTCACGGGATCTTGAGAATTGAACGTCAGAGACCTTGGCGTATTCGCCAGCTTTTCAATCCGATCGGTCATCTGCTTTAATGCCCCAATCACATCGCCGCCGCTCGTTGCAGCTTTATTCACCGCAGACGCCACGCCGATGGCGTTTGGTCCTGATTTGAAGCTATCAAGCTTACTGGTCAGATCGGCCACCTCACCAAACCCGCTTTTGGAAGCAATCATGCTGAGGAACTCCTTCTCCCTGCCAGAGCTGAGGTTCAAGGCAGTCAGGACCGCTTCACTCTGCCCTTCCTGGCCACGGAACTCATTGCCCGCGATCACTTGACTGAATGCCCGTCGTGCATTGTCATAAGCTGTAATGTCGCTGCCTGAGAGTGTTAAGCTGCCACCCGCGCCCAGGCTGCCACCACCTGCACTGGCACTCGCTGCACCACCTGCAAAGCCGCCGCCATTAATTCCTGCCTCATCTCTTGCCTTGGCCAGCTCGCGATCGCGTCCACGTTGGTTGGCGGCATTCGTCGCGTCGAGTTCATTTCTAGCCTGCTGCTGTTTCAGGTCGCTAACCTGCTGCTCTTGAGCAATTCGCTTGTCTAAAAGAGCATTTTGATCCTGAGCAATGCCAATATTCTCGCGAGCAAACCCTAACCCCTTCCGAGCATTATCCAAATAGTCTTGTGCAGAGGAAACTTCCTCTCCATCACCTGATTTCTTCGCTTCACGCAATTCCTGCTGAGCATCCAGCACATTGCGTTGTGCAGCGTTCTCAGCTACTTTCGCCTCATTCAGGGCACGCCGTGCAGAAACCTTTTCTAATTCGAGTTGAATCACTAACGACTCGCGTTCAAGCTGCTGCTGCTGTAGCAACAAGGAAACCCGTTCGCGATCGACTTCTACCTCTAACGATTGGCGATTCGCTGTCAGAGTGACAATATCACCCGTGCCTGTGCCTGATACTCCACTGCCGCCAATCTGCTGCTGCAAAACGGCTCTGAGATTGGTTCCGGTTTCCTTTGATTGCAGCGCCTTAACTGCATCAATATTTTCATTTGCTATTTTCATTTGCTCGATCGATGCCAATTTTGAGCGTGCTCTGGCGAGCATCCGCGATCGCATTCGTCAACTTTAGTTCTGACTCTAGAGCGGTTTTTTTGTTATTGAGCGATCTCGTCTCCGCTTCTGCGACCTGAGCAATTTTCTTCAGCTCAATCTGTGCCGAGAGTTCGACAAGCTTATCGCGCTGCGCTCTAGCGTTCTGAACAATTTGCCGTTTGCGATCTTCAGCTTCTTTATCAGATAGGACTTTCACCGTTTCCTGTGCAGCTTTGGGAGCCTCAACATCAAACCCTAAGTCCTTGAAGAATTCAAACTGCTGCTGCTCTCTGGGGTCAATCGGACGATTCACCACTTGAGCGGTGTTGAGTCGTGTTACTTCGTCATACTCCTTCTGAAGTTGATCGAATCGCTGCTGGGCTGCATCCTGTTCTGCCGTTGCCGATGCAATTTGAGTTTTGATGCCCACAAACCCGCTACTGTCGAGGCCACCCAGCTTGAAATTGATGGCACGATCGCTAAGCTGTGCATCAATGCTGTCGTTGACTAACTTAGAGGTACGCTCAAATTTCTCGATAATCTTGCGATTGATTGCTTCTCTCAGTGCGAGTTCCTGCTCTGCCTGACGTACAGACAAATCAGCCAGGTTATTGCTCAGATCCTGCGAGCGCCTCTCATATTCCTCTTTCTTGACAATGCCACGAGCAAATGCCGACTCAAGCTCATCCAGTTGAGTTTGAGCACTCGACTTCTGGGCGTTAGCACTGTTCAATCCGATCTGCGCCCCAGCGATGCCAGCATCCTCTTCAGAAATTGACTTGCCAATCTTCTGACGAATCAATCCAACCGTTGCAGCCGATTCTTGCTGCTTAATAGCTGCTTCCCGCTTACGGGCAGAGCGCTCAATTTCAGCTAGTTTCGCAGCTTCGGCGGCTTTGACAGCAGCCACTTCATTTTGAGCATTCTGCACTTCTTGATCACTAATGCGATCGCCAATCTCACGACGCTGCTTCTCGTATTCTTCAGCCGACAATGTACCTGCCGCAAATGCTGCCTCAATCCCGTCGAGTTGTTGCTTCGTGCTATCGAGTTCAGCTTTGCCCTTGGTGACCTGGAGGTTGGCACTTTCAGCACTGGCATCGGCTTCATAGATTGAACCAGTCTTCTGTTTTTCGAGCAATCCAATTTGAGCTGTGTTCGAGTCACGCTTAATCTGGGATTCTCGCCCGCGATTCGCTTTCTCAATTTCGGCAAGTTTGGCTTGCTCTTCTGCCTTACGCACGGCGAGACGGGCGCTGGCTCCATCTTTCTCCAGTGCCGTTTGCTGATCTTGAGCTTTTTTATAGTTGATCAGGTTGTCGATGATGGGCTTGGCGTCACTATTAGCGGTCGCTTTGGCCAGCTCCAAATCTGCGATCGATGAGTCAAGATTCGCAGTCCGACCCGTTGAGCCAATCCGGGCACTGCCTAATTTATCCAGAATCTCTGGGTCTTGCAGTTTTTTAGCCAGCTCGTCGAGAACCTGCTTATTCCCCTCAAATTCAGCACTGGCTTTATCAAGTTCACGTTTAGCCGACTGCACTGGGGCATTAATGCTGGCGTTGGTATCGCTGCCGAATTGCGCCAACTGCTGCGTGAGGTCTTGAGTGACTCCTTTGTTAAACGCATTATCCGACTGGCGTTTAACTTCCTCTAATTTCGACGACATTTCAGAGAAAGCTTTGCTGAGCTCCCGTGTTTTGTCGGTTGTGATGCCTATCTTGGCCTGCAAGCGATCGAAGGAGTTCTGAGCCGCAAACAGCCCTTGCAAATCGCCTTCCAGCCCTTTACGACGGTCCGGCGATAAATTGTCGCCAGCGAGCGCCTGCTTCACATTGTTGATCTGCGCCGTGACTGCCGATTGCTTCTCGGTAAAGGGATCGATTAGTTTCTTGCGCTCTGCCTGCTTCGCTGCAATCTCAGTATCGAGATTCCTCAGTTGCCCCTTATCCGCTCCCGGCGCTGTGGTGAGCAGATTCCTTCGATTCTGCAAGTCTTGAATTTCTTTGTCGATTCCCTTGGCGCTCGCGAGTGTGTTCGCGTTTTCGTTCTCATTGCCTAATGCCTGCTGTGTTGCTTTGCGAGTGCCATCACGAAAGAGATCGAATTGCAATGATTCACGCTGCTGCTGCAGTTCCTCAACGGTGGTCCCCGGTCGAAACTCAAACCGCCCGCCCGTGAGCTGCGATGAAACGGAGGCAAATTGATCTTGGAATGCAGCGCCCGTGATATAGCTGCTGATCGGGTTGCTGTTAGCTGCTTTGATTAAATCATCGGATTTGAGTGATAAACCAGCCTGGTCGAGTCCTGTCGCACCTGCTAGGCCAAGAGTAAAGTCAAAGCCCTTAGAGGTGCTCTTGCCCGTTTTAGCCGGGATTTTATCGACTTCACCCCGTGCCCGTTTTGCCGCATCCTCAATGCGCTTAAGGTTGGTTTCTCCCTGGTCACCAAAGTCTTTAAACTGTTTGCCCTTCTCGCTGAGGCTGAAGACTTCACCCACGGCACGACCCGTTTCAACCACGCCTGCGAGTAGGGCAGCTTGTCCGGCAAAACCACCAACCCCAGCGAGTGCAGCTCGCCCTGCTCCGCCCTTAGCAAAGGTTTGTTTTAGATCGATGCCCGATGCCAGTCCACCGACCTGAGTTGCCAGCCCAGAAAGATTTATTTTGCCTAGCCCTGAGAACCGGAACGCGAGAGCGGTTGCCAGCAGCAGCAGCTTATCGACATTATTCGCCAGCAGCCCGATCGCACCATTCAGAACATTCGCGCCAGCCGCCACCGCAGGCAGTGCTAGTTTTCCAGTGTTCTCTTGCAGCGTTTGGAACGAACTACCGAGGCGATTGAGCGACGCTTGCACACTCTGGCTTGAACTTTGTGCCGCACCTGCAAACTCAACCTGCAACTGCCGTGCAAATTTTGGTAGAAAATCATTTGCCGTGACTGAACCCGTTTCGAGAAGTTTGTTGAGTTCCCCGTCTGTTACTCCGATCGCCCGTGCCGCGATACTGAAAGCACCCGGAATCCGCTCACCAAGCTGCCCGCGCAATTCTTCTGCCTGAACCTTGCCCTTCGAGGCAATTTGACCCAGAGCCATAATTGCCCCACTCGATTCTTCAGCCGACAAGCCGAGCGTGGTGGAGGCTTGCCCCAATCCCGTGACTAAATCTTTCGTCACTTGCCCTGCGGCGGCTGTGCCCTTGGTGGAAGCCGACAACTTTACAAATCCATCTTGCAGCGCTCCCAGTGGCGCTCCCAACCGATTCGCCTCGTCTCGAATGAATGCCAAATCCTTCCCGGCATTCGCCCCAGAGCTAAAACTGAGGGCAGTTTTCAGTTTGTCGAGTTTGATCGCAGCGCTAATCGATTCCGATGCGAATTTCTGAATTTGAGGAACGACGGTCGATAGCACCTGAAAGGCAATGAATCCTTTAATTGCGATCGCAGCATTGGCAGCTAGAAACTTCAGGCCACTGTTTATCTTGTCAAAGCCCTCTGTCGCACCTCCAGAAAACAGACCGGATAAGGTATTCGCGATGCCAGGGAGGTTGACGCCGAGGGCTTTGAGGCTTTCATTTGCAGCCTTGGCATAGTCGCCCGCTTCCTTCGCGACCACACCCTTTAAGCGGGATGCTGCATCCGTGCCACCACCCTGAAGTGGATCAACTTCGTTCGCGAATATCTTGTCCTGTTTCTGCTGAATTCGCGCTGCTTTTTGGTCAAATTTCTCAGCATTGCTCTGCGCCCGACCGACGATCGCAATATCATCGGCGTTGGTCAAGCCCTGAATTGTCGAGCCATTGCCGACACTCCGAGCTGCAACTTGCGCTTCGAGCTGTGCCAGCCGCAGTGGATCAACTTTCGTGGCAGTGTCTGGTTTGTTACCCCGACCGAACAGGCGTTGCAGCAGTCCCTGCTTTGGAGGCGCAACGCGAGCGAGAATATCAGGCGTATTGCTCTCGAAGCTGTAGGCATCGGTTTCAAGCTTGCGAACGGCGTCGAGCTGGCTACCGCTCACCCCTTGGCGTCGGGCAATATCAACCGAGGCATTGATCTGCGATCGCTGCTTCTGATTTAGGTTTGCACCATTCGACAGCTTCGGTGATGCTGCTGCCTCTTCAATACTGAGCTGCCCGCCAGCTAATTGAATGCTGTGGCGTCCTTCGTGGGTGAGGGCGTCGAGCTGGGTGGCGTGGCGTTTCAGTTCTGAAGCCTTCTTCTGAAGAATGCTGCCGAGCTTTTCATCAATCAGAATCGTGTTCTGCTCAATCTCGAAGAATGCCTGCGCCCCTAACTGCTTCAGCTTCTTGCCATCAATCGCCAGTTTAGGAATGTTGTTCGGGTCAAAGGCAACCCCAGACAGGGTGGCAATCTCTCGATAAATCGCCTCGTAGTTGCGCTGAACCTGTGCCAGCTTCTTCTCATTGCTGGGCAGCAGCGACTTGAACCGTTCTAGTAGCCCTTTACTGGTTGGCACTTGTGCTCTGGCCAGTCCATTAATCTGCGGCTCTTGGAATGGCTCAGCAGCCTTCTGAATTTTGGGAACGGCGAACGATGCTGCGAGAGCGCCCTTAAATGGCAGTGCTCGCAGCAGCCCAGCGCCGGGAACCACACCAGAGAGGGCATCTAATCCAGCGTTGGCAACTTTGGCAGTGGTGTTCCCGATCGCAAACCCTGCCAGGTCTCCGGTTAAATCTTTGGCACTGGGTCGACCACGAGAAATGAGCTGGCGTGCAATTAATGCGCCACCAATGTCACCTGTTAGCTCTGGCAAGATACCAAACTGACTGCCCAACTGTGATGCCGCGAACCCTGCCCCATTCACCGCTAAATCAGTGGCTAAGTCTCGTGCCTTGGGAGACTTGGCAATCGCGCCCAGCGTGCCCTTAATCGTCGGCTGTGGCTGGACCTCAAATTGTTTTGCAGCAAAGTTGGTGAGCTTGCGGAACCCTTCTTTCAGGGTTGTGCCGAGCGTGGCCGTTGCAGGCTCCACATCTTCAATCGAGGCTCTAGCCAGCCCGCGCACGCGAGCATTCTGTGCATTAACCGCAGCGCTGCGAATCGTGTTGTTCTGCTCGTTGCGGGCATCATTCAACGTGGGATTATTGCGGACGGTGTTCTCGATTCGTCCTTGCGTTCCGGTGAGCGATTTCAGAGTTTCACCCGATAGGTTTTGACCTTTCAGGTTGTCAATTTCTGCGATCGCGTTCTGCGTGCCAGATAGAATCTCATTAATCAGTTTTTCGCGATTCTTACCCGTTGAGTTTTGCAGTTGGGCTAACCGCTTATTAATATCCTTCTCAGCCTTCGCAAGCCGTTTTACAGCCTCCTTCTCGGTCGATTTATCAAACCCTGCGATCGGCGTGCCATCTCTGCTAATTTCAGCCCCAACCTGTGCCAGAATCTGATCGACTTGGGGTTGATTGCGGAATCCTTTCAACCGTTCAATCAAGTCATCTTTCGATGTCTTGGTATTGGTCCCCTTAATGCCTAGCTTGCGGGTGGCAGCGAGTAGCTGAGGCTTCGTGAATTGCTGAAATGAAGGTGCAAGTTCAACTTGAGGAGCAACCGCAGCACTAATGGCGGCTGATTTCTCTTGAACAGCAGGTAAAGCAGCAACCGTTCTCGTGGGTTCAATATCAACGGTGGCTTGAGGCAGTGCTTTACAGAGGCAGAGGGTAAAGCACGCCTGGTTGATTCTTGGGGCAGTGCAGACTTTAATGCGGCTTCTCCTGCCTTGCCCACTGTGCCCTGAATCAGTTTGCCGCCGAGAAGCACCGTGCCCGCTTGCACCGCCATTTCTCCAACGGAAGCGCTTAAGCTCTGAATGGCTCCCGTGACGGCGCTCGTAATGGGAGCCGCCGCAGGCGCTAATAGATTGGGGACGGTATGCCCGAACAGCGTGGCAGTTTGAGGGATAGCTTGAGCAATCAAATTCGATGCCGATGCCGCTCCACCTGCTGCTTGAGTCAGTGGCGTAATTGCCCCACCCACGAGATGACTCAATCCTTCAGCCGCGATCGCGCCACCTGGGAGAAGATGAGTCGCCGCCGCAAAGCCAGCCGCAGGAATGACAAGCTGTTTTGTAACACCCTTAATGGTCCTGCCAAGCGGAATCATATCGAGCGCGAGTGATTCCAGACCGGATGCCAGCGAATAACCTGTCTTGGCCACCGCCGTTAAGCCTTTCACCGCAAGCCCTGCGCCACCTAACACCGCTTGCACCTGGTCAGACGAGGCAACCGATTGCACCGCTCCAACCGACCCACGAGCTACATTGCCTGCGGTCCTTGCGATTGCACTATTGCGCTCTTGCCTTGCCAGTTGCTGCTGTGCCTGGGCGCGGGTGAGTTCGTTGACCCGTGGCTGCAATTGTCGTAAATTGTCTTGGCTCGTGAGCTGGCTGATGAGGTCCGACTTCTTCAGTTTGTCGGCATTCTCAATGCCAAATTCTTGAGCTAATGGAACCAGTGTCTTTTTACGATTGAACTGCCCCAAAGAATCGGAGAGTTGAGACTGCACATCGAACGGCTTGATGATGGCAGCATCCTGCAAGGCGTCCTGCTCTTGGGCGATGCGCTGCTCAGCATTGGCGAGTGACTGTGCTAAATCTTGCTGCAACTGCACAATCTCGTCAGTCGGCAGAATTTCCAAATCGCGAGCCTTGGCCAGCAGTGGTTCAAATTCGTCAGATAGAGCCTTAATTCAGGCGCGGGCCGCGTCAAACTCTTCTGTTAAATCGACCGTGGCAGATTGAGCAATGGCTTTGAGCTGTTTTAGCCCAGTGAGTTGAGCTTGCAGCAAGCTATTGTCAACTTTGCCGCCGCCGATACCAACAGCATCCTCAAACCCTGTGACCGTGCGATCGCGTTTAATTGCTGACTGAATTTTGGGAGCATTGCGAGCCGCGAAGGTATAGGCATCTGCTTCGAGCTTTCTAGATTGGCGTTCTGCTTCAACGCTGCCCTTTCCTGCGGCTGAGCCTTCAATGCGATATCCAAACTGTTTAAGTTCGTCAGCATTTGGTTTTAGCAGTCCATCTGACTGAGCAGCTTGAGCACGAGTTTTGCGCCCAAAATCAAATTGGAAGGCGTGCTCAATTTCATGGACTAAGGTTTGAAATTCTTCGGCGCTAACTGTCCCTTGATCAAGGTTTGATTTCAGTTTTGATGACAGCAGAATCGAGTTCTTGTCACTTTGAAATGCTGCATTTCTGCCCTTGGCAGTTGTTTCCTCATCACTAACGACAATCTTGGGCACATCAGCGGCTTGTACCGACTCACCCCGAATCTGCGCCACCTCTTGCACAATCTTTCCAAGCGGTGTGGCGAGCTGAGTGCCTTCAACTTTAGGAGCGGGTGCAGATGGGGCACGGGTGGCTGAGGTCTTAGCATCAACCCCTAATCGGGCAAGCTGTTCTCGAATGGCTTGTTGCCTCTCTTGGAGCTGCTTTCTGCCTCGTAAGAGTTGTCGTGCTCTATCTTCATCGCCAGCCGCGATCGCATCCTGAATGATTTGATTGGTCTGCTGTTCCTCTTTAATGACTTGATTGAGGGAAGCCGTCAGTCCATTCGCTTTTGACTTCACCGCTAGAGGCTGAGCACTCTGAGCCGCTAGCGATTTGAGCTGTATTTCTTCCCGTGCAATCGCTTCGCTGATATTTTCGTATAAGACTTTCCGTTGTGCTTGGCGCTCTTGCAGTTGAAGAATTTTTGCTTCAATTGATTTAATCTTGGCTTGGTCTTGCTCTGATTCAGGAAGCTGTAGCTCTCGGTTTCTCAGTCCTCTAATCTGGTCGATGGATTGGGCATCCGCTCGGCTGCTCTCTCTCAGTGCCGATTGTTTCTGCTGCAAACCACCGAGCGACTGCTTTCGAGTCTGAATTTCAGCCCCAATACTTTCAGGTGTGCGAATTAGGCCGAGGGCTTCGAGTCCTTCAAACGGCTGCAACTTCTGCTGTAATTGGCGCTGGGCCACCGCGAGCTTGTCTTCAATCTCAACAATGCGCTCGACTTCATCTTTGAAGTAGGATTCAGCCGTTTTGTTAATCTCGCCCAGTGAAGTGGTCAGGCGCGTAATCCGGTCTGCAACCTGCTTACTGCTATTCGAGGTGGATTTGAGTTCCGATTGCAGTTGGGATAATTTAGTCGATTTCTGGGCGATGCTGCTCTCAACCTCTGCAATTTGGGCAGCGTCGGCAGTGCCACTCGATTTCAGGTCCGTGAGAGATTGTTGCGAGGCTTCAATGCCTGCGAGTTCTGCCTTAATTTTCTTAGTTAATTCGGTGGCAGTTTTCTGATTGTCTTTGAGCTGTGCCTGGGCTTTCTCAATATTCTGCTTAACTTGCGGTGCCCCAAGCCGATTCGCGACCACTTCGGTTTTCTGCGAGGTGCGATCGCGCAATTGTTGAACAGTGGCAAATTGCTGAGCTAATTTTTGCTGCTCGGCTCGAATCTGGGGACGGTCAGCATTTGCCGCCTCAGCTTGATAGAACCGTGTCGCTTCAACCGTGCTGCTCTGCTGCTGTTGGCGCTGGCGTGATTGCACTGACCCGGATTCGACCAAGATGTTATTCTTGCCAACTAACTCTTGGATCACGTTCTGAACCAGTCCAGCATCCTGCCCCAAACTGTCGACTAATTCTTTCGTGAGACTTGAGGCCAGCTCGCGTCCAACGAGTCGGAAGCTACCAATAATGGGTGCAAGTTGAGCATCAATGCCCTCAGAAATGCCCGTGCCCAAATCCTTGCTGATTTGCTGCCCAACGCCCAACCCAATGCCAGAAAACACGTTGCCGAGCACGCCTGTGACGAGTTTCAGTGGTGCGGTTAATGCACTCGCTGAACCACCGAATATGTTGCCCTTGCCGATTTTGCCGATCGCACCTTCTAAATTCTTCTCGAATCCCTGGAACGAGCTGTTGAGGCTCTTAGTGATGGCAGTTTCAATGCCAGAGGAATCGACTGCGACCTTCTGGGTGAGGGTTTGCGCTGCCGAGGCGTTTGCACCGTTGGCAGTGCGAACCGTGACGGGAATCTGGATGCCAGATAATTCTTGCTTTAGTTGGGTAATCGACTGCCGGACATCGGAAATATTGGCTTTGATATCAATCGAGCGATTCTTGAAGTCGCCCAGCCGCCGATCAAGCGCATCTAGTCCTGAGAAATCAACCCGTGGGGTGAGCGGTGATGATTTGAATAAGTTGTTGACTTGGTTGAAGTGTTTAACTTTCAGGTCTAAGTGCTTGTTCAGTGCTGTGAGCCGCGAATCGTCGACCTGGGCTGTCACCTTAAACGAGCGATCGCCAAACTGCCCTAAGCGTTTTTCTAAAGCACTTATCCCGGATTCATCGATCGCAATGCCGACGCTAATCGTGCGATCTGTTAATGCATTTAACTTGCCATTGAGCAAATCAATCGCAGCATCATTCGTCTGAACATTGATGCTGACGTTTCTGGATGCAATCCGACCCAAGCGGGCGTCTAATTGCTCAAACCCTGTGGTGTCGAGATCAATGCCAACGCGAACCCGGCGATCGCGCGTCAGTGTTTTAAGCTGCGATTCGACTGCGTTGAGGTTCGCGATCGCAACTTGCGCCTGGATCTGAGGCTTGAGTTGGGAGAGATTGTTGACCTGCTGCCGCAGTGCCCGTGTGTCAAGAGTTGCCGCAAATGCAATCTGTCCGCCCTTGAGCGATCGCAACTGCTGAAGGTCGCGATCGAATGCCGATTTTTCAAGGCGTAGCTCGATATTTAGACTGCCGACCGTTTCAGACATGCTCTAACCCAAATTTCTGGGTTAGGTTTCCTATGGCTAGAAGAGAGGGATTTGGTCGTAGTCTCATGCCAACCCTTGCTCACTCTTCAAGCTCGTTGCAGATGAAGCTGTATTGAAAGAGACCCGACTACCTCAGACTGCCAACCCGCTCTAACTCTTCAAGGAGATCGCAGCCGATCAACTACAAAAAAGCTTAGGATCTGCCAACCCGTTGCAGAACAAGATCAACCCAAGCGATCCCACAATCTCAGTCTGCCAACCCGCTCTCATACCAAGTGGATCAATACATGCTACAGATAATAGCAGTCGCGTTTGAGGCAAAGGGATGGTTGGAGTCAGCCGCATCGAAATTCAAGAGAGTACAGAGCAACTCAAACACCTGATGCACTTA
>JAHHHO010000091.1 GCA_019359315.1 Myxacorys californica WJT36-NPBG1
CAAAACCTTGTGCTACTCGAAATCGGTTGAGATGCTCAGGCACTCAATTCGATTACTCTTGCACTACCTCAAATTTCGAGATGTGCCGATTCCATGCTAATTCATCTTCTCATTCAGCAACGCCAAACTTTCTCTCAAAAGATTGAAAGGATGCACAGAGTGATAAAACCTCCATACATCCTTCTAATATCGAACATTGAACAAGCTTACAGCTTGACTTCAATATCAACCCCCGCAGGCAAATCAAGCTTCATCAACGCATCAATCGTTTTTGAAGACGGCTGATAAATATCAATAATCCGCTTGTGAGTGCGCGTCTCGAAGTGTTCCCGCGAATCTTTATCGACGTGGGGAGATCGCAGAACACAATAAATTCGACGACGGGTTGGAAGTGGAATTGGACCGATCGCAGTTGCATTAGTACGATTTGCAGTGTCTACAATCTTTTCGCAAGATGTATCAAGGAGGCGGCGATCAAATGCTTTCAGACGAATTCGAATCTTTTGCTGCTGAATAGTTGCCATTGGAATTAATACTCAAATTTTCGTGGTTCAAACTTACATAACACTGCTTGGTAGAGCGTTGCTATGTACATATAACACTCATAAAAAGCTATCAGCGGCCAAAATAGGTTGGCCACTGATAGCTTCAAGCTAGGGATGTATCACTACTTCAAGATCTTTGCGACGACACCTGCACCAACGGTGCGGCCCCCTTCGCGGATTGCAAAGCGCATTCCCTGCTCAATCGCGATCGGGTTGATTAGTTCCACTGTCATCTTGATGCGATCGCCAGGCATTACCATTTCTGCCTTGCCGCCATCGTCCGAGGTGAAATCGCTGATTGTCCCCGTTACGTCAGTTGTCCGCACGTAGAACTGAGGGCGGTATCCTGGGAAGAACGGAGTATGACGTCCACCTTCTTCCTTCTTCAGAATATACACCTCAGACTCAAACTTGGTATGAGGTGTGATCGAACCAGGCTTAGCAAGCACCATGCCACGCTCGATATCTTCTTTTTTGAGACCCCGGAGCAAAATGCCCGCGTTATCACCTGCCATACCTTGATCGAGACTCTTCTTGAACATCTCGATACCCGTTACAGTCGTCTTCTGGGTTTTTCTGATGCCAACGAGTTCAACTTCATCTTGCACCTTAACCGTACCACGCTCAATACGACCCGTCGCAACTGTACCACGACCTGTAATCGAGAAGACATCCTCTACCGCCATCAAGAATGGCTTATCCACATCGCGCTCAGGAGTTGGGATGTAATCATCCACAGAATCCATTAGCGCATAGATGCCATCAACCCACTCATTTTCACCCTTTTTGGTCTTTGGGTTAGCCGTCATGGTCTCTACAGCTTGTAACGCAGAACCAGCAGTAATCGGAATATCGTCACCAGGAAATTCGTAAGAACTTAACAGTTCACGAACTTCAAGTTCGACGAGTTCCAGTAGCTCTTCGTCATCTACCATGTCTTTCTTGTTCAAGAAAACCACCAGACGAGGAACGCCGACTTGACGAGCCAATAGAATATGTTCGCGGGTTTGCGGCATTGGACCATCTGCCGCAGACACCACAAGAATTGCGCCGTCCATCTGAGCGGCTCCAGTGATCATATTTTTCACATAGTCTGCGTGACCCGGGCAGTCCACGTGAGCATAGTGACGAGCCTCGGTTTCGTACTCCACGTGAGCCGTGTTGATGGTGATACCGCGCGCCTTCTCCTCAGGAGCGGCATCGATATCTTCGTATTTCCGGGCTGCTGCTTGACCCAAAGCAGAGAGGGTCATCGTGATCGCCGCCGTTAGCGTAGTCTTACCGTGGTCAACGTGACCGATGGTTCCAATATTAACGTGGGGTTTAGTCCGTTCAAACTTTGCGCGTGCCATGAGTTACAGTTCCTCTTCCTGATTAAGCGTTCCCTTTGTTTTTTGCAATGATCGTCTCAGCAACGTTACGAGGTACTTCATCATAATGGCTAAATTCCATTGTGAAAGTTCCTCGTCCCTGAGTCATTGACCGAATATCCGTAGCATATCCGAACATCTCTGCCAACGGAACCTTGGTCGTTACTTTAGCAATACCTCGCTCTACGCCCTGAGCTTCAATCTGACCTCTTCGGGAGATGAGGTTGCCCATAACAGTTCCAAGGAAGTCTTCTGGTGCTTCAACCTCGACCTTCATCATCGGTTCGAGCAGCACAGGCGAAGCTTTCATAACGCCATTTTTGATTGCCATTGATCCAGCAATTTTAAATGCCATTTCGTTGGAGTCTACGTCGTGATAAGAGCCATCAACTAAGGTGGCTTTGATGTCAATGAGCGGGTATCCAGCAATGATGCCAGACTCACACGCTTCACGCATTCCTGCTTCCGCCGGACCAATATACTCTTTGGGAACCGAGCCACCAACGATTTTAGAGACAAACTCAAAACCGCTACCTGTTTCACCAGGCTCAACTTGAATCACAACGTGACCATACTGGCCTTTACCACCACTTTGGCGAACGAATCTACCCTCTGCCTTAACTGGCTGACGAATGGTTTCTCGGTAAGCAACTTGAGGTGCACCCACGTTTGCCTCAACCTTAAACTCCCGTAGCATTCTGTCTACAAGGATTTCTAGGTGAAGTTCACCCATACCCGCGATAACAGTTTGATTCGTTTCCTGATCAATGTTGACGCGGAAAGTTGGATCCTCTTCAGATAAAGCTTTGAGTGCCTTAGAGAGTTTTTCCATGTCACCTTTCGTTTTTGGCTCTACCGCCACAGAAATTACGGGTTCAGGAATAAACAATGACTCAAGAATGATGCTGTCGTTTTCGGGGCAGAGAGTATCGCCCGTCAAGGTATCAGATAAACCAGGAATCGCGCCTAGGTCACCTGCCCGCAACTCATCTACGTCGATCCTCTCATCTGCTTTCAAGACGATTAAACGAGAAACGCGCTCTTTCTTACCCTTTGTAGAGTTGTAGATATAACTCCCTTTAGCGAGCACACCAGAATAAACTCGCACGAAGGTGAGACGGCCTACAAACTTATCGGTCATCACCTTGAAGGCTAAGGCTGCAAACGGAGCATCATCTTTAGGTGGACGCTCAGCCGTTTCGCCCGATGGCAGGATACCTTGAATAGGCTTCACATCGATCGGAGCAGGCAGGTAATCGATCACGGCATCGAGCATCTGCTGAACGCCTTTGTTCTTAAAGGCAGAACCACACAGCATCGGAATGATTGTGTTGTCAATAACGCCTTTACGAAGCGCAGCTTTGATTTCGGCTTCGGTGAACTCTTCTCCACCAAAGTATTTCTCCATCAAGTCTTCGCTGGTTTCCGCCACAGCTTCAATCAACTTGACGCGGAATTCTTCTGCTCTATCTTTCAAGTCAGCGGGAATATCCGTAACTTCGATCTCACGCCCTAGGTCGTCTTTGTGGATATAAGCTTTCATCCGCACCAAATCAACGATGCCTTTGAACTGATCTTCAGCACCGATTGGAATTTGAATGGGAACTGCGTTTGCCTGTAAGCGATCGCGCACCTGCCCATAGACTTTATAAAAGTCAGCTCCGGTCCGATCCATCTTGTTCACAAACACAAGGCGAGGCACATTGTACCGATTCGCCTGCTTCCACACGGTTTCAGATTGAGGCTGCACACCTCCAACGGAGCAGAACACAGTGATCACGCCATCCAGTACCCGCATGGAACGCTCCACTTCAATCGTGAAGTCTACGTGTCCAGGAGTGTCAATGATGTTGATCTTGTGTTCTAGTTCGCCTTCTCCAACTTGAGTCGGCTTTTCCGAATCACGACGTGTCCACTGGGTGCTAATGGCAGCAGCAGTAATGGTAATTCCCCGCTCCCGCTCCTGCTCCATCCAGTCTGTCGTGGCAGTACCTTCATGGACCTCACCAATCTTATGGACGATGCCGGAATAAAATAAAATCCGTTCTGTTGTTGTTGTCTTACCCGCATCAATATGCGCAGCAATTCCGATATTCCGTACTCTTTCGAGCGGGACGGTACGAGCCACAGCTACCTCCTTAGCATCTGTTGCATAGTCAAAATCACACTACCGTTCTATTAAGATTCTATACTTTTTAATACCGATAGTGTGCGAAGGCTTTGTTTGCCTCTGCCATTCGGTGCGTTTCTTCGCGCTTGCGGATTGCGCTTCCAGTTTCATTTGCTGCGTCCATTAGTTCGCTCGCCAATCGGGTTGCCATCGATTTGCCTGAACGCGCCCTTGCATATTGAATCAACCACCGCAATGCTAATGCAGTACCGCGATCGGTTCGCACTTCCATCGGGACCTGATAAGTTGCACCACCTACCCGACGCGCCTTCACCTCAACTAGGGGGGTTGCGTTTCTTACTGCCCGCTCAAACACTTCCAACGGTTCAGTTCCGGTACGTTCTTTGATTGTCTCGAAAGCATCGTAGACAATGTGAGACGCCAAGGACTTTTTGCCACTCTTCATAATTCTCCGAACCATCATTGTGACGAGACGGGAGTTATGAACTGGATCTGCGGGGATAGGACGCTTTTTGATGACGACGCGACGAGACATAGTGAGCCTTCACTTCAAGAGAAATTGAACAATTAGTTAAGAGGTTTCAATTAGCAATCTTAGAATCACTTTCGAGTTCTAGATAATCGCCAGTAAACAGACCCCATACTTGGATAATCCAAATTTAGAGGTTTCTGTTTAACAATCGGTACTAGCACGATTCAAACTACGATGCCGCTTTTGGACGCTTTGCGCCGTACTTAGAACGACCTTGCTTGCGGTCTTTCACTCCAGCCGTATCGAGCGTACCGCGAATAATATGGTAACGAACGCCAGGCAGATCCTTCACACGACCGCCGCGAATCATGACTACAGAGTGCTCTTGCAAGTTGTGCCCAATGCCAGGGATGTAAGCAGTTACTTCAAAACCGGAGGTCAGGCGAACCCGTGCAACTTTACGCAGCGCCGAGTTAGGCTTTTTCGGAGTTGTCGTGTAAACCCTTGTGCAAACGCCACGACGTTGAGGGCAACTCTTGAGAGCCGGAGATTTGGTTTTCTTACGAGCATTGAAGCGCTCGTCACGGATGAGTTGCTGGATAGTGGGCATGTTATGGAGTACGCAGTTTTTACCTGTTCCAACTTTTAACAAATACTAACCATATCAACCTGGCAGCGCAACTGTCAAACACTTTTCTCAAGTGTTTTTATTCAGTTAAATTCAATTTAGAATTGCGTTGCGTTCAGATTAAGACAGTAGATTCCCTATTCTAGCTCTCTGTTACTGCAAATGAGACACCACAGCCACAGATTTTTGTTGCTTTGGGATTATGAAAGCGAAAACTGCCACCCATCAGGTCCTCAGAGAAATCAAGAGCCAACCCGTTGAGATATTCTACGCTCTGAGCATCGATCGCAATATTAATGCCCTGATAGTGATGCACCTGGTCCTGAGGTTGAAGATTACGGTCAAATTCGGTAACGTAGAGCAGTCCGGAGCAGCCCCCGGTTTTAACTTTGAGGCGAAGAAAGGCGTCTGGAGCAGATTGTTTAGCTTGTAAGCGAATGATCTCCTCACGTGCAGAATCGCTGATCTGAATCATGATAACCATCAGTAGTGCTTCTAGGCTCTAATCCTATCTTGGTGCGATCGCTCTTAAGACTTCAAATCAAGAAGTAGACTAAAAACCAAGAAGAGGCAGTCAAAATTTTGATTGCCTCTTCAAAGAAATATCTAAAGAAAAGAAATACTAAAGTATTGAACTGTGCTTAACTACGGCTTACTAGCGCGGGAGTAATCGTCTTGGAACCGGACAATATCGTCTTCGCCAAGATATTCGCCATTCTGAACTTCAATGAGAACGAGAGGAATAACTCCAGGATTTTCTAGCCGGTGGGCAGTGCATTGAGGCACATAAGTTGATTGATTGCTGCCAAGCGTAAGTTCTGCATCACCGCAGACGACTTTGGCAGTTCCTGAGACTACAATCCAATGTTCACTGCGGTGGTGATGCATTTGAAGGCTAAGGCGATGTCCAGGTTTTACATCAATTCGCTTGATTTTGTATCCTCGTCCTTCTTCTAGAATTGTAAATGAACCCCAAGGACGCAGTTCTGTTGCACTTGCGCCTTTCACTGTAGACGGAGATAGCGTCAATGTAGGAGCTTGCGCCATTTCTTTAACTTGTACCACCGTTCCTCTCCTCCCTATATTCGGGTTCATGTTGGATTCGTTTTTCCACCCATCAAGACTAGCAAACGCTTTTGATGGGCACCACTGGAAATTGGACAGTTTAGAAGAATTTTACCAAGTCTTTATTGAGCTTCAAATCGGCTTTATTCTCATGTGTCAAAGAGATTAGGGCTGGTAAAAGATGCCGATGCCATTGTGGACACGAGCAGCTGATTGGGGAGGACGGTCAAGGATCTGACCACCCAGATACAGTGTTGTCGAGCTTCCGCCGTCTAGATTCAGGGCGTTGGTCGCGCCAAGCTGCTTCATGATATTGGCAGTGTCGCCTAGCGTTGGGCCGACTCCGTCGATTCGATCTTGAATGGCAACAATCAGAATTGTGCCATCGAGCGTTTGTCCGATCGCACTGCGGGCTGCTTTCTCTTCAATAAAAGCTTTACTAAATCGTTCTGCTGTGGCATCTAATACAGTCTGCCCATTTTGGAGGAGTAGAGGCCCTGCGCCAAGGATAGTTGCGTAGTTGGCTAAATCGGGAGGCGTCAGACTCACTTCAAGTTGAACAGGCGCACCTACTGGAAAAGAACTGGTGGCACTTCGATTTGACCGCAGCACAAGTAAATATCCGTTTGAGGGAATTGAAGCCGGACTTCCAGCTTTTTCTACAGTGGTTTGCTCAATAACTTGATTATTCTGAACAGGAACTAAGATTTCGTTGTCTGAGAGGGTGGTGTAAGAAGTGCCCCATGCGGGAGTATAACGGGCAATTCCAGCTTGAACATAACCACTGTTAAGAGTTGTTAAGGGAAAGCGCTGGTTAGAGACGATCGCGGTTTCTTGCAGCACCAATCGATCGACCCTTAACTTGCCATCGGTGTTCCAAGCAACGACGCCACGGCTCAGAATTGGGCTAGATAGCCACTGATTATTGAGGCGAATGGCTCCGAGTGGAAGCTGATTGATGCGATTAAAGAAGCCCCCGTTGATTGCTGCGATCGTGCCTGTCTGCTGAGCCGTTCGCAACAACGGTGCAGTCCCTGGAACTCTATCTGCGTTGGACAGCACTGGACGAAAGCTCAACTGGGGCTGCTTAGGATTGACTTCTAACCAAACGGTGGGGAACTGGGCATTTCCAACCGCAATGTACTGCTGCCGCCATCGCACTCCGGGTAGCCAGGCGATGTCCTTTGCAGCTAGGTAAGGAGTCCCGACATCGATAATGATGCGATTAGCTTGAGTAGTGATTTGTGGACGTACGCGCCAGGGAATACCAATTCTCAAGCGAGTTTGAGCCGGTGATGTTTCGATTTTTAGCGTTCGGATTTTGTTAGCAGGACTTGACTTAAAGACTTGAGGAGGAGCAAAGCCAAGTTGAGCATTTAGAGTCAGTAGAAATTCGAGACTTTGGGGATCGACTTGCCAAGGAGCCGATCGATCGAGATCGATTGTAATGCGATCGCCCCAGGGCTGCTGCTCTTGACGAATGGCTAAAACCTTCGCAGGTTGAGTTGCGATGTTTAAGCGATCGCCATCAGCCTGCAACTGCCAGCCATTTTTCTGAGCAAGCTCTGTGATGTCAAGGTAGCGAGAGGTTGAATCGGCACGCGTCGGAAGAGTTGTTGCATCTGAGAACCACTGAATTGGCTGCTGGCTCACATTCGTTGTGCTAAGAAGCTGAACTCCAAAACGCTGAGTCAAGGCAGCATCACTGATGCCAATGCGAGAACTACTGCCAGCTTGCCACTGAGTCCAGGCTCCATAAAACGGTTGACCATTGAGAACAATTTGACGGTTGCCAAACGGTGTAGAAAGGGGAGTAGAAGTAGAGAGAGGAGTAGAAACCGAACGCTTTGGCAGAGGTCTTGGGCTTAACGTTGGTTGAGGAGTAGAGCCAGGAGAATCTGCTCGACCGGGGAGTGGAATAAGCAGCGTGCCGAGCATCAAGAGCGCCACCTTTGAGGGGAATGTTTTCCCTAGAATCAAGGATTTGAGAGGGTTCAACCGAATCTGTTTGAGAATGTCAATCTTAACCACAACGTTTTCTAAAGCCTCGAAACTCATTCAACGATCGCCGCCGCGTATTGTACTTGAAGTTACAGATTGTTAGTGCTGTCGAATCGATACGGCAAAGAGTTCCAACGCGACGGTTTCTTCAAAGGGCCATGAAGCGTTGATTGTTCCAAATCTCTAAACCACGACAGAGATTGTCAAGATAGCGTTACATGCTTGTTGGCAGATGGGGATTGCTATGCCAATAAATTTTTTATAATATTCTTAACTCAACCTTTATAAAAAGTCGGCGAAGTTGCCTGAAGGATACTCCTCTCCCTGATCTACTGCTGCTCCATTGAGTTTTGACGGTTACGATTACCTCAAGTGCAGCTTTACAAGAACGCTTGGCAAATTTTAGGGGATTGAGGGCATTTCTAACATGGATTTGATAGAGCTACTAAATTCTAAGCGCAGCCTTAGCAGGAAACCTGAATTGCCTAAGCGGTGTGATACTGAAGATTCGATGAACTAAATGTCTCTTCGTTGCCAAGTGTATGAATAGTAGGGCTTGACTAGCAGTTTTTTTTACTCGATTGTTGGATCTACGTGATCTTGATCGGCATTCTCTTCATATAAAGTTTCTGACGAAATCAGCCCTTAACCTAATCGTTTACGTTGCTACCAGCGTGAGCGCCTTCCCCGTCCCTAGCCATCAACTACATCTTTTTTCATTGAAATGAGTGGAATGAACCATCCCATGACTAACGTAAGTGCAACATCTGAGAATCAATCGCAGGATCACCAAAACTCGACATATGCAGGTCAGCGGTGGCTTGTGGAAGAGCGGGATGCCTGCGGTGTGGGCTTTATTGCGGATCAGCAGGGACGAGAAAGCCACGATCTGGTGTTGAAGTCGCTGACTGCGCTTTCTTGTATGGAGCATCGGGGGGGATGTAGCGCCGATCGCGATTCTGGAGATGGCGCAGGAGTGATGACGGCAATTCCTTGGGCGATTCTGAATGAATGGGCGACCTCGACAGGGATATCGTTGCCGTCTGAGGGCGTGGGTGTAGGCATGATGTTTTTGCCTCGGGTTGACGCGATTGGGGCAGAGCGCAACTCCGTAGGAACCGCGGCACTGTCTCGTCAGGTGGTGGAACAAGTTGTCACTGAGGAAGGATTATCGGTTTTAGGGTGGCGAGTACTTCCGGTTAATCCCGATGTATTAGGCGTTCAAGCCCGTGAGAACCAGCCTCAGATCGAGCAGATTCTGGTTCAGTCAGATCAGCTTCGGGGGGATGACTTAGAAGGGAAGCTGTATTTGATTCGCAAGCGCATTGAAAACGCCATCGCGAAAGAAGCGGCAGACTCAAATTCTGGACTGGAAGAGTTCTACGTTTGCTCGTTTTCTAGTCGCACGATCGTCTACAAAGGCATGGTGCGGGGAGAAGTCTTGGGTGAATTTTATCAGGACTTTCAAAATCCTGCTTATCAAAGTGCATTTGCTGTCTATCACCGCCGATTTAGCACCAATACGTTACCGAAATGGCCGCTCGCTCAGCCAATGCGATTGCTCGGACACAATGGTGAAATCAATACTCAGTTGGGTAACGTCAACTGGATGTTGGCACGACAAGAAGATTTGGCGCATCCTTGCTGGGGTGAAAAAATCGAGGCATTGAAGCCGACCGTCAATCCAGAGAACAGCGATTCTGCCAGCTTGGATAACGTTTTAGAATTGCTGGTGCGATCAGGACGGACTCCGATGGAAGCGCTGATGATCATGGTTCCAGAGGCGTATAAAAATCAGCCTGATTTGCTAGAGCATCCTGAAATCGTGGATTTCTACGAATATTACAGTGGCATTCAAGAACCGTGGGATGGTCCGGCGCTACTGGTGTTTAGTGATGGCAAGCGAGTTGGAGCAAGCCTCGATCGCAATGGGTTGCGTCCTGCCCGCTACAGCATTACTCGCGATGGCTATCTTGTTGTTGCGTCTGAAGCGGGTGTCGTTCAGTTGCCAGAAGCTGAGATTGTTGAGAAAGGGCGGCTCGGTCCCGGTCAGACGATCGCGTTTGATCTAGAGTCTCGCGAGATTTTGAAAAATTGGGATCTGAAAAAGCGGGTCGCGGCAGTTCATCCCTACGGAGACTGGGTGCGCCAAAATCGGCGATCGCTGCAATCTCAAACCTTTATTGACACCGCAGAAGCTAAAACTCAAGCGCTGTTGACGGCGCAAACCGCGTTTGGCTATAGCTCGGAAGATGTGGAGATGACGATTCAGGAAATGGCGGCACAAGGAAAAGAGCCGACGTTTTGTATGGGGGATGATATTCCTCTTGCTGTTTTGTCCGAACGTCCTCACGTCCTCTATGACTACTTTAAGCAACGGTTTGCACAGGTGACGAATCCGGCGATCGATCCGTTGCGCGAAAAGCTGGTGATGTCTCTGACGATGCAGCTCGGCGGACGCGGCAACATGCTAGATGCAAAGCCAGAATATGCCAATTTGCTGCTGCTGGAATCTCCGGTGCTGAGTGAGCCTGAACTAGATCAAATTCGGCAATCGGGATTTGAGACGACTAGTTTATCAACGCTATTTGAAGTGGCAGAAGGGCCGGAAGGACTGAGACGTGCTGTAACTCAATTGTGTCAGAGCGCGGCTGAAGCAGTTCGGACGGGTCAGAAGATTTTGATTCTCAGCGATCGCTTAGATAAAAACGGCAACTCGGCTCGTTTGACGGCTGAGCAGAGCTACATTCCACCTTTGCTCGCCGTAGGTGCAGTCCACCATCATCTGATCCGTCAGGGACTCCGAATGAAAGTGTCGCTGGTCGCTGATACGGCTCAAGCTTGGAGTACCCATCATTTTGCGTGTCTCGTCGGCTATGGTGCAAGTGCTGTGTGTCCGTATCTGGCGCTAGAAAGTGTGCGATCGTGGTGGTCAGATCCGAAAACGCAGACGATGATGGAGCGCGGCAAAATTAAAGCAGCAAGCTTAACAGCAGTGCAGGCAAATTATCGCAAAGCGGTTGAAGATGGATTGCTCAAGATTCTCTCGAAGATGGGAATTTCGCTGCTGTCGAGCTATCAGGGTGCACAAATTTTTGAAGCGATCGGCATTGGCGGCGATCTGTTGAACATGGGATTTTGTGGCACCGCATCTCGCTTAGGCGGGCTGAGCGTGAATGATCTGGCACAAGAAGTTTTGTCGTTCCACAGTCGTGCCTTTCCAGAACTGACCACGAAGAAACTAGAGAACTTTGGATTTGTGCAGTACCGTCCGGGAGGCGAGTACCACATGAATAGTCCAGAACTCGCAAAGCACTTGCACAAAGCGGTGGAGACCAAGAGCTTCGATCATTACGATCTGTATCAGCGTCATTTAGCTAATCGCCCGCTAACGGCATTGCGTGATTTGCTTGACTTCAAGAGCGATCGCCCCTCAATCTCCATTGACGAAGTAGAATCTGCCACAGAAATTGTGAAGCGGTTCTGTACTGGAGGAATGTCGCTCGGAGCGCTGTCTCGTGAAGCTCATGAAGTGCTAGCGATCGCGATGAATCGGCTAAACGGTAAATCGAATTCGGGTGAGGGCGGCGAAGATCCCGTTCGTTTCAAGGTGCTAAACGATGTAGAGCAAGGACTTTCGCCTGTCCTGCCGCATCTCAAAGGCTTGCAGAACGGAGACACGGCCAATTCATCGATTAAACAAGTTGCGTCTGGACGATTTGGCGTGACGCCAGAATATCTGATGAGCGCTAAGCAAATTGAAATTAAGATCGCTCAAGGGGCAAAACCGGGTGAAGGCGGTCAGTTACCAGGACCAAAAGTGAGTCCTTACATTGCCATGTTGCGCCGCTCGAAGCCTGGAGTGACGCTGATTTCACCACCGCCGCACCACGACATCTATTCCATCGAAGATCTGTCTCAACTGATTTTCGATCTGCATCAAATTAATCCCAAGGCGCAGGTCTCGGTGAAATTGGTGGCAGAAGTGGGAATTGGCACGATCGCAGCAGGCGTTGCGAAAGCAAATGCCGATATTATTCAAATTTCTGGACACGATGGCGGCACGGGTGCGTCTCCGCTGAGCTCGATCAAACATGCGGGTAGCCCTTGGGAACTGGGTCTAACCGAGGTGCATCGGGTGCTGATGGAAAATCAATTGCGCGATCGCGTCGTGCTGCGCGTCGATGGCGGCATCAAAACCGGCTGGGACATCATCATGGCGGCGCTCATGGGCGGTGAAGAGTACGGCTTCGGCTCGATCGCTATGATTGCTGAAGGCTGTATCATGGCTCGAATTTGTCACACCAACAACTGCCCAGTCGGAGTTGCTAGCCAGAAAGAAGAACTGCGGAAGCGCTTCCCTGGCACTCCAGAACATGTGGTGAACTTCTTCTTATTCATTGCCGAAGAAGTGCGATCGCTATTAGCTCGACTCGGATATCAATCCCTGGGTGACCTAATTGGACGCGCTGACCTGCTCAAAATGCGGGAAGGCGTGGAACTGACTAAAACCAAGACGTTGAATTTAGATTGTCTGACTCAGCTACCTGATACTCGCAACGATCGCAGTTGGCTTCAGCATGAAACCGTTCACAGTAATGGTCATGTGGTCGATGATGATCTGCTGGCAGATGCCGAGGTTCAATCGGCGATCGCCAATCAATCTAATTTGACCAAAGACGTGGTGGTGGTGAATACAGACCGGACAGTGGCGACACGAGTAGCAGGTGCGATCGCGGCGAAATACGGCAACTCTGGTTTCGGCGGTCAGGTGACGCTGAACTACACAGGCAGTGTCGGTCAAAGCTTTGGCGCATTTAACTTACCTTGTATGACGCTCAACTTGGTCGGTGAAGCCAACGATTATGTGGGGAAAGGGATGCACGGCGGCGAAATTGCGATCAAACCGCCTATCGATGTAACCTATGATGCCTTTCGAAATGTGATCATCGGCAATACTTGCTTATATGGCGCTACCGGAGGTCGTCTTTTCGCGAATGGTCAAGCGGGGGAACGATTTGCCGTTCGCAATTCCCTAGCTGAAGCGGTTGTCGAGGGTGTGGGCGATCACTGCTGCGAATATATGACGGGCGGTGTCGTAGTGGTTCTGGGTCGGTCGGGTCGCAACGTGGGCGCAGGCATGACGGGCGGACTCGCTTACTTCTTGGATGAAAATAATACCTTCCAAGCAAAAGTGAATCCTGAAATTGTGAAGGTGCAACGGGTGAGCACGCCTGCGGGTGAGCAACAGTTAAAGGAATTGATCCAAGCGCACAGCGATCGTACAGGTAGCCCGAAGGCGAAAGCCATTTTAGCGGACTGGTCGGAGTATTTGTCGAAGTTCTGGCAGGTCGTGCCACCGTCTGAAAAAGATACGCCAGAAGCCAATCCAGATGCGGTTAAAGTTGCAATCTCCGTGTAACTTGCAGCCTGTAGAAAGCATGAAACAGTAGGGTTGTAGATCTGAGGTGTAACGATCGTATCGCCCTTGTTCCACAGCATCGAAGCTCACTAACAGGTCTACAACCTACTAAATGAAAGCAGGAACACTCATTGCGTCCCTGCTTTCTTAAAAACTACTCAAGAATAACTCTTCGATTCTTATCACTGCTCTACCCCTGACCTAATCACCTCAACTGATCGCAAACCCATTCTGCGGTTGCCGCTCCCGACCGAAAAGCGCTTTCGACTCGATTTCCGCCACACCAGTCGCCCGTGCAGACTAAGGGCGAATCGGTCTGAGCGGCGAGATAAGGCTGAGCGAGTGGTGTGACTGGGAAAGCATATCGCCAGCGATGAACTTGCAACACTTCGGGTTCGGTCAGCCAAGGAACAGTGGCTTGAGCTGCTTGAATCAGCAACTGTTTGCCCACGGCTTGAAGATCAGGAGCCTCAAAAAATTGATGAGCGAAGGCGGCGCTGCTTTGAATTACAAACACAGGCTGCACTGGGTGCTGCTGTTTTGAGCTATCAAATCCAATCCAGCTTAAATCTGAATCTAGAGGACAAGTAATGCCCTGAAACGGCAATGCTTCAGCGTCCGATTGACGACTTTGAGGATAGAGCGCGATCGCGCTAATTGATGGCGCAAACTCGACCGATTTCAACGCCTTCAAATAGCGCTCGTCTAACTCCAATCCCTCCAGCAACATCACCGCTTGAGGGGCTGGAATTGCCATCACTAACAATCTCGCCGTTATGTCAGGAGCTTGCGCGATCGCGGTTTCTTCACAACGCAACCGCCACCCGTTCTTAGTTGCCTCGATCGAGATGACGCGCTGATTCAACCGGATGTTGAGATCGGTCGTGATCGCACGTGCGATCGCGCTAATGCCAGTCGGGGATGCATATCGAGGCGATCGCTCCGTCGGGGCTCGAAGTTCTCCCTGACCATCCAGTTCGTGAATCGTTTCTGTCCAGGTTCTCAGTGTGCCTCGGCCTACCAAACTCTCAAGCAATGCTTTAAACGACGAATCTTTTGGTTTGAGATAGCAAACGCCATGATCCGCATGAGTGCCGTGGAGTCGCCGAGTTGCCATGCGTCCGCCCAGCCCTCGCGACTTCTCAATAACCACAACACGATGCCCTACTCGGTGTAGCCGTTGGGCGCAGGTCAAGCCCGCCATACCTGCACCGACGATCGCAATATCAGCCGAAGAATCTGCCATGAAGGTCAACCGCAATCCTAATCACAAGGTTTGAGTGTGGAGTGTAGAATATGAAGGACTGCCCGCACGCTGCATTTGGAGGAAGTCTAGCAGTGGATGAGTTTAGAGACGCTTTAGAACTGGCAACAGACGACGAGTTGCAAGAATTAACCGATATTCTGTTTCGCCCCAAATTTAATCCTTTGGATTACGTTAACACGCCTCATCCTCTAGACGTGCAGAGCCAACACCGAGAGGACTGGTTAGATACGATCGACGATCGGTTCCGTTTTCTTGCGGCAGATGGCATGACTGTTCTACGCCGTCAAACCGGACACGTGACCTATCGCCAAATCCTAATTCAAGTTTGTCGCTATTTGAAGCTGCCCTACATGAACTCGATGGTGACTACCGATATTGAAGCAGAAATTTTCTTGCATCTGCTACATCGAGCCTGGAAGCAATTGCCCGCGTCTGAACAGGTCGCCCTGTCGCGGCAGGTTCAGCAGTCTCTCTCTCAATCCACTTTTGTGCAACAGTTGCCCCTACTGCTTCAGAAAGATCCGATGGCGTTGGTCTTGAAGGGAGGAAGCGCTTTAGCCGTAAATTCGGTTGTTCAGCCGATGTTGCTGCAATTGATTGCGCGACAGTTTGCGATCCACTTTGCTCAGTATCAGTTGGCGCAACAAGCGATCGCACAAGGCACGATAGTCGCTGCTGGGCAGGTTCAACACTATGTGGCGCTTCAGATGGCGCGGCGGGGTATGGCTGGCGCAACTGCAAGATATGGAGCTACTCGCGCGGCAATGGCGTTTGTGGGGTCTGCGCTGTGGATGTGGTTTTTAGCCGATTTAGGCTGGCGGGCGATCGCAACTAATTATGGTCGCGTGATTCCGACTATTTTTGCGCTGGCACAGATTCGACTGACGCGATCGGAGTGTTTTGGAGCCGTTTAAGCCGCTATTCAGGTCTCCTGATTTGAAAATTTTTCAGCTTCATCCCGAGCCAACGCTTCGCAGGCAGTGGAATGCAGCTCAGATTGGCTTGTTTCTGCTGCCGTTCAGTTCGTTTCTGGGCGGCGTATTGTTGCTTGTCCTGTCTTTTGTGATTTGGCAGAAGCAGTATAAAACGCTGAGCCGTCAGCCCGTAAATCGAGGATTCGCAATTTTAAGCCTTTGGCTGGTGATTTCCGCTGGTTTTGCCAGCAATCGCACAGATGCTTTTTTAGGAATATTCAATTTTCTGCCATTCTTTGTCGTCTTTGCAGCCCTGAGCTATCTGATTCAGACGCTAGATCAACTGCGTCGAATTGCCTGGATTTTACTGCTCACCTCGATTCCAGTCAGTCTGATTGGGTTTGCTCAATTGTTTTTGCATTGGGGCGGCAATCCATCGGTGTTGTACGGGTTGGTCGAATGGACGATTGATCCCCAAGGAACGCCTCCGGGACGAATGGCATCCGTCTTTGCCTATGCAAATGTCCTTGCCAGTTACTACGTAATTGTGTTTGTGCTGGGACTGGGACTGTGGATTGAAGCGATTAGCAAACGTGTGGCTTCTAAGCAACACTATTTGTTAGCGAGTATCGTGTTGACCGATGCGATCGCGCTGATTCTCACCAATTCCAGAAATGCATGGGCGATCGCACTCCTGGCCTGTCTCGCGTTTGCGGTGTATCAAAAATGGTATTGGGTCGTTGGAGTGGTCAGCGCGATCGCAGGAGCTATGCTTGGTGCTGCCTTTGCTCCAGACCCTTTAGCAACAGGATTTCGGACGGTTGTTCCCCGTTTTTTTTGGGCGAGATTGAATGATCAACTGTACAGCGATCGCCCCGTTGCTCAACTGCGATCGACGCAGTGGAAGTTTGCTTGGTCACTAGCAGAGCAGCATCCACTCACCGGATGGGGACTGCGGAGTTTTAGCCCTCTCTACGAGTCGCAAATGCACTATTGGCTAGGGCATCCCCATAACCTGTTTCTGATGATGGCCGCCGAAACCGGGTTTCCTGGAGCCTTACTGCTCTACGGACTCGTTGGCTGGATTATGGCTCAGGGAGTCTTATTCATGCGCCGTGGATTCGCTCAAAGCAGGAACGATCGGCTTCGCCAAGGTCCAGAGGAGCGACGGCTCTACTTCACGTTCCTCACCGCTTTTTTCGCCTGCACTCTATTCTGCTTGCTAGATATCACCTTGTTTGATGCTCGAATTAACCTGATGGGGTGGGTTCTCCTGGCCGGAATTTGGGGAATTAGCCGTCAGCCCTCAAGTCTGTCTACCTGATTTAGCGCGTTTTGACGCTGTGGCTCTAGACTCTACTGTAAATTCTGGGATGTCTTGTAGTTCAGCATCGCTCAGACTGTACTGTTCGCAGACTAAACTCAATCGAGTATCAGGCACTTTGAGAGTATTGACGGAATGGGTTAAATCACCTTGAAAGTGAACCACCATGTTGACCTGTGGTTTAATCTGTCCCACCTGCTGTTTGTGATTGCGTAAAACCAGTTCTCCGCCTTGCAATGCCTTCGGCAGCTGAACATAGAGAACACTGACGATCGTAGGTGGGTCAATCGTCTTGCAGTATGACCTTAGGGAGCGATCGATATGTGGATCGACCCGAGAGCCTTCTCGAAGCAAGAGCGGATTCAGGTAAAACGCGTTGCATGTCGGCTGAAGGACTAGGTCCAAATAAGGCTTGAAGAAGGGAAATTTCTGCTTTACGGTCTCTAGTCCTAACCGTTGAAATACGACTGAAAATCCTTGAGTCCCAACAAAATCACGGTTAAGATTATTCACCGCGAGATAAGAACTCGCCAGAATCTCGCCCCGCAAGTCGTTGAGGTAGGAAAGCGGGAAAGCATCAAGGTGTTGGCGGTAGTACTTCAAAACGAATCAGGCAGTAGATGAGCGATCAGCATTAGATCTCATTCTATTTGCTGATCGCTCATCCTTGTTTACCTTAAAGAGCAGACTTTCAGCCCGCTCTTGAGCTAGCTTGGTTCTACCACAAAGCTCTTATACCATCTGAGGTTGAATTCTCGATTGGCTGACTCGTCGAGGGCATTGGCTCCGTCTGGGTTGAATTCGGCCGTGTTGGAGAGGATGCCACCGTTAAAATAGGACGTACCAAGGCCAGCACTTCTGATTCGGTTGCATACCCATCAAAGGCTTCAGAACTGAACGGAATGATGGAGGTAGAACCCATCTGTTTCAGTGATGACGATGATGATGTTGCTGCCGATCGATTTTCGTTATAAATCACACTACTTGCGCTACGAATCCAAGGACGCTCATCTGCGGCTAGTAGCGTTTGTCGCAGAAACCGAATGCCTGCCGCATGGCGAGCTTCGACTGAGTGAATGGCTAACGCAGCCGCTAGAATTGGTTTACCTGCTTCGCCTGCTGCCACCAAATTCTGCACTTGCCCCTTGTAAGCCGCTACGCCGAGGTCTTCAACATATTGTCCTGCGAGCAACAAATCGGTTGGATTAGCAAATGGATCTCGTCCTAAAATAGCGCTGTAATTCGGATTTTGCGGAAGCACGATCGCATCCGGATCGCCGCCAATAGAACGTAACACCGCAGATAAATCAGTGACATGCTGCGCCTCGTCTTGTCCATAGGAAATCAGCGCATTTTTTGCCACTTGTGGAGCACTTCTCAAAGCACCTGTCTGAGCGGCGGCAACGGCACGGCGATAAAAATCGGCTTCTAGCTTTTCTAGTGTTAGAGCGTATTCAGTGACTTGCCTTGGTGTTAGGGTCGCCGTTTGGGCATAAGCGGGTATCGCTGGAGCAATAAACAAAGAGGTCAATACAAGCAATGCCGCCACGGCGATCGCTGGAGTGGAAGTGATGACCCGACGACATGGACTACAAAAACGACTGAAAGCAGCCTGTAATACTTGAAAGCTTGCAAAATTCGACAATTGGTTCATAACAGGTTTCATCGGTGAGTTACTCCTTTCGTTACGCAACGAGCGCACCGCCAATCGGGTTATTTAAAATCTTGAAAGACGCAACTGCTGCAACAATCTGCTTGGGCGTGTAGAGTTCGTCGTAAGCTCGTCCTTTGACTGGATTCAAATCTGCGTTCAGGCCGCTGTCCTGAATCAGCCGCTCCGAGTCGGTTTCCGTCGTGGGACGATTGAGCAGCGATCGCACGCCTGCGGCATGACGACCTTCGACTGAGACAATTGAACCTGCTGCCAAAAGATAGGTTGGGTTCGTCAAACTCGGGCCTGCTCCGTTGTAAGCATGAACGCCCAAGTCTTCTAACGTCACAGCCGTATTTAAGATCTTGCTGCGATCGCGTAACAGAGCCGCTAATCCTGCCTTGTTGAGACTTAGATCACGGGTTTGAAACAGAGCGTTTGATCCTAAAACTTGACGTAGAAATTTGACATGAGCGGCTTCATGATTGCCAATAGCGCGAAGATAGTCAATCTCCTTGGCGTTGGTAATTTTGCCGCTACTCAAAGCAGCGGGGTAGAAGGCCGCTTCAAGTTCCTCAAGCAACAGCGCGAAGTTAAGAATGCCAATATCATCAGCGTTAAACGTGAGAGATTTAGCGCTAGCTTGAGCCATCACTGTTTTCGGAACGGTCGTCATTACAGCAGCACCAACGCCATAAAGACCCCATTTCAATAGGCCGCGTCGCGAGAGCGCAGCACGCCCTGCGGAAGACATAGCTGAAAAGGTCATAAGCTATTTTCGAGTGAAAGTTTACACAGGCAAAATTGCAACCCGATCGTCTAGCTCAACGTGCGAATTCTCATCTAAAACTCTGGGTACACACTTTTGGAATAGCGCTACCGTTGAATGTTTTGAACTATTTCTAGCTATAGAAGTTAAAGTCTCAAAAACATCTCCGTCGTAGAGTCAGTTACGATCAACGTTGCGCTAACGTTGCAATTTCATCTAGTACGTGTACTGATACGACAGTGGATTCACTTATTAGAAGATAAAGATTTAGAACCCAAAGAGAAGCAAAATCTTTTAAAACATGGCAGCCTCTCACAGCAAGATAGAACTTGACTGCTGTCACAAAGATTTGCGCATAAAGAAATGCAGGTTCCACACACGACTTGGCAAGTTACCCGGAAAGGAAAAAGATAAGCTGAAGAAGTAAGCGACGTTCGCTGTAGCCGAGTCATGCTGCCCTTTGTCGCTGTGCCGTCCACGATTGCTCAACAATTTGGGAAATA
>JAHHHO010000092.1 GCA_019359315.1 Myxacorys californica WJT36-NPBG1
CCACAGCAGACACCGCAAGAAGCGTCGCAGCAGTCGCAATCGCGAATTGTTTCTGCTCAAGTAATTGATCCTCCCTCGAATTGCCGTCTCGATCCATCAAAATCGGCAAATGTTGTAGCAGTGTTCGGAAGAACAGTCCTCTGCCTCGCAAACTCGCCAAAATTTTATAGCCCCTGACAAGTTATCTCTCGGTTTCGGCTGTTTTTGCTGGTGCTGAGAACCAGAGCCAGAAACAGCAAATCCTATCGTCTCGATTTGATATAGCTTAGTTTGGTGAATGCTGTTTGTAGCTTGGAGTATGGCGTTTGCTGTCAATGATTCTGATGCCTTTGATAGGTAAGCACGAACAGTATTGAACAGCTAAAGTGAATGGATCGGTGGTACTATTTCCAAGTCCTATCCATCCCTCATGAGGGATGAAATGGGAATCTCTATAGTTGAATCTTCGTTCAACCCGGAACCTGTGGAGCGTTGATTCTGTCATTCATTCAGAGTTGAACCCTTTTATCACTTCCCGGTTGGTAAATCCTATCTTTGATAGTGATCCGAAGTTTTCAATATAGAATGGGCGTTGTTTCAGTTATTTATCGTCTGCATCGGTTTACCTATTTGAGCAGCAGGTATTCAAACAGGTTAGCCAAGAAAGGGTTTAGCCAAAGTACGGTGCTTCGATTTTGAAACAGCGATGGGACAGCTAACGCAACTAAATTGCTCGAGACGTGTATTTTTTAGCCAGGAGTAATCATGAAATCATTGGTTCGTTGGGGTACAACCGTTACCTTGGTTGGCAGCACGCTGGTAGGGTCATTGGTAGCGGGTGGGTTCCGTGCCCTTGCTTTGACTCCTGAACAAGTTGCGCAGAAGTTGCGGCCTGTACCAGTGTTTACGATCGCAAACGGTCAGGGTGCTCCTTTAGTCGCAACGCCGCCCAAAGGTCAGCAGGGTGCGGTAGCAGGCGTTTTCATCAGTCAGCGCGATGCTCAAGCGTTCTTGCAAGCGCTGCAATCTAAGAATCCGAGTCTTGCTAAAGAGGTGAAGGTCGTTCCGGTTTCCCTAGCCGAAGTGTATCAACTCAATCAAGCCAATCAGGGTAAGAAGGACAAGCTGGACTTTGCCTATGTGCCAACTAAGCAGCAGGTCGAGTCGGCGTTGGCGTTGTTGAAGCAATCGGGTCAGAAGGTCAATCAGTTCAATGGAACGCCGTTGTTCGTGGCGCGGGCTGGTAAAGAAAAGGGATTTTTGACCATTCAGCAAGGCAACCGGTCTGTGATTCCGATGTTCTTTAACAAGGAAGATTTATCCCCACTATTAGAGAACTTCAAGAAACAGCAGCCTAACGTCGCTTCAACTGTTGATATTCAAGTCTTTCCGCTCGAAGGCGTGATGGAAGCGCTGAAGAAGGAAAATGATCCTCAACTCGATAAAGTGGTGCTGATTCCATCGAGGGAGTCGCTCGAATTCGTGCGATCGCAGCAACCCGCCAGAGGAGCCGCTCCCCAACAGGCGCGACCCGCCCCCGCGAAAAAGTAACGAGTGACGAAGGTTTTATGGTTTTAGGTGCGGATCTTTGGCAGTGGCGACAGCAGGCAAAAGCTTCGGCTCGTGCTGCCTCGATTTCCCCCGATGAAGTCGATTGGCTCTTGCAGGAATTTGCAGGAGTTGATCGGCTTTCTCTTCGGTTGGAATCGTTTAAGACGCAAGATGAGGTGGCGCTCTCTGTGTCGTTGGATGAGTTGGAGCAGCTTTGGCAAACGCGGATTCGCGATCAGGTTCCGGTGCAATACCTTGCGGGGATGACGCCGTGGCGCGATATTTCTTTGCAGGTCTCGCCTGCGGTTTTGATTCCCCGCCCGGAAACAGAATTATTGATTGATTTGGCGACCGCACGGGCGAAACAAGATCACCAAAAGGGGCACTGGGTTGATTTGGGAACCGGAAGCGGCGCGATCGCGATTGGACTGGCGCTTGCTTTTCCTAGTGCCACGATTCATGCGGTTGATCAAAGTTCGGATGCGTTGGCGATCGCACAAACGAATGCGGCCAATCTTGGAGTGATTGAGCGCATCCAGTTTTATCAAGGTTCTTGGTTTGAGCCGTTAGACCATCTCAAAGGGCAGCTCAGTGCTGTTGTGTCTAACCCGCCCTACATTCCCAGCGAGATGATTTTAGAGCTACAGCCCGAAGTTCGACTGCATGAACCTCACGCCGCGCTTGATGGCGGTGTCGATGGCTTGGATTGCATTCGGCAACTTGTGGCGATCGCGCCCGATTTCCTCAAGCCCAACGGCATCTGGATGACTGAACTGATGTCAGGACAAGCCGATGCGGTGATTGAGTTACTGAAGGCTGAAGGTAGTTATAAACGGATTGGTGTGCATCAAGATTTGGCGGGGATAGAACGATTTGCGATCGCAAATCGCGTCTAGACATCCTGCGGAGCTTGCAGAGCATTTTTGTTGATTAAGACATTGTTTGTCGCTCTAACGGGCTAATGTCATCGCAAGAGAAAGCCTTACATTGCGCAGTTCTCAGTTGAAGCGATCGCTAATCCTAACTCGTGAGGATTGCTCAGAAAATTACCACTCCTTGAGCCAACCTAATGATGCAGTTCAGGAGTGAACAACATTAATCCTTTAAAGCGACCAATAATCGGTTAACCGACAAAATTGAAGGATAGTATGCGATGCCTTTGGCACACGGGAACGCGATCGCGAGATCAGATTTCAAACCGTGAATCTAGCGATCGCACTTTACTCTTCAAGCATTACTCTTCAAGCATTGGTTGTACCTGCAATCTTTAGAAGTTCCAATTAGAACCTCCAATGATTAGCCTTCATTTGATTAAAACCTGTAGCTTATGTCGCATACATAGCGGTCTAACGACCCCGTTCACCTGCCTCTAATAACCTCTCGAACTCAACGAAGAACACTCGTACGGTCGATGTGTAACGGGGCTGTTGTTCGGCTGGCAACGCAACCAGTTCTAATTGAAATCGGTTTCTCCTAACATTATTTTTATTCGGCTCCATCCATATTTAACTCATATAATTTGCTGTAACGTCTCATACCTCAACGCGATCAAATAAAACTTTCAGTCTGTCTTTAAACGCGATCGCACCTACTCAAAAACTCCAGATGCGATCGCACTTACAGGTTTTCTTCGTTCAGCCATGATATTGCGGCGGCAATATCGTTGTAAAACACGCGATGATTGGCTTCACCAAAGGCAAGGCGAGAGAGGTAAGCAATTCCAGTGTTTGGTACAACTATCGCAACTTTTATATCAGCTTGCTTTAGCGCGTCGGTTAACCCTTGCTGCGTGAGAACAATTTCCAAGGGTGGACGCTCAAGCTCCAAAGCATCGTACATGATCCGTTTGTAGTCAGTGTCAATCTGTAACGCTGCAATGCGCTTGTGGCATTCCTGTATGAGTTGGGCTGTCGCCACACCCCGGATTCGCGCGATGATGATTTCACCGACAGGTTCAACCCATAACTGATCTGAACTGATCTGAACTTTCGTTAGGCATTGTTATGTTCGTTCACAAAACTATTTCAGGCTAACTCGTGATTAGATGGATTTTCCCCTTTCTGTTCTGTCTATCTACCCTAAATCCGAATCTTAGGCAGACGCTAATCTGTATAGCACCCCAAATTAGAACATTAGCTAGATTGAGTATCTATGATATCTCTCCAAAATAGAGAATTAGGCAGACGGGATCTATATAACTCGCTGCCTATGGGTGTTATATAGCGAACTTTCGCATAATAATAGCCTTAAAGATAAAGATCGAAGAGCATTTTTTCCTCTTCAGCAGCTCTATCAATCTCTAAGCCAGAGTTGATGCTGAGTTCCTTGATCCCCAAATGTTGACTTCCTTATTGCTAGAAATCTGATCCAGAAAACTGTGCGTTCATCTCGTGATTGAAGCAGAGCGCAACTCCGAAGGAACCGCTTCGAGCTTGGCAGAGTCAATCGTGCTTACCTAAAGCATTTTTTCTACTGCTTCAGTTGTTTAATCAAGGAATGCTTGGGTCACATCGACTTACGCTATGTCCATATCGACTTGCGCTACGGCATTACTAAGGAATGCTTCAGTCACATCGACTTGCGCTACGGCATTACTAAGGAATGCTTCGGTTATACCGACTTACGCTGTATTCGTACCGACTTGCGCTACGACATTATTAAGGAACGCTTGGGTCGTATCGACTTACGCTATGTCTACATCGACTTGCGCTACGACATTACTAAGGAATGCTTGAGTCATACCGACTTACTCTACGGCACTACCGAGTAACGATCGATCGCGAAGGACTTCGGGCAGCGAACCCCTTTAGAGCTTGGCAAGGCTAATCGCTATAAACCAGTCTATTCTTAACAACGGATCGGCACTCACCATCAATGAGAATTTCACCCCTCAAATCGAATCTTCGCCCAAATTTTCTACACTAGAGACTGAAGCCCTTTAGTGACATGCAATGTTTCGACCAAAACCTATTGCTCCAGAATCAGGTCAAGAATCCGTTTGGGATTACCCCCGTCCGCCTCGGCTGGAATCGACCGATAAACGCATTCAGATTGTGTTTAATGGAGTTACGATCGCAGATACCCAAAGAGCCTTTCGCGTATTAGAAACCAGCCATCCACCGACCTACTACCTGCCGCTAGAGGACATTAAACAGGAATACTTGATCCCATCCTCTCGCCAGACCTTTTGCGAATGGAAGGGAAACGGAAGCTATTACACAGTCAAAGTCGGCGACAAAGAAGCGATCGATGTGGCTTGGTACTATTCTGATCCGACTCCAAACTTTGTGGAGATTAGAAATTACGTGGCGTTCTACGCAGCAGCGATGGACGCCTGTTATGTCAACGGCGAGAAAGTCACGCCGCAACCCGGAGGCTTCTACGGTGGTTGGGTCACTAGCGATGTGGTTGGACCCTTTAAAGGAGAACCTGGCTCTTGGGGGTGGTAGTTGCTCTAAGTACTGGGCGAACGTCCCTTGGTCAACGCCCTTTGAACCACAATCAGAAGCAATCCAATCCCAATAAATGCGGCTGCCAAGACGTAACTGGCTTGAGACGCAAATGCAATCAGAATCAAATTACACAAAAGCGCGATCGCAGGAACCAACATAGGAACGTGAAACCCGCTGTTTCGCGGTTCTCGCCGTTTCAGAATTAACAGTGAGAGATTGACTAAACAAAACATCAATAAAATCAGCGTTGCGGTGGTTCCAGCTAAGAATTGCAGCGTTCCAGATAGCGCCAGAACAATCACGATCGGCAGAATCACCAGCAGCGTCCGATAAGGAGTGGCTCGACGTGGGTGCAATTTACCTAGCCAAGCAGGAATTAAACCATCGCGTGACATGCCAAACATCAATCGTGATGCGGTGACAAAGTTCAGCAATGCCGTATTCATCACGGCAAATAACGCAATTACAGTAAAAATAACTTGAGGAAAATTGGGCTGCGATCGCCGCACAACATCTAGCAGCGGAGCGGCTGAAGCTCCCAATTCTGCGGGGGTAAGCACCTGAGCTGCCAGCCAAGAAACCAAGATATACATGATCCCAGCAATGCCCAACGACAGCACGATCGCTCTGGGAACATTGCGTTCGGGGTTTTTCACTTCTTCTGCAACATTAACAATGTCCTCAAATCCGATAAAGGCGTAAAAGGCAAGCGCCGCTCCTTGAGCCACCGATGTCCAACCGACGGGTGGAGAAGTCGCCAAGCTAGACGCAGCAGCCGTTCCACCTCCGCCGCTTAAAAACAAAGTCGCAACCAACACCACAATGATCAAACCCGAAACTTCAACCGTTGTGCAGACAATATTGAGCGCTGAAGACTCCTGCATTCCTCTAAAGTTGACAAACGCCAATGCAGCAAACAGCGTAATTACAATCAACCAGACTGGAAGTGCCGGAATAAAGGCATTCAAATAGCCTGCAAACGCCCTAGAAAGCGTTGCCATTGAAACGAGACAGGTGCAGAACATCAGCCAACCGACGAGGAGCGAAAGCCAATCGGTGCGAAAGGCTCGATGCACGAACGTTGCAACTCCTCCACTCTGAGGAAAGCGGCTGCCAAGCTCGGCATAGCTTAACGCTGTGAACGCTGCTACGACCATTGCGGTCAAAAACGAAGCCCAAACTAGAGATCCAGAAAGCCCCGCAATTTTTCCAATGACGGCATAAATTCCAGCCCCCAGAATGTCGCCCACCCCATAAATCACCAGCGTCCGCAATCCAAAAACTCGCTTGAGCGAGTCTGCATCTGTATTTGTTTCCATATCTTTGCCTTTTACCTTTTAGAATGGAACTCCGCATTCTGTGATAATTGGCATTCAACATAGCACGGAGCCTGCCCTTCAATTTGTTACTGAAATTTGTCTTATGCCGAAATGGACTGTGACAACCGAATTTACGTTTAATGCGGCTCATCAGATTCGCGATTATGACGGCCCCTGTGGACGGATGCACGGACACACGTACACCGTAAAGATGGAGGCAACGTCTCATCGGCTGAATAGGTCAGAATTTTGTCCGCATCCGGTGATGGTGACAGACTTTAGAACTTTGCGCTGGGCAAAGAAAGATGTGTTTAAAGGTGGGTTGGATCATTGCGTCTTGAACGAAGTGTTGCCGGAAGAGTATGAGACGACGGCAGAGATGATCGCTCAATACATTCACGACAAGACGAAAAAGATGCTGCCGGATGGCGTGAAGCTAAAGGTGTCTGTGTCGGAGAATCCTAATTCTTGGGCGGAGTATGAAGATGATTAACCCATCCCCGATGCGAGAGATGCCTGCTCTCATTCCTCCAGAACTTCCGATTGTGGAAACATTTCATTCTGTCCAAGGAGAAGGGGCTTGGACGGGCACAAATGCTTTCTTTATTCGCTTGGGCGGCTGTGATGTGGGCTGTTGGTTTTGCGACACCAAGCACTCTTGGAATCCAAAACGGCACCCAACAATGGCGATCGCAGATCTCACCGCCGCTGCGAAAGCAGTCAACCCTGCGATCGTCGTGATCACGGGAGGCGAGCCGCTCATGCACGACCTCGCCCCGCTAACAGAATCCCTTCACGCCCAAGGTCTTCGCGTTCACCTAGAAACCTCTGGTGCGCATCCCTTGAGCGGAACGTTTGACTGGGTGACGCTTTCTCCCAAGCCCTTTAAGCCGCCTCATGAAAGCGTTTACCCCGAGGCGGACGAACTGAAGGTTGTGATTGCGACAGCGGACGATTTCGAGTGGGCAGAGGAGCAGTCGAGGCAGGTTCCCTCGACCACACTGCGCTATCTGCAAGCCGAGTGGAGCAGTCAAACCACACCGCTAATTTTTGACTACGTGTTACAGCATCCCGAATGGCGCATCAGTCTGCAAACTCACAAACTGTTGAACGTCCAGTAACTATTGCCAGAACTATTGCCAGTGTTCGGGGGCGCGTCCGAAGATGCGGGTGAGCGTGCTTAAGCGATCGCGGATGTCATCATTCAGCATCTCCGGTCGATAGCGCCATGCCCAGTTACCTTTTGCCTGGCTTGGAACATTCATCCGTGCCTCTGCGCCTAAGCCCATGAGATCTTGCATCGGCAAAACGCAGAGCGCTGCCACAGAGCTTAATGCCAGCCGAATCATGTCCCAATGAATACCGTCTGAGCTGATACAGCCTACGTAATCCATCAGATTAGTTTTCTCGTGTTCAGAGAGCGATTCGTACCAACCGATCGTGGTGTTGTTATCATGCGTTCCCGTGTAAACCATGCAGTTGGTTTGATAGTTGAACGGCAAATAGGGATTGCCCGGATCCGAGCCAAAGGCAAAGTGCAAAATCTTCATGCCCGGAAAGCCAAACATGTCGCGCAATTCTTCAACCTCTGGTGTGATTGTGCCTAAGTCTTCGGCCAGAATTGGCAAGTTTCCGAGATCCTGTCTCAAGGCTTCAAAAAACTCTTTGCCCGGAGCCTTGATCCACTCGCCATTGATTGCCGTTTCTTCTCCGTGAGGCACGGCCCAATACGCTTCAAACCCCCGGAAGTGGTCAATGCGAATATAGTTCACCAAATCGAGCATGGCTTCAAAGCGCTGAATCCACCATTTGAAGTTTGATTGTTTAAGGTAATCCCAGTCGTACACCGGATTGCCCCACAGTTGTCCCGTTTCGCTGAAATAATCCGGCGGGACGCCTGCCATCAGTTCCGGTTCGCCCGTTTCTGGGTCGAGTTTAAAGTTCTCAGGATTTGCCCACACATCAGCGCTGTCGTGAGCGACATAGATCGGAATGTCACCAATGATTGAAATGCCGCGATCGTTGGTGTGACGCTTAATGTCTGCCCACTGCCAGAAAAACTCGAACTGAAGATATTTCTGGTAAAAAATCTCGTCACTGAGGCGATGGCGACATTGCTCTAGTGCTTCTGGGTCACGTTTTGCCAGTTTTGGTTCCCACGTGTGCCAACTGGCGCTTTTCTGCTCACTTTTGATCGCCATAAACAAGGCATAATCATCGAGCCAAAATGCTTTCTTTTCACAAAACTGCTGGAATGCTTCCTTTTCTGAGTCAGAAGCATGGGCCTTAAACGCCTCGCACGCTTTTCTTAAGAGCGGCATTTTGAAATCGTACGCGCGATCGTAGTCGGCGCGATCGGGGTGGAACTCTGGCACATTTGCAAAATCTCCATCGTCTAGCAGTCCGCGTTCTTGAAGCCGCTCCAAGTTAATGAGCAACGGGTGTCCTGCCAATGAAGAGTAACAGGCGTAGGGCGAATCTCCGTATCCGGTCGGACCTAGCGGCAACACTTGCCACCATTGCTGCCCACTCTGCACCAGAAAATCGATAAATCGATGGGCTTCAGAGCCTAAATCACCGACTCCAAAGCGACCGGGAAGCGAGGTGGGGTGGAGCAGAACGCCACTAGAACGAGGGAAGTGCATAGACAAAGAAGAGAGTACTAAAGATGCGTGAACTCTAGCACGGGATATGGAAGGGAAAATCGGCTAGAAGAAAGAAGTCAATAATTTAGCGAATACAATGACTTGGCGATCTCTTTGTGTCTTGCCTCCGTCTTAACTGGCAATGGACGCAGAATTCGAGTCTCCCAAAATTCTGATTTCAACTATTCTAGAAACGTTGCAACGAGCGAAAATCTGTGGATCACAAAAACCCGTTTCCCGCGGTTGATATCATTATTGAAATGATTGATCGCCCAGAGCGCCCGATCATTTTGATCGAACGGCACAATCCGCCCTATGGTTGGGCAATTCCCGGCGGATTCATGGATTATGGCGAACCAGCCGAAGAGACGGCCCGGCGAGAAGCGATGGAAGAAATCGGGTTAGATATTCAGCTAGTCGATTTGTTGCAGGTGTACTCTGATCCAGCACGAGACGAGCGACATCACACAATCAGTATGGTTTACATCGCGACCGCAACAGGCGAACCGAAAGCAGGTGATGATGCCAAAGATGTCAAAGTGATCAATATTTGGGAAATTCCGAAAAACCTGTGCTTTGACCACGATCGCATTTTGCACGATTATTTACAGTACCGAAATTATGGACTCCGCCCGAAACTATGAGAAAGATTATTCGTACCGATGCGGCTCCCGCTCCAGTTGGGCCTTATAACCAAGCGATCGCGGCTCAAGGTCAACTCGTGTTTGTGGCCGGGCAAATTGCCCTTGATCCGCAAACGGGTACGATCGTTGAAGGAGATGTGTCTGCCCAAACCGAACGGGTGATGCAAAGCCTAAAAGGAATTTTAGAGGCAGCAGGCGCAACGTTTGCAGATGTGGTGCGAACAACGGTCTTTCTAAAAGATATGAATGATTTTGCGACGGTAAATAGTGTGTACGCCCGCTATTTTGACGAGGCAACCGCGCCTGCTCGTGCCTGTGTTGAGGTGTCCCGATTGCCGAAGGATGTGTTGGTTGAAATTGATTGTATTGCCGTGATTGGGTAATGGGTGGTGGGTAGGACGCCCAACGGATGGTAGAGACGCGACATGTCGCGTCTCTACGACGGTTGACGCGATCGCCGATCAATCCCAGGTTCATCATCCAGACATTCCACGACCTGCCGCGCTACCCTACGCAACGATCGCAGCCCCAGCAGCGATCCCCGAATCAATCGAAATCCTTTAATCGGATGTCGAATCAGTCCGATCGCCAGCGGCAGCGATCGCAGCTTTCCATCTGGATCAATTGCCTCCGTCAAATCCGGTACGTCATCATGCACATCATCACTGACCACTCGTACCATCGTAATTGCCGCATTGAGCGACATCACCGCCATTCCTTCCATATCCACCACGTCAGCGCTGTGGAGCTTGCCTAAGGCTTGCTTTTCGCTCGCTAGGGCAATGATGCGATCGCTCGTCAATGCCCGCACAGGTGTTAGGTTCAGGCACGTTTGCAGACGTTGGGTAAGGGCGCGATCGCACTCTTTCACTTGTCCTAACCCATCCACGCATTCCCGATACAGCACTACCTCTCCCACTCCGTAGCGGGGGGACAAACTGCCGCACAATCCCATTACTACCACCCGAGAAATTTGAAGATCAGTCGAGTGCAGAAAACGCTGCACCGAAGAGCATCCAATCGGAATGGCCTCCACTCGTGGAGGGTTGGAGCAACGGCTTAGCCCCTGACAAACGGCTTGATATTCAGCCCCTTGGGGAACGAGAATCAGTAAACTCATGGAACATTTAATCGCGTGGATGGATCGCTAACTGTGTGAGCGGCTTTTCAGCATAACGTTTCCCTACTGAGCAATTGACCTAAAACTAGAGGAGCCGACTGAGGCTAGAACGTTAAAATAGCCAGACAGACTAGTTCGTATTCGTAGTGTGTTATCGGGTGGGTATCCATGCAACAGCCAACTCAAAAGCCAAAAACTCGAGAATTTTTTAACATTTCTCGTCTTGCGATCGCGTTTCCGTGGCTGACAATCGGCTTCTGGTTGGCAGTTACAGTCGCTGGCATCATGGCATTTAGTTCGCTCAAGTATGCGCTGTTTCCGGACATTGCTTTTCCGGTCGTGGTCGTGAATGCTCAAGCTCCGACTCAGAGTGCAACGGATACAGAACGCACGGTCACCCAGCCGATTGAAGATGCATTGCGATCGCTCCAAGGTGTGGATGATGTGCGCTCATCGTCATATCCAAGCCAATCGGCAGTCAGTCTTTCATTTCAAGTTGGCACAGAGTTAGAGGCGTCTACTCGTGCTGTTGAGACGGCGATGCAATCAGTGACCCTGCCAAAAGACGCGACCTTCAAAGTCATTGCGCTGAATCTGAACGAATCTGCCGCCGTCAGCCATGCGATTGAGAGTTCATCGCGTTCCTTGAGCGACCTGACAAAAGTAGCAAACGATCAAATCGTGCCTGCGATCGCTAACCTTCCTGGCGTTCTCAAAGTCAACCTTCTAGGCGAACCTCCCGCATCTCCTAATCCATCATCGGCTTCACTCGCTTCCCCATCGGTTGCTTCCCCATCGGTTGCTACGTTGGTTCGATTCAACGGCAAAGATGCCTTAGCCTTTCAAGTGATCAAACGCGGTGACGCCAACACGTTAGAAGTAGTGGATGCGGTCGAAAAAGAAGTAGCGCGGCTGCAAAGCACTCTATCAGATGTGCAGCTTCCTCTCGCAGCAACCCAGGCAGAGTATATTCGCAAAGCAACAACTTCGACGATCGAGGCCCTGATTGAAGCCATTGTCCTCGCTATAATCGTCATCTTTCCATTTCTGCGAAACTGGCAAGCTACATTTATTTCTGCTGTTGCGATTCCCGTTTCGTTGCTGGGAACGTTTATTGTGATGGCGATCTATGGATTTAATTTAGAAACGATCACGCTATTGGCGTTAGGGTTGGTTGTCGGGAGTGTGGTTGACGATGCGATCGTCGATGTCGAAAATATTAGCCGTCATATTGAAAACGGAGAATCTCCCCGGCAAGCCGCGCTGCATGCAACGAATGAAATTGGTCTGACTGTGACGGCCGCCACGTTTACAGCCGTTGCTGTATTCTTGCCGATCGGATTAATGGGCGGCGTGGTGGGTCAATTCTTTAAGCCATTTGGCATTACCGTAACTGCCGCAATGCTGACATCGCTCTTAGTAGCGAGAACCCTGTCTCCGGTGATGGCGCTTTATATGATGAGAAGACGCGGACAGGCCGCGCCCCGTGTTGGACGGATCTGGTTCTATTTCAGCGACGCCTATCGCAAATTATTAGTCTGGTCACTGCGCCATCGCTGGATTGTCATGGGCATCGCCATTCTCAGCTTCGTGGGTGGAATTGCGATCATTCCACTGATTCCGCAAGGCTTCATTCCAAAGCTCGATCGGGGCGAATTCAACGTCCGCTACACTGCGCCCCTGCCGCAAATTCCGTCTCGTGAAGCCTTGGCTGCCAATCCTAACCTAATTGCTCAAATCAATCCGCTCCAAGATTCGCTGAATGTAGCAAAACAGCTAGAAGAGTCAGTGAGAAAAGCACCGGGAGTTGAAACTGTGTTTACAACGGTGGGATCGCGGGAAGGCGAGCCGAATAAGGGTTTGCTGTATGTAAAATTGAAAGACGATCGCCCAACGCCAACCCCGCAAGTGCAAGATCAACTGCGGACAACGCTGCCCCAGATTTCGGGAGTGACAACCAGCGTCGAAGATATTCCGTTTGTGGAAGCGGGAAGCCAGAGACCCCTGCAAGCCTCGATTCGAGGAAATGATTTAGCCATCATCACGAAAGCAGCAACTGACTTAAAAGATCGAATTGGGAAATTGCCAGGATTTGCAGATATCACGATCACGGGAAGCAAACTGGAGAACAATACGATTACCCAGATTGAGCGACGGGATCGAGAACGTGTGGTTTACATCAGCGCTAATCTTGGTAAGGATCTGCCGCTAGGGTCAGCAACTGAAACGCTAGTAAACGAATCGAAGGCTGTGCTGCCACCGGGAATTAGCTTAAAGTTGGGCGGTGACTCTGCAACGAGCAGCAAGATTTTTAGAAGCTTTGGTACAACACTAGGCTTGTCTGCGCTCTGTATCGTCGTGGTCTTGGTCATGTTATTTCAAAGCATTATTGACCCGCTAGTCATTGCATTTTCACTGCCGTTGGCAGTTGTTGGAGCGATGTTAGCGTTGCTATTTACCCGCAGCGATTTTGGCATGATTTCGCTGATCGGATTTGTGTTTCTTTTGGGATTGACAAATAAGAACGCTATTTTGATTGTGGATTACATTAATCAACTGCGGCGAGAAGGACTCGATCGCACAGCAGCGATTGTTAAAGCGGGTCCGATTCGCCTCCGCCCAATCATTATGACCACTGCCGCCACGATTTTAGGTATGGTTCCCCTAGCGCTTGGATTTGGGGCAGGAGCAGAACTGCGATCGCCGATGGCAATCTCAATTTCCGGTGGACTCATCACCTCGACGCTGCTTAGTTTGTTCGTCGTTCCTGTGGTTTACACCCTGCTCGATGATTTCAAACCGAAGACATTCAACCGCAAACCCTAATTCCATGAAAGCATTTGTCACAGGCGGAACCGGATTTGTCGGCGCAAATCTAGTGCGATCGCTGCTTCAACAAGGTCACAGCGTCCGAGCACTGGTTCGACCCAATAGTGCGTTAGACAATCTGCAAGGATTGGATCTAGAGCTTGTAAACGGCGACTTAACCGACCCAGATTTGGCGCGATCGCTGATGGGATGCGATGCCCTATTTCACGTCGCCGCTCACTACTCGTTATGGCAGCGCGATCGCGACGCTCTCTATCACAGCAATGTGATTGGCACTCGCAACATCTTAGCTGCCGCTAAACAAGCAGGAATTGAGCGAACAGTTTACACCAGTTCTGTTGCGGCGATTGGGGTTGATCCGTCTGGGCAACCCGCTACCGAGCGCTATCAATCTCCGGTTGAAGCGTTAATCGGAGCCTACAAACAATCGAAATATTGGGCAGAACAAGAAGCGATCGCAGCGGCTAAGGCAGGACAAGACGTGGTAATCGTCAATCCGAGTACTCCGATCGGCGCGTGGGATATCAAGCCCACGCCCACTGGAGATATTATTCTGCGATTCCTCCAGCGCCGAATGCCCGCTTATGTTGACACCGGACTGAATTTGATCCACGTCCGGGATGTCGCGCAAGGACATCTGCTCGCGTGGGAAAAAGGACGTTCTGGAGAACGCTACATTCTAGGCAATCAGAACCTTTCGCTGAAACAATTGCTCGATCATCTCAGTCAACTGACTGGGCTGCCCGCCCCGACGCGATCGCTGCCTGCCTGGATTCCCCTCAGCGTCGCCTGGATTGACGAACAAGTTCTCACTCGATTCGGCAAAGCCCCCTCTATCCCTATCGACGGAGTGAGGATGTCGCAGCATCCGATGTACTACGATGCAACAAAAGCTATTCAAGATCTCGGCTTACCCCAGACCCCTGTCACTACTGCTTTGAAAGATGCCGTAGACTGGTTTGTATCGAAAGGTTACGTAAAAAAGGGATGAAGGAGAAAGAAGTAACCGTGAGTGGCAACGATCTTCAATCACCACTCTACTAAATCCATCTTATTCCTCATCCCGTATGCTACCCCTGTGAGGAGTCTTAATTCATGGCTATTCAGCTACAGCAAGCAATTTCAGTTGGTTCTTATTTAGTCAAGCAGCGACTCTCAGGGCGTAAGAAATTTCCGCTCGTGCTGATGCTCGAACCGTTGTTTCGCTGTAATCTTGCTTGCACAGGATGCGGCAAAATTCAGCACCCCGTTGAAATTCTCAAGCAAAATTTGACGCCCGAACAGTGCTTTGCGGCGGCGGAAGAATGCGGTGCGCCCGTGGTTTCGATTCCCGGCGGCGAACCGTTGCTGCATCCGCAAATCGACGAGATTGTGCGCGGTTTGGTGGCACGCAAGAAATTTGTCTACCTCTGCACCAATGGCATTTTGCTTGAAAAGAGCCTCTCTAAATTTGAGCCGTCGCCTTACTTCAGCTTTAGCGTTCACCTAGATGGAATGCGGGAATGGCACGATAAATGTGTCGATCGCAAGGGCATCTTCGATACGGCGGTTGCTGCGATTAAAGCCGCGAAAGCAAAAGGATTCCGCGTCACCACAAACACAACCATTTTTGAGGGCGCTGATGTTGGCGAGATGCAGCGATTCTTCGACTTTCTCAGCAGTGATTTGAAAGTCGATGGCATGATGATTTCTCCGGGCTATGGCTACGAATGGGCACCTGACCAAGACCATTTCCTCAAGCGCGAACAAACCAAGGCCCTGTTCCGCGAGATTTTGGCACCGTTCAAAGCGGGTCAAAAATCTTGGGTTTTTAATCACAACCCCCTGTTTCTAGACTTTCTCACAGGTGACAAAGATTATGAATGCACCCCTTGGGGCAGCCCTAGTTACAGCGTTTTAGGTTGGCAAAAGCCTTGTTATCTCTTGAATGAAGGTCATTACAAAACCTTCCGCGAACTGATTGACAACACCGATTGGAGTCAGTACGGTCGCAAGAGTGGCAATCCTGAATGTGCAGACTGTATGGTGCACTGTGGTTATGAACCAACGGCAGCAGTCGATGCGATGCAGCCGAGTAACATTGGGCGATCGTTAGGTGCAGTCTTTGGAGGATGATCGTAGGGATGAAGAATGAGGGATGAGGGATGAGCAAAGATTGGATCGAGAGACGGAGTAATTCCCTAAAGCGGCTCAAGGCAGTCTTACCCTCCCTCCCTTCTTCCCTCTTTCCCTATCTCTCCCTCCTCCTTTGGGTGTTGCCTTTAGTGCTTTTGCGGAGCACTCAGCAAAGCCTAATGGCGCACGATGAAGGCATTTACGCAATGCAGGCGCGATCGCTGCTCTTGACCGGAGATTGGGTCACGCCGCAATGGGGGCGCGGTTACAGTTTCGATCGCACAATTGGCATTCAGTGGCTCATTGGGGTTTGCTTTTGGCTGTTTGGCACGAGTGAAGGAACGGCGCGATTACCAAGTGCGATCGCGTGGATTTTTTCTGTCTTGCTCACCTATCGAATTGGCTGTTTTCTGCTGAATGCTCGTTTGGCATGGCTGGGAGCCGCGATTTTTAGCGTCATTCCTCTGGTTGTGCAATATGGACGCCTCGCGACTCAAGACGCTGTTTTAGTCTTGATCGAACTGGTGGGAATTTGGGCGTTGCTAGAAGCGGGTAGCCAGAAGCGCCCTTTTTGGTACATTTTGGCAGGCTCGACGTTTGGCTTAGGATTTTTGATCAAGGGATTTATGGTGATCCCGGCTGCGATCGCGCTGCTTCCTTACGCGATTCGTCATCGCCACCTGCTGAATCCGTGGCTTTACTTGGGTTTAGTTCTTGGTGCAGTCCCGCCCCTTGGCTGGATGCTTGCTGCTATCCGGCAATACGGCAACCTTTCACCTGTCGAAGGACTGTTTGGAAAACTCTTTCACCTGGGAGAACAGACCTATCTGGGAGCGGGTCGCTTTTACTATTTCTGGAATATTCCAGCCAATGGATTTCCGTGGGTATTTTTTGCATTGGGTGGCGTCTGGTGGGCGCTTCGGGCTCAACGGCTTCGAGAATTAGTCCGTTCAAATCGAAGCTGGTTATTGCTCGTTGGCTATCCAACTATTTTGTTTGTTGAATTAACGCTATTCGGGACGAAAACGCATTATTACCCGTTGCAACTGATGCCGTTTGTGGGCCTGCTGGGCGCGATCGCACTCGATCATCTAGTCCAGCTTTATCAAACCCGTCAAAATCGTTTTCTGTTGACGGGCCTCAATCTGCTAATCGCCTGCCTGGGGCTGATCTTAATTGCGCTCGTAATTGGAATTCAAACTTCGCCACAAATTCGTTTAGCGTTGGGCGGCAACGTTGAACGAGGTGCAATACTCGGCTGGATCGTTGGTTTAGGTTGGTTAGGCACGGCGATGGTATGGTTTAGGCGCGAGCAGATCGGACTCGTTCGCTCGTCTCAGCAGTGGATAGCCGGGTTATTACTCACCTCCTGGCTAGCGTTGGCGACAATGAATTTGACTGGATTTTGGGGAAATTACAGTCCTAAATTGAAGACGTTTTTGCAGCAATCGACTGTGCAAGCTGTGTTGTGCTCTCATCCAGTCAATTTTGTAGTCAACGAAGAAAGGCTGAGCCGGGGCGATCGCAAAACCTACCTGCTGCTTAACTTCTACACTCCCAACATCGGCGCATTTTCAACTCAAAACGTTGATCCTTCCTCAAAACCGCGTCAAGAAATCTACGCTTGGGTTGATCCAAACTTGGCAAAATTGCCTCATTCCAACAAGCAAATAGTCGCAACGTTTGAAGGCTGGCAGCTAGTGCTTCGTTAGGGTAAGGATAAGGGACTTATACTAAAACCATTTATTACTGGCATCCGTTATGGTCATGCTGCAACTCCGGCAACTTGTCGTTCATCCTGGGCAACGAGTCCAACTTCAGGAGGTCAACTGGAGCGAATTTGAAGCAATTCTCGATGAGCTGGGCGATCAGCGTGCGAGCCGGATTGCTTATAACGATGGAATTTTGGAGATTCGGATGCCCTTACCAAAGCATGAAAAAGCCAAGGTTTTGATTGGGGATATGGTCAAAATTCTTCTAGAAGAGCTTGATATCGATAACGAGTGCTTTGGTTCTAGCACCCTAAAACGTCAGGATATGGCAAAAGGGATCGAACCTGACGATTGCTTCTATATTGAAAACTCCGCTCAAATGATTGGTAAGGATCGCATTGATCTAGCGGTTGATCCACCACCCGATCTCGCAATTGAAGTTGACGTTACCTCTAAAACTGAACTTGATGTTTATAGCGCATTAGGCATTCGGGAACTATGGCGCTTCAAAGACGGAACCTTGCAAATTAGTCTTTTTCAAAATGGACAGTACTCCGATTCAACGGTAAGTTTGCACTTTCCTGATTTTCCCATTATTGATCTCATTTCTGAGTTCCTTGAGCAAGCTCAAACGGCAGGGCGCAGCCAGACGCTGAAATCTTTTCGTCAACGAGTGCGAGCCATGATCAGCACCTCTAGCTCAAAATGACGAGCCAGCAACACTGCTAAGATCTACTTCAAGTGATAGATAAAAAGCGATGGGCAGGGACAGCAGTGAAATACCAAAACTTGCTTCCGTGCGGTACGGTAAACGTAGCGTTCCAAATTACTAACTATGATCGCGCTGGAAACTGGGCAAGACTGGCAACAGATCGTCAAAGAATTTGAGGCGATCGTCGGCAAAAATGGCGTCGTTCGCAAGCGAGAAGAATTACTCGTTTATGAATGCGATGGTCTCACGAGCTACCGAGCACGCCCTGCTGTTGTTGTCTTGCCGCGCACCACAGAAGATGTTTCCGCGATCGTCAGGGTATGCGATCGCTATCGTGTCCCCTTCGTCGCACGCGGTTCAGGAACGGGTTTGTCTGGGGGCGCACTGCCGATCGAAAACTGCGTTCTGATCGTCACCTCGCTAATGCGTCAGATTCTTAGCGTCGATCTTGAAAATCAGCGCGTTGTGGTGCAACCCGGTGTGATCAATAGCTGGGTGACGCAAGCCGTAAGCGGTTCTGGGTTTTACTATGCGCCTGATCCATCGAGTCAGATTATTTGTTCCGTTGGTGGCAACGTTGCAGAGAATTCTGGCGGCGTACATTGCCTCAAATATGGCGTTACGACGAATCATGTGTTGGGGCTAAAAGTTGTGTTGCCCGATGGCGCGATCGTCGATCTGGGCGGCGACCTGCCAGAAATGCCTGGATACGATCTCACAGGCGTCTTTGTGGGATCAGAAGGCACACTTGGTATCGCGACAGAGATCACCCTCAATATTCTCAAAACCCCCGAATCGATCTACGTTCTACTTGCTGATTTCACTAGCATTGAAGCCGCAGGCGCAACCGTTTCAGACATCATCAGCGCTGGCATCCTTCCTGGCGGCATGGAAATGATGGACAACATGAGCATCAACGCCGTGGAAGATGTCGTGAAAACAGGCTGTTATCCTCGCGATGCGGCAGCAATTTTGCTGATTGAGGTGGATGGGTTAGAGATTGAAGCAGAGGTAAACGCCCTGCGTGTGGCAGAAATTTGTCGGCACAACGGGGCGCGGGATGTGGCGATCGCCACCGAACTTGAAGATCGTCTCACGATTTGGAAGGGACGCAAAGCCGCCTTCGCCGCGATGGGTAAAATGAGCCCCGACTACTACGTACAAGACGGTGTGATTCCGCGCACGAAGCTAGAGTATGTGTTGCGAGAAATTGAATTACTCGGCGCGAAACACGGCTACAACGTTGCGAATGTGTTTCATGCAGGCGACGGAAATTTGCATCCGCTCATCCTGTACGACAACTCAGAACCGGGAGCGCTAGAAAAGGTCGAAGAATTGGGCGGTGAAATTCTCAAACTCTGCGTCAAAGTTGGTGGCAGCATTTCTGGAGAACATGGTATTGGAGCCGACAAGCGCTGCTACATGCCGGAAATGTTTACTCCTGCGGATCTAGAAACGATGCAATGGGTGAGAGAAGCGTTTGACCCTCACGGCATTGCGAACCCAACAAAGATATTTCCGACGCCTCGCACCTGCGGAGAAGCGGCGCGATCGTATACAGGTCAAGAAATTAAAGGAGCAGAACGATTTTAAGAGTCGCGCCACTTCATTAGATTTGGCATCATTGCACATTAATTGGTCAAACCTCAATTAACCTCAGCGACTTTCCATCTCAGTGTCCTTATTAGGTTAGGTGGAAAAGATTTTAGATTGGGCTTTCTTGCCTGGTTCTGAGTAATAACCTTCAGGGGGTGACAACGAGGCTAGAGCGCAGACTGGATCAGGGCAATGGCGTTAAGACCTCGTCGAAAAAAGGGGCGTTTCTGGGGCTTGAGTGCCATCAATTTTCTCGCCAAGGTTGACCACAA
>JAHHHO010000093.1 GCA_019359315.1 Myxacorys californica WJT36-NPBG1
TCTATTTGGTGCATCTGACCCACAACCTGCAATGGCTTCTAAGCGACAGCATAACCAGTCTTTTAATCGTGAATTCACCGTCCTCACTAGCTTTCCAGCTTCTTAGTTTTGTCAGTCAAGCAGGTTGCCACTGTTACCTCACGCTCCCTTACGATCAGGATTTACAGCCAAAGCTTGCCCGGAACGCGATGGAACGCGCCATCGCGCCATTGCGCTCTAGTAATTTAATCAGTGAACAGCGATTTTGATAATGGTTCACGCTCTAGCACGTTCTCAGGTTGAAGCATTATGCTATGTTGCAGGAATAGAGACCTAAGTCTAAACAGACAATTTCCTGCTTAACAGTTTGGATTAGTGATTTAGACAAACGTGATTTAGACAAACGTGATTTAGACAAAGAAAAACGTTGCTATGAATATCGCTGGCTGCAATTTATCAGAAGTACTTTATGAAGGGGCAAATACCGTCATTTATCGTGCTTCTAAAGAGCCAGAGCATTACTCTGTGGTGATCAAAACACTCCGATCTGAGCATCCCACGGTTGAAGAACTAACACGATTAAAGCACGAGTTCAAGATCCTTCAATCCCTAAACATTGATGGAGTCATTAAACCCCTGGCCCTGGAGAATCATCAGAATGGTTTGGCTCTCATTTTGTCAGATTTTGAAGGGGAATCGTTAGCAAAATCTCTTGCAGGTCAACCTTTGGAGTTGAGTTGCTTTTTACAAGTTGCGATTCAACTGGCTTCAGCCCTGACGCAGCTGCACCAAAACAATATTATTCATAAAGACATTAATCCTCATAACATCATTATTAATTCCAGAACGCAAGTTCAGATTATTGATTTTAGTATTGCTTCTTATTTATCAAAAGAAAATCAAACCAGCAATCCTTCTGATTTGCTTGAAGGCACGCTTGCCTACATGTCACCCGAACAGACTGGGCGAATGAATCGCTCGATCGACTACCGGACTGATTTCTATTCGTTGGGTGTCACTTTCTATGAACTGCTAACAGGTCAACTGCCGTATCAAACCGCTGACCCTTTAGAACTGATTCACTGCCACATTGCAAAAACCCCGGCGTCTCCTGAAGCGCTGAATCCCAGCATTCCTTCAGCCGTGTCTGACCTAGTGATGAAGTTACTTGCTAAAACCGCAGAAGAACGCTATCAAAGTGGGCTAGGGCTGAAAGCAGATTTAGAAGTGTGTCTAAGAATGCTGCAAACGGCGGGTGACATTGCTCCCTTTCAGATTGGAGAGCTGGATTTATGCAGTCAATTCTCGATTCCGCAGAAGCTGTATGGACGCGAACCAGAAGTTCAGGTGTTGATCAATGCCTTCGATCGCGCTCAAGCTGGCAGCACGGAGATGCTGCTCGTGAGGGGTTATTCTGGGGTTGGCAAGTCTTCTTTAGTCAACGAAGTTCACAAATCGATTAGCGCAAAGCGCAACTTCGTAGAAAACGCGTCGCACGCTTCGAGAAAAATTGGGCATTCGCGCGGCTACTTTATTTCTGGCAAGTTTGATCAATTTAAGCGAAACATTCCTTATGCTTCTCTGATTCAAGCCTTTCAGGAATTGATGCGGCAGCTTTTGACAGAGAGCGATCGCAGCATATCGATTTGGCGATCGCAGCTTTTAGAGGCACTCGGAGCAAATGGTCAAGTGCTGATCGATGTCATTCCTGAAGTAGAACGGATTATTGGAGCACAGCCCGCCGTTCCTCAGTTGGGAGCATCCGAATCCCAAAACCGATTCAATCGAGTATTTCAACAATTTATCCGGGTCTTTAGTCAACCCGAACATCCCCTGGTTGTGTTTCTGGATGATTTGCAGTGGGCAGATCTGTCTTCTCTCAAATTGATTGAACGGATTGTGACTGATCCAGAGTGCCAATATTTACTGCTCATCGGAGCCTATCGGGACAATGAGGTGAGCGCCACGCATCCACTGCTGCAAACCTTAGAGCAGATTCAACAGAGCGGCGCAACAGTGAATCAGATTATCCTTCGCCCTTTAACCCAAGCGCATGTGACCCAATTGGTCATGGAGACCCTCCGCACTGACCTTGCCACCACCCAACCTTTGGCGGACCTGGTGTTTCACAAAACTCAGGGCAATCCGTTTTTTCTAACTCAACTGCTCAACTCCCTTCATCAAGATCAGTTGCTGTCATTCAATTTCAGTCAACGCTGCTGGCAGTGGGATATGGCGGACCTGCAAAGCATTGACATCACTGAAAATGTGGTTGAGTTGATGGTTGGTCAAGTTCAAAAGCGATCGCGAACAACGCAAAATATTTTGAAATTAGCGGCTTGTATTGGTGACCACTTCACGCTAGATGTTTTAGCGATCGTGCATGAAAAATCTCAATCCGAAACAGCAAAAGATTTGTGGGAAGCCTTGCAAGCAGGGTTAATTCTGCCGCTGTCTAAAGCGTATAAAATTCCCCTCATGCTAGAGGCTTCAGACGCGCTACAAGCTGACCTCCCTAAGGAAGTCGGTTACAGGTTTTTGCACGATCGGGTGCAGCAAGCCGCCTATTCCCTCATTCCAGAGTCGCAGAAGCAAGAGACGCATCTTAAAATTGGTCGATTACTGCTCCGCAGCACTCCACCGGAAGACCGTAAAGAAAATATTTTTGCGTTAGTGAATCACCTCAATTATGGGGCTGATTTACTAACGTTAAAGTCAGAAAGAGATGAGCTAGCTGAACTCAATTTGATGGCAGGACAGAAAGCGAAAGCAGCAACTGCGTATGAATCTGCGATTCGCTACTTAAAAGCGGGATTGAGTCTATTGAGCGCTAACAGTTGGCAGCAGCAGTACCCGCTAACGCTGGCACTCTACGAAGCCGCGATCGAGACGGCCTATCTCAATGGCGACTTTGAGCAGATGGAGCAATGGGCAACCCTTGTCTTGCAGCAGGCGAACAGTGCAATCGACACGATGAAAGTGTATGAGATTAGAATTCAAGCTTGTATGGCGCAACTCAAACCGCTTGAAGCGGTCGAAATTGGCTTACAAGCGCTAGAGCTACTGGGAATGAGATTGCCAGCGTCGCCGAGTCCTTTAGAGATTCAGCAGACGATCGCTCAAACAGCCGCAAATTTAGCTGGGAAGAACATCGCAGGTTTGATTGATTTACCAACAATGACAGAACCCGATAAACTGGCAGCCGTGCAGATGCTGACCAGCTTAGGTTCTCCTACTTATCAGTCTGCGCCGACCCTATTTCCATTAGTGATTTGCGAACAGGTAAATCTATCGATTCGCTACGGCAATGCTCCGTTTTCAGCTTATGGCTATGTTTGTTACGGGGTAATTTTAAACGGGATCATGCATGATCCTGAGTCAGCGTATCAGTTTGGTCAACTCGCGTTCAATCTAGTCGAACGGTTCAATATTTTAGCGCTTAGAACGAGTACATTTTTCGTGGGCGGAGCATGTACAGTACATGGCAAAGTTCATGCCAGAGAAACGCTGCCACTGTTGCTAAACGGATATCAAAGTGGATTAGAGAACGGACATTTTGAATATGGTGGGTATGCGGCTATGCAACGTTGCCAATATTCCTATTTTATCGGTCAAGAACTCACAAAACTTGAGCCAGAAATGGCGATGGTTAGCGATGCACTGGCCCAACTTAATCAAAAAAATGCTTTGGGTTGGAATCAGATTTTTCAGCAGAGTGTGCTTAATTTGCTGCAACCTTCTGAGCATCCATTCTGTTTAGTAGGGAGTGCCTATAACGAAGAGAAAGCATTACCCATTCTTCAAGCAGCAAATGACAGAACGAGCCTGCACTATTTTTATTTAAATAAACTCATTCTTTGCTATTTATTTGAAGAGCATGAGCAAGCTATAGAAAATGCTGCGCTAGCCGAAGAATATTTAGATGGGGTGACAGCATTCTTGGCTGTCCCTGTGTTTTACTTCTACGATTCATTGGCTCATCTTGCGAGTCTTTCGAGCTTGGTGGAGCCGATTTCTTTGAAGTTGTGCCCTGCGCTAAGCGAGTCATCGGCATCGCAGCAAAATATTCTCAGCAAAGTGAGAAGCAATCAGGAAAAAATGCTCGTTTGGGCCAACCATGCTCCGATGAATTTTCAGCATAAGTATGATTTGGTTGAGGCAGAGAGGATGAGGCTTCTGGGAAACCGAATTGGTGCGATGGATTTGTACGATCGCGCGATCGCAGGAGCTAAAGAACACGGATATCTCCAAGAAGAAGCTCTCGCGAATGAGCGAGCCGCAAAGTTCTATTTCTCTATTAACAGAACTAAACTTGCTAAAGAGTATTTAAGTAATGCTTACTATGGCTATGTTAGTTGGGGCGCGACGACTAAGGTCAAACGTTTAGAAGCACAGCATCCCGATATTTTTCTTCGGCAGCCGAGGGAATTAATCGAGGACAATCCGCGCCCTTACACGACAACCAAAAAGTATTCTGAAACGCTAGATCTCGCTACCGTTATGAAAGCTTCTCAAGTGCTTTCTAGCGAGATTGTCCTCGATAGACTGCTGACCAAGTTTATGCAGCTTGTCATTGAGAACGCTGGTGCAGAAAAAGGATTTTTGCTATTAGAAAAAGCGGGAGAGTTACAGATTGAAGCGTCTGGAGCTATTGATCATCATCAAGTAACCGTCGAGCAGCCTAGAGCAATGAGCACTTCGCGCACCCCTGAAGGCATCGCATTATCAGCTCTTTGCCCCATGTCTGTTGTGAATTACGTTGCGAGAACGGGCGAGCCCGTTGTGTTAAGTGATGCCGCTCACGATGGGGCTTTTACACTAGATGTTTATATTGCAGAATGGCAACCTAAGTCCGTGTTGTGTGCGCCCATTTTGCATCAAGGCAAGCTGACTGGCGTCCTTTATTTAGAGAATAATTTGACGATCGCCGCCTTTACCCCAGAGCGACTAGAAGTTCTGCAATTACTCTCGTCTCAAGCGGCGATCTCAATCGAAAATGCGCGGCTGTATACTGACCTAGCAGAAGCAAATCGCACCTTAGAAGCAAAGGTAGAAGAGCGAACCCTAGAACTGCAAGCTAAAAATTTGCATTTGCAACAAGAAATTAGTGAACGCCAACGGGCAGAAGAAGTGGCGGATGCGGCAAACCGGGCGAAGAGCGAATTCTTAGCAAATATGAGCCACGAACTCCGTACGCCGCTCAACGGCATTCTAGGCTATGCCCAAATTCTGGGGAAGGATGCGGCGCTAACAGACTTGCAAAAAAATGGGATCAATGTGATTCGTCGCTGTGGTGAACATTTGCTGATGTTGATCAACGATGTTTTAGATGTGTCGAAAATTGAAGCCCGAAAAATGGAACTTCACCTCGATGATTTCTATTTTTCGGATTTTCTGGAGGGAATTGTAGCCATTTGTGGAATCCGGGCTGAACAAAAAGGAATTGCTTTTACGTATAGCGCGCTGTCGCCATTGCCCAGATTAGTTCAGGCAGACGAAAAACGCTTGCGGCAAGTTCTGTTAAATCTCCTGGGCAATGCGGTTAAATTCACCGAGAAAGGTGAGGTCACGTTCAAAGTTGGCTATCTATCTGCATTTGAGCCAGACACTCGCCTCACCTCAAAAATTCGATTTCAAGTCGAAGACACGGGTGTTGGCATCATTCAAGAGCAGTTCCAGGAAATCTTTTTACCCTTTAGACAGGTGGGTGAACACCGTGGGCGAACGGAAGGAACCGGATTGGGATTGGCGATTAGCCGCCAACTGGTTCAACTGATGGACAGTGATATCCACGCAGAAAGCGCTCCGGGAAAAGGAAGTATTTTCTGGTTTGATTTAGACCTGGCTGAAGTGTGTCATCTGTCGAATTTTACGATCGCTGGCTCTACGATTCGTGGGTTCAACGGCGATCGCAAAACCATCTTGGTTGTAGACGATAAGGAGCCGAATCGTCTGGTGTTAATCAATTTGCTACAGCCGCTTGGGTTTGAGGTGTTTGAAGCAACCAACGGTCAAGACGCCCTGCAAAAGGCGCGCCAGTTTCAGCCGGATGTGATTTTAATGGACTTAGCCATGCCGACAATGGACGGGTTTGAGGCAACTCGTCAAATCCGGCTCTCTCCAGACCTACAGCAGACGGTGATTATTGCCACCTCGGCGAGTGTCTTTGAAATGGATCAACAGCAAAGCCGGAGCGTCGGCTGCAATGGGTTTTTGTCGAAACCCATTCGGGAAGCAGAGCTACTAGAGCAGCTATCGGTTCACCTGAAGCTGGAATGGATTTATGAACCCTCCACGGATTTAAACCGCCCGCAGCCAAACAGCCTTGAATCAAGCAGCATTGAGCCAAACAGGACGGGCCCATCTTTGCTCACTCCTCAAGCGCCAATCATTGCTCCCCCTGCCGAAGAACTTGCGGCTTTACTCGATTTAGCCAGGATGGGTGACTTGAGGGCGATCGCAGAGCGAGCCGCTAAACTGGAATCACGCGATTCGCAGTGGATACCCTTCGCAGCGCATCTCCGCCAACTCACAAAAACGTTTAGAAGACGACAAATTCTGGAGTTTATTCAACAATTCCAAATTACGGATTGAAATGATTGAGTGAAAATTATGGCTGATCAGGGCGTCGTCCTCATTGTGGATGACACACTCACAAATTTAGAAGTGTTATTTGATTCTCTCATCAACGCCGACTTCAAAATCTTGGTGGCAGAGGACGGCGAAAGCGCGATCGACACGGCCAACTATGCGCTACCCGATCTGATTTTGCTTGACATTCTCATGCCCGACATCGACGGATTTGAAACCTTTCGTCGATTGAAAGCTAATCATGCCACCGCAGACATTCCAGTCATCTTTATGACGGCACTGAGTGAAACGGTGGATAAAGTAAAAGGCTTTACCTTGGGGGCAGTAGACTATATTACAAAGCCCTTTCAGCAAGAAGAGGTACTGGCCCGCGTTCAAACTCATCTACGGCTTCGACAGCTTACCAAGCAACTCCAAGAACAAATGGCCCGCGAGCAAGCCATCCGCGCCGAAGCAGAAGCCGAACGCAGCCGAGCCACAAATATTCTAGAAAGCATTACAGACGGGTTTTTCGCGCTCGATCAGGAGTGGCGATTTACTTACTTAAACCCCCAAGCAGAGCCGCTTCTGCAACGAAAGCGAGATGATTTGTTAGGTAGAAAGATTTGGGATGAGTTTCCCGAAGCTATTCACTCGTCGTTTTATCAGAAATATCATCGTGCCGCAACTCAACGAATCAGCGTTGAATTTGAAGAATTTTATCCCCCTTTAAATGCTTGGTTTGCCGTTCATGCCTATCCTGCCAAAAATGGTATATCGGTTTATTTTCAGGACATTACGGCTCGTAGAATGGCGCAGGAAGAATTGCAGCGTCAGTATCAGCGATCGCAGCTGTTCGCAGAAGTCACCCTCAAAATTCGTCAGTCGTTAAATCTTAACGAAATTCTGCAAACCGCCGTCACCGAAGTCCAAAAAATTCTGCAGGCTGATCGCGTGCTGATCTATCAATTACGGGCAGATGGAAGCGGGAGCGGAGTCGCCGAGGAGGTACTACCAGGCTGGTCGCCAGTGCTAGGGAAAAAATTTCCGGAAGAGGTGTTTCCCACCGAGTACCGAGAGCCGTACCGCCAGGGACGAATTCGTAATATTCCAGATGTCACAGATCAGAAAGAGCACGTTCCGCCTTGTTTGATCGAGTTTGTGCAACAGTTTCAGGTCAAAGCCAAATTAGTGGTGCCGATTTTAATCAAATCAGAACTCTGGGGATTGCTAATTGCTCATCAATGTGCCGATCCTCGTTTCTGGACTCGCTTTGAAGCAGAACTGCTTCAGCAACTCGCCGATCAGATCGGCATCGCCATCACTCAAGGGCAATTACTAGAGCAAGAGACTCGCCAGCGTCAAGAACTCGGTCGTTCTAATGCTGACCTGCAACAGTTTGCCTACATTGCGTCTCACGACTTGCAAGAACCGTTGCGCATGATCACGAGCTATCTCCAGCTATTAGAGCGCCGTTATAAAGATCGCCTAGATGAAAACGCCAGCGAGTTTATTGCTTATGCGGTAGAGGGAGCGGCTCGGATGAAGACGCTGATTAATGACTTATTAGCCTATTCCCGCGTTGGAACTCATGGTAGACCATTTGAGCAAGTCGATTGTACGGCGAGCGTCAAGCAAGCGATCGCCAACCTCAAGCTCTCTATTGCTGAAAGTCAGGCAACCATTACGTGGGATGAGTTGCCCGAAATTGTGGCAGATAGTACCCAACTGACTCAGCTATTTCAGAATCTAATCAGTAATGCCATTAAATTTCGCAGCGCAGATCCTCCAACCATTCATATTTCAGCCGTATCTCAAGCCGAGAACTGGCTCTTTCGAGTCCAAGATAACGGCATTGGCATTGAGCCTCAGTACGCTGACCGAATTTTTGTAATCTTTCAGCGTTTGCATAATCGAACCGAATATCCAGGAACAGGAATTGGGTTGGCAATTTGCAAAAAAATTATAGAGCGGCATGATGGGAATATATGGATAGAGTCTGAACCTGGAAAAGGTTCAACGTTCTGTTTTACCATCCCAGACCCAGCATGAGGAAGTCATCAATTTTGAGTACCGAATGTCCTGAAAGGCTAATCGAGATTTTGCTCGTGGAAGACAATCCTGGTGATGTCAGACTGACTCAGGAAGTTCTGAGGGAGGGGAATATCTTCAACCACTTGAGTGTCGTTGAAGATGGGGTTCAGGCGCTCGAATTTTTGCAGCAGCAAGGAAATTACAGTCACTCTCCTCGTCCCGATTTAATCTTGCTCGACTTGAATCTGCCCCGTAAAGATGGGCGGGAAGTCCTTGCAGAAATTAAATTCAGTACACACTTAAAACGGATTCCAGTAGTCGTCTTAACCACGTCTCAATCGAAGGAAGATGTTCTCAGAGCCTATGACTTTCATGCCAACTGTTACATTACAAAACCCATTGATTTAGAGCAGTTTATTAAAGTTGTCCGCACGATTGAACTGTTTTGGCTCACCATCGTAAAACTTCCATCAGAGTAACGATATGAATGATCAGATGATTAAAGTCTTGCTCATTGAAGACAACCCTGGTGATGCGCGGCTGTTGCAAGAACTCTTGATGGATGTGCCATCGGTGGCGTTTGGGCTAGAGCAGGTCGATCGCTTAAGTAGTGGTTTGACCCGGCTTCAAGAAGACAATTTTGATGTCATTCTGCTAGATCTTTCTTTACCCGATACTCAGGGATTGGAAACCTTTGTCACCCTCTACAGTCGCGCTCGAAATACGCCGATCGTCGTCATCACAGGTTTAAATGACGAAACAGTTGCCATTCATGCAGTCCAGGCAGGCGCACAGGACTACTTGGTGAAGGATCAAGTGACGGGCGATGTCCTCGTGCGATCGCTGAGATATGCGATCGAGCGTAAGCGAGCCGAACAAAAAATTCGTGAACAAGCGGCGCTGCTTGACATTGCCACGGACGCCATTTTGGTGCGAGATTTAGAGGGCCGAATTTTGTTCTGGAACAAAAGTGCGGAGCGGCTCTACGGCTGGAGCGCAGACCATGTTCTAGGAGAAACGGATGAATTGCTATACCAGCACCCTTTACCTCAATTTCAGGATGCTCAAAGCATCCTGTTTGACCAGGGTGAATGGTCTGGAGAACTGCACCAGGTGACAAAAAGCGGCGAAGAAGTCGTTGTTGAAAGTCGCTGGACCCTGATGCGCGATGATGACCACAAACCCAAATCGATTTTGGTCGTCAGCACCGATGTCACAGACAAGAAAAAACTAGAGGCTCAATTTCTGCGTGCCCAACGCATGGAAAGCATCGGCACGCTAGCGAGTGGTCTAGCTCATGACTTAAACAACATTCTCACTCCTGTTCTAGCAACGGCTCAACTGTTGCAGATAAAATTTCCTCACCTAGATGAACACAATCGACGGCTTCTGAAAACGATGGAGATCAACGCAAAGCGCGGGGCTGCTCTAGTCAAGCAAGTCTTACTCTTTGCCCGAGGCGTTGAAGGAGAACAAGCGGTTCTTCACTTGGAGCCTTTGATCTTAGAAACTCAGCATGTTATGGAAGAGACGTTTCCAAAATCAATTACGACTGATACACATCTTTCTCCAGCGCTTTGGACGATGACTGGAAACGCCACTCAACTCCATCAGGTGTTCATGAATCTCTGTGTCAATGCTCGGGATGCTATGCCAGGTGGAGGTACGTTGACCATTGCTGCGGAAAATGTGTTGCTTGATGAAAAGTGTACCCAAACAAATCTTGATGCTAAGGCGGGTTCCTTCATCAAAGTAACGGTTGCTGACACCGGAACGGGCATTCCGCCGGGAACCCTAGATCGAATGTTTGAGCCGTTTTTTACGACCAAGGAAATTGGCAAAGGCACAGGGCTGGGTCTGTCTACTGTCATTGGCATCATGAAGAGTCACGGTGGTTTTGTAACGGTGTCTAGTGACGTGGGACGGGGAACACAGTTTGATCTATTTTTTCCCGCTGTGATTGCAGCAAAATCTGAGGAGACAAACGATCCAGAAATCTTAGCAGGAAATAATGAACTGGTTCTGGTGGTGGATGACGAAGCGGCTATCCGTGACAGCAACAAAGTGTTGTTAGAAGCCTACAACTATCAGGTGTTGACCGCTTGCGATGGCATTGAGGCGCTCGACCTCTACATCAAGCACAAAGACAAAATTAGCTTGGTGCTGGTGGATATGATGATGCCTGTGATGGATGGTGAGATCACTATTAGCACGTTGCAAAAAATTAATCCGCAGGTCAAAATTGTTGCCGTTAGTGGACTTGTCTCTAGCTCTCAAACTGCCGGGGTAGCAAATTCAGCGTTCTTACCCAAGCCTTACACTGCCGAAGAACTAATCAGAACCGTCAGTCAGGCTTGCAGAGCAAGTTTGGCTTAGAGGATGTTATGAGCGTTAGCGGGTTTCCATCTGATTGCGGTTGTGATTCTGATGGTCAAACAGGTTGTTGAAATCCGGTTTCAAAGTCCATAAAAAATTCTCTAGCACGATCGCTAATCAACTAAAATATTCGGCTCACGCAGCAAACTCATCGCCTTTTCTTGTCCATAGACGTGAATTAGCATTCTGGGCATCCAAACATAATTCGCTTCGAGAGCAAGATTAGAATTCGTAAATGGAACATCTGGCTTCCAAAACGACAAAAACTCCTGAATGGGACGACCGATTTGGCTACACTTCAACGTCAGAAGATCCGCCAAGGCTTCGTCGCCCCCCCATAGCGCACAGTATGCTTCAGGCTCGACCACCATTACCCATCGCTTGTGGGCTGAGTATACAATATATCTATCGAAAAAGAGAAAAGGTCTTTCTGCGTCCATAAACTCTTGAGCGATTCCTTCATCGTTGAAGGCGTACTCTACCTGCTCAGTAAGAACATAGTAGTATGAGCTAGGTGTTGTCTCTAATAGTCCCCTGCGATTCGTATAAGTTGTTCTGCCTTCAAAATCAACATAAAGTCCAGGGTCATGAATGGAACGCATGAGATCTGCAAGGGCAGAAACCAGGTCTTTGTCTAGTTGAGCACCGCAGGGGTAGATGATATGGCGCGATGGTAGCTTGTCGGTGAAGTAAGTCTCAAGCATCTGATCGCCCTTGAGTTCGGTTGTGAGTTGCTCAACGATGGGTTGAAGCTCATTCTCATACTCATCCTGGGTGAGGGCACGCATCATTTTTTCTTCACGTCCAGTGTTTCAACATTAGAGAACATTGTTAGCCTAAAGAATAAAATAGTCCTGCGGCAACTAGAAAAGGTTGTGAACTTCTCACTAAGCTAAAGGCATGATTAGAAAACCATGTCTAACAGACTTGCGTGAGGTACCGCGAATATAAGCAGGAAAAAACGAGCAGCCGAGTGCGGTAATTCTGGACAAAGGAAAGGATTTGCAAGTCATCTCCAGCAGCCCAGAGCGGTTGTGGCTCGTGTCAATTTCGGTCATCAATTTACTTGCCTAGCCATTTTTCTAGGTTAGGTTCTACCCATTTCTCTGATGTCGAAGCGCGATCGCAGTTGGCATTCTGTAATTACGCCCACATTACAGAGGATTCGTCATGACCGCTTCAGACCCATTTCATGTGTTATCTACATTTTCAACTCAGTTAGCTGACGCGGTTGAACAAGCTGGACGCTCAATTGTATCTGTGAATGCTCGTCGTAAATTGTCATCAAGCGGCATCTATTGGAGAGAAGGCCTTGTTGTCACCGTCGATCACGCGATTCGGCGTGAAGAAGAGATTGCCATTACTTTGCCCGATGGGCGCACAACAACCGCCACCATTGCCGCCCGCGATGCCCGAACCGATTTAGCCTTGCTGAGCGTCCAAGCGGTCGATTTGCCCACCGCGGAGGTTGTGAATGCCGATCAGGTTAGAGTGGGACAGGTCGCCCTCGCGATCGCCCGCAATGCAGACGCCGCGATCAGTGCCAGCATGGGCATCATTAGCTCGCTGAGTGGGAGTTGGCGCTGGCACAGAGGCAGGCGAGGGGATACCTTGATTCGTCCATCGCTGCTGCTCTATCCCGGGTTTTCGGGCGGGGCATTGGTGAGTGCAACGGGACAAATCATTGGCATGAATACGGCAGGGCCACATCACATGAGTGTCACCATTCCAGCCGCGACGGTCGATCGGGTGGTGAATCAACTGCTACAACAAGGCACGATCGCACAGGGCTATTTGGGGCTTGGAATGCAAGCGGTACAGTTGCCCGATTCAATGCAGCGATCGCTGAATCTAGCTCATTCAACGGGTGTGATTGTCGTGAGCATCGAGCCAAACGCTCCAGCAGATCAAGCAGGTATCTTAATTGGCGATATTGTGGTGACATTGAACGGAACTACACTTGCAGATGTCAGCGATGTTCATGCGGTGTTAGATAGCCAGCAGATCGGACAAGTTCTCTTAGCACAAGTAGTTCGCGGCGGAGCCTTAGTCGAAGTTTCCATTACGGTTGGAGAACGCTCAGGGAGGAACGACTAATGGTAGTAGAGGTAATAGAGGCGTTTTCAACCGTGGCAGAGTCGTTGCGCCAATCTACAGTGCGAATTCGAGCGGGTCGCGCTGGAGTCGGATCAGGCGTGATTTGGCGCTCGGATGGATGGATTATCAGTAATGCTCATGTGGTGCGATCCCTTGGAACTCGTCACCGATCGAATCAGACGACGATCGAACTGGCAGATGGACGCGAATTTCTCGCGTCTGTGGTGTTGCAAAATGTGCAGCGAGATTTAGTCGCGCTGCACATCGAGGCAGACGATTTGCCCGCGATCGCAGTGGGTGATAGCGATTGCCTGAGAGCCGGAGAATTAGTCTTTGCAGTAGGGCATCCGTTGGGTGTTACCGGATCAGTGACGATGGGTGTCATTCAGACGGCATCAGCAAAAGCTTGGGTTCAAGCTGATGTTCAGCTTGCGCCCGGCAATTCGGGTGGAGTTCTGGCAAATGCTCGCGGTGAGGTGATTGGGATCAATACCATGATTGTGAATCGGTGTGGATGGGCGATTCCGAGCCGAGTGGTCGAACAATTCTTAGATGCTCCTGTGGCACGTCCGCATTTGGGGGTAACACTGGAAGTTGTGAAAGTACCGCTCAATCGTCGTCCTGCGTTCGGATTGCTAATTAGCGCGATCGCGCCCAACAGTCCCGCCGCTCAAGCTGAATTCCGCGTTGGAGATGTGCTAATCGGCGTCCGTGGTGCGCCGTTTCAGACGCCTCACGAACTCACTCAGATTCTAGACTGTTCAACAGTCGGAGATGGATTAGCGCTCAATCTTTTGCGAGGCGAACAGCATCTGATCTTGAACGTGATCCTACAAAGTCCTTCTGAACCTCAAGCGGCATGAGCGCGGTGCGTGTTGTCATCGTTGCCCAATCGATTGTGATGCAAGCCGGGTTAGAAGCCTTGCTGGCTACCGATCCGAGTGTCGAAGTGATCGGGCGGGCTGTGGGATGGGCAGCGCTCTCAGAAACGCTTCAGGTGCTTCAACCCGATGTCATGTTGGTAGAGTGGAATGCTCAGATCGCAACTTTAGTGGAGGACATTGAGTTAGAGGAGTGCGCGATCGTGGTGTTAATGAACGACGAACTCGAAGACACGATGGGCGCAGAGGCAATTGCAGCACTGTTGCGTTCAGGTGTACAAGGAATCTTACCGCTGGAAGCAGCAGCAGATGAGATCATCGCCGCGCTCAAAGCCGCTGCCACCGGACTTACTGTTCTGCATGCTGATGTGTTAGAGATGCTGTTAGCATTGCCATCTCGTTCAGCGTCTGAGGGGTTGATGTCGGGGTTGACTGCTCGTGAAACGGAGGTCTTAGGCATGTTGGCAGAAGGATTGGGCAATAAAGCGATCGCGCGTCGTCTCAACATTTCTGACCATACGGTCAAGTTTCACATCAGTTCAATTCTGAGTAAGCTGAATGCCTCTAGCCGAACCGAGGCCGTTATTCTAGGTGCAAAACAAGGTTGGATTTTGCTTTAGACCTGTCCGAGGGCATGACGACTGCCATGCCCTTATAGAATCAGTCGTCTGCAGCAATTTTTGAATGGGCATAACGACGCTTAAAGCATCTGAATTCCGCCACTCACTGGCAAATAAGCTCCTGTGACAAATCTCGCTTCCTCAGATGCCAACAGTAGAATTGCTCCTGCAACATCTTCTGGCAGTCCATTTCGTTTGAGTGGAATCCTTTGAGCAGAAGCCTCTTTGTACTCCTGTGGCAACTGCGCTGTGGCATCTGTCAGCGTTAGTCCGGGGGCGACCACATTGGCACGAATCTCGTAAGGGCCTAACTCCAAGGCCAGGCTTTTGATAAAGGCATCTAGTCCAGACTTCGCGGTACTGTGGGCAATAAATCCCTCGCCTGGATCGCGAGACAAGCCGCTGCTAATCGCAATAATGCACCCTCGCTGCTGTTCGATCATTGAGGGTACGATCGCTTTGCACGGGAAAAATGCTCCTTTGAGTTCTCCAAGCAATTTCGCCTCAAAGTCTTCCCATTGGTAGTCTGTAAAGGGAGCGATTGGAAAATTAGCATTGGCATTGATGATCAGCGTATCAATAGAACCGAACGTCTCTGTGACCTGCTGTACCATTGCACTGACTTGCTGAGGATCGCGCACGTCTGCTTTCACGGCAACTGCCCGACTACCCTCTGACGAAATTGCCTCAACAACCTGCTGAGCAGCGGCTTCACTGCCATAGTAGTTCACCCCAACAGCCGCACCCTGTTGCCCTAGAAGTTTTGCGGTAGCGGCTCCAATTCCGCGACTCGCTCCTGTAATGAGAACGACGCGATCGCGCATCAGCTTGTGCTGATCTGAGGTTTGGCTTTGTTGCGACGGGGTAGTAACCATAGTTTGACCTTGTTGAGTATTTAATCAGCTTTGACTAGGGATGATTGGTTCCGATGATTGGTTCCATTGACCTGAGAAAACAAAGTCATGCAGTGGTTTGCGGGTCCGTGGAGCTAAGGCTCGTTGCTGGAGTTTGTCGGACAACGCGTGTGGATCGCCCAAATACCCCAGCGCGATCGCAGCAACGGGTTCGTAGCCACCGGGAATATTGTAGGTCTCGCGCGCTTTAGGCACATCAAATCCTGCCATCTGATGGATCACCAATCCTAGCGCCGTTGCTTGAGTGGCTAAGTTAGCCGCTGCGGCTCCGACATCATGAAATGCGTGTCGGTTCTCCACACCGTTACGCTCAAAGTAGAGCTTTGCTACAGATAACATCAGCACCGGAGCCGTCTTCGCCCATTCTTGATTACCTTCCGCCAAGCATCCCAACAAGCGATCGAACTCGGCTTTGTTATCTTTTGTTGCAACAATAAAGCTCCAAGGTTGCTCATTATAGGAGGATGCCGCCCATCGTGCTGCTTCTAAAACACTGGATAATTTTTCTGGTTCAACAGGCTGATCTGAGAACGCTAAAGGACTCCAACGGCGCTGCAACACCTCTTCAATGGGATACTGAGTGTCCGCTGTTTTATCTGTTATTAGGCCAGTTCCAACCGCATTGTCTGCCATGTCATGAACCTCCAGTCATCAAAATAACCTGATTGTTTAGGTCATACCGTCGAGCGCGTCACTTACAGTCAAGCAGAAGTGGATTGAGTAATGTAACAAGAACTCCTATTGTCAGCTTCAGCAGATCCAGATGGCTCATAATTTAGAAAGCTCCTGATGACTGCACCAGCAATTCAACTTCAGTAGGATTGTGAAGTAGCAAAATCATTGAAGGGATAACAACGAAAAGTTGTATGGGCTTATACTAAACGCCTTAAGAGCATTCTTTCCTCTGACTTAAGTTGCGCTACACAAACTATTCAGGATGTCGGAAGGAGTAAACCCGTTTTGAGTTTGAATGTGAACGTAAATCCAACAACAGCAAAAAAAGCAGATACCGCTTGCGAACGCTGTGTATAATGACTGGCACAACAACAAACCTAACAACACCACCTGTTAAGCGGAATCCACAATGACCTACTCCATCTTGAGCCATGACTCGAAACAACAACTTGAGCAAGAGCGATCGCGGCTCATGCACGAACGCGAAACGATCATCGAATCGGTGACCGCAGAAATTAATCGGCTCATTCAACACATTGATGCCTTGCTAGGAAGCGAAGGAATGGCTGAAGGAAATGGTACTGTTGATGCGGCAGTTCCTACTGTTGATGCGGCAGTTCCTGCTAAGGGAACGCGGAAAGGAAAGGCGAAAAGCGCGGCTTCAGGTGCGGTTAGCTCTGCCAAGCTCCAAGAGAGCGCACCTTCTGATCTTGATGAGGTTACTGCACCAGATGACGGGCAACAAAAACGGAAGCGCCGTAAATCAAAATCATTCGATGCAGAAGATCTCAAATCTGAGTTTAAGGGTCTAACCGCGATCGATGCCATGATCCAGGTGATGAAGAAAGCGGGGGATCAAACCTTTTCGACGGATGAGATGATCGAGCAGGTGTATGGAGAGTTTGACGAGGCGGAGATGCCAAGAGCGCGGAAAAGCGTAGCAGGCGTGTTAGCTCGCGGCGCACGGTTCAACACGTTTGACAAAGTGGAAGAGAAGCCAGCGCGATATAAATTGAGCGATTCTGTTGCTTCTGCATAGATTCAGAGCAATTGATCGCAGGCATTAGCGCGATCGAAGCTTAGGACAATGTAGGTTGGGACAGTTTAGGTTGAAATCGGTTTGGTGAAGCTGCTACCGCGATCAAAACGAGGTGGCAGCGAACACAACTCTGGACAGACGGCAGTTTCTTTAGCGTTTGGCTACTTTTAACACTAAAGGCTCTTGAATGTACTGTCTGTCACCGTTATTGCACCATGCTGTATCGTAGCGTTACCCAAGATCGGATTTGCATCACCCAACCTACCCACGCTTGGGTGTCTGGGCAATTGGCGCAGGCATGGGGCAATGACAGTTTTGGTGCTTTCGCGCCCCGTGAGGCGGTATGTTTGGGAGCAGAACAGCATGATATTGGGTGGTTGCCGTGGGAAGCGGCTCCTACCCTCAATCCTAAAACTGGGTATCCTCATAGCTTTAGGGAAGTTGCACCAGAAGTACACACCAAGCTATGGGCAGGCGCGAAACAGTTGGCAATGCCGATGGGACGCTATGTTGCACTCCTAGTTTCGCTACATGGAACTGGGCTCTACGAACGCTTTACGAGTTGGCAAGGCTCTCCTGAATCTGCTCGTGTTGTTGAAGCGTTTCTGAAGCAGGAAAAGGAGTTCCAGCAAGATCTGATGGCGCGGCTTCGGCAAGATCCGGATTATGCAGCACATGTGACGCCAGACGCGATAGCGCGTAATCAACGATTAGTCGCCGTTTGGGATATGCTGTCTCTCGCCATTTGCATAGGTGTGACTGAGCAACAGCAGTTTGAAGCGGTTCCGCTTGCAACTGGAGACACAACGTTGACCCTGACGTTGATTGGTGAAAAGCGCAACTCCGAAGGAACCCGCAGTAACTCTACTCAGCTTCAAGTAGAGCCTTGGTGCTTCCGAGTGCCCTCTGTTGATTTGCTCTTTGAGGGACGCATCTTGAAAGAACCCGCACTAGACGAGAAAATGATGCAACAGCAGCTTGATAGTGCGCCTTGGGTAACGCTTACCACTATGCTTCGCGCCGCTTGAGTGACTGTTCACCCGTCTATTACGCCTCTTAAAGATTTGCTGCCTTGTCACTCGTTCGTGTTGAATATCCGTCCCTTGGTGTAGTGGGAGATAGTGCATTCTGGATGTTTGGATGAAGTTGTCTACGATCGTGCATGATGACCTCAACTCATTCTGTTGAACAACAGAGGGTGATGGAACGGAGCGCTCGCTGTCCGACAGCGGATTCACGGCAGATTCAATGATGAAGTCGTACCTGAACAGTTTCGCCACGTTGAGCAGCTAGTTTGGACGTGAGAGCATAGCGGTCATCTCTACACCACTGCTTTATAACAATCCTTGATACCGAATAAAAATTAGCACGACTGCCCACAATCCCAGAGCAACTTTGATGGCAACCAGAATGTTGAGCAGGGGAACGGCTCCACCGCGAATCAGTACGCCCAACTCTCCGTGAGGAAGTTCAACCCCTACCAGCGTGACCACTGACAAAACAATGAAAACAAGCACTGAAACCTTTTCCCAGGTGGCAGCGTGCCAACGTTGGTAAATCAACTCCATCCACTCGGAGGATGAGGTAATCGCCACCAGTCCGATCGCTGTTCCGCCTGCGACGCCTGCCGCAAACCCACCTCCCAGACTTGGGTGTCCTCGAATCGCCAGTTCAACCCCCACGATCGCGGCAATGGTTGCTCCCAATTGCGCCAGCACAATCGAGGGTTGATCGGTAAACCGATAAATGGTGCAGAATGGTCGCTCGTTTGCCAGCAGAAATTGAGCGCCCATAATGGAGATTGTAAACACGATGACTTCAAAAGGGGAAAAGTACCCCGAAGCCAGAAGACAATTCCCACCCCGATGCAGACATAGCTGAGGATATTGATCATGCTTCATTCATCCGTTTAATCACATGGGCTAGCAACATTAATCCGGCATTTCCCACACTCAAAATGATCACTCCAACCACTCCAATCATCCAATCACGGCGCAGAACGGAGACCACCAGAATCATCACCGATGTTTTGCTCGCAATACTGGCAAATGCCAGCATCTTTTGCCAGATGTCCTCATCCTGCCAAGCCTCATAGAGGGGAATAAGTAAAGCTAAAATCATGGCAATTAGGATTAAGTTCATCGCCTTTTCCTCCGTTGCACTCGATGAACTTCGTAACAGCCTTCTTCGTGGTATTTCACAACGCTCGTTTTGGGTGTAAACGTAATCAGAAAAATATCCAGGAAGATGAGTCCAGGAGAGCGCCGGGGTTTAGCTCGTTCCATCGTGATAGTCTCCTGCGTGTGCGGACAGAACATCAGTTCAAATGCTTCCAGATAAGCCTGGTGAATTGCCACTATGATTTTCCACGGCATCTGTAGCCACTCTTTATAATGCCGCAGGGGCAGTACGGCTATGGGGTATCAGGAAAGCAACACAAATACCAAGGATGATATTAGAGTTGTCGGGAAATAAAAACAAAGGTAGCTAACATGACCTTTCAAGTTCTTCTTCCTATGCTGCAATCAGGTAGAAGTTCCATAATCCTGCTGCTGTCAGCATCAAATGGTCATCAAAAC
>JAHHHO010000094.1 GCA_019359315.1 Myxacorys californica WJT36-NPBG1
ATGGCAGTCCCGGCAGAGATAGCTTTGTTTGCCGTGGCGACGTCCATTCTTCACGATTTTGTCGCTGGTGCAGCGAGGGCAGTTCATAACTCAGTCCTACATCATCATTTCTTAGTATGCAACACCAAAATCGTCGGTTAAGCAAAGACTATGAACTCTTACCAGAAGTCAGCGAGGCAATGATTCAGGGTGCAATGATTCGATTGATGTTGCAACGTCTTGGCGAACAGGAGAAAACAGCTTAATCATTAATTTAGAAATGCACTCTTAGCGAACTGAAAGCGATTCATTTTTTCCTGAATGGTTTGACCATCTGCCCGAACTGAGTGAAGTCGAGCAAGAGCGCATCAAGCAACTGAAGCGAAAGTGTGTCTATCAGATGGAACACGGAAAACTGATAGAAGAAACCGTAAAAATGTTGGTCTTGTCTCCATTACTTGACCTAGTAGGATTCTATACTCCACCCTTTCGCTTCAGAACGGGAACGCCTGCTAAATTTGAGCTAGATGACGGCAAAGAGATTCTAAAGGGATGCATTGATGCCTTAGTTTTTCAAGATCAGTTTTGGGCAGTTTTTGTCGAAGCAAAACGAACTTCTGTTAGTGAAAATTAGCCGTTCCGCAAACGTTGGCATATGTGGTGGCAAACCCCTATTTTGAACATTCTATATTCGGGATGATCATGAATGGAATTAGTTTCATCTTCCTCAAATCATTTCAACGTGAATACGACTTATCGAGAGCCTTCTCTTACCTCGTCGAAATAAACTCGTAGATGCTCTGAGAATTTTGAAGCGTATTGGTGCTGCGATTGCTCACTGAGTCTAATGAAAGTTTTTGCCCTTCGGCTGAATTCACGTCAGAATTTGAAGCAAGGCTTGAAAGAGTTCGCAATCGCCCATCATCGTCAAGCTTCATTCATCCTCAAAAGTAAAGTGGAATTATGCGCCTGAACCTTCGCTGGTGGGTTGGGGTTCCATTTGTTTTAGCAGTTCTGGTAAGGGAATTCCTTTTTCCTCTGCTAGAGCTTCAGGAGGCTTGTGGTAGAACTGCGATCGAATATATTCCCCCGTATTCGCAGGCGGTAGAATATTCATCTTATGCGGTGTCGTGTAATAGCGATGCGTTTGCCGCGTGATGCCTCGTTCTTGCAGCGATTCGTTCGAGATTTTCTTTCGTAGCTTAATGATCGCGTCTAGAATCGCCTCTGGTCGGGGCGGGCAACCAGGAATGTAAACATCGATCGGCAGAATTTTATCTGCTCCCCGAATTGCGGTCGGAGAATCTGCACTAAACATCCCGCCGCTAATCATGCAGGCTCCCATCGCGATCACATACTTCGGCTCTGGCATCTGTTGGTAAAGCCGTAACGTTGGGGCTGACATTTTCATGTTCAATGTCCCTGCCAAAATCAGCAAGTCAGCTTGTCGCGGGGAAGCACGCGGAATCAGACCAAAGCGATCGAAGTCAAACCGCGATCCAATCAATGCCGCAAACTCAATAAAGCAGCACGCAGTTCCATACAATAGGGGCCATAAGCTCGACAGCCGCGCCCAGTTGTAAAGATCATCAATCGTGGTCAAGATTACATTCTCTGAAAGTTGATTTGTAATGGTCGGCGGATGTGCGCTCGGATTGATCAGCGAGTACCCGTTCATTGAAGGATCAGGCTGATTGGAAGATTGTGTCATAGTGTTTTTCGGAAAGTATTGAGAGCAATTTTTTTGGGACAATACTAGCGATCGACCGATCCCATAATGATGTCAATGCTGCCTAGAACGACCATGAGGTCTGCAAGTTTGATCCCATTCAGTAAATGAGGGTAGATCTGCAAATTACAGAAGTCAGCGGCGCGAATTTTCCAACGCCACGGAAACACATGATCGTCACCGACAATAAAAATGCCTAACTCACCTTTGCCGCTTTCAACCCGAACATAGTGTTCTCCCTTAGGAATTTTGAAGGTCGGCGCAACTTTGCGACCAATAAATTGATAGTCAAATTCATTCCATTCTGACTTAGGACCTCCTGCCAGTCGCTTCGCTTCTAAATTCTCGAAAGGTCCACCTGGTAGTCCCTTCAGAGCTTGCTGAATAATCTTGACCGATTCGCGCATTTCTCGGACTCGAACAAAATAACGCGCTAAAACATCGCCTCCGGTTTCGTAAATAATGTCCCAATCAAAATCGTCGTAGCACTCGTAGTGATCCACTTTACGTAAATCCCATTTCACGCCCGAAGCCCGCAACATTGGACCCGACAAGCCCCAGTTAATTGCATCTTCACGACTAACGTTTCCCAGTCCTGCCAGTCGTCGCAGGAAGATCGGATTGTTTGACAAGAGCCGTTCATACTCATCGACTTTGGGTAGAAAATATTCACAAAAATCAGCGCATTTATCGACCCAACCGTAAGGTAAATCGACTGCAACACCGCCCACTCGAAAATAGTTATTGTTGACCATCCGATAGCCCGACACCGCTTCCCAGAGGTCATAGATTAGCTCGCGTTCCCGAAAGATGTAGAAAAAGGGCGTTTGTGCACCTATATCTGCCGCAAAAGGTCCTAGCCACAGTAAATGGTTTGCAATGCGATTCAGTTCCAGCATAATGACGCGGATGTAGCTCGCCCGTTTGGGAACTGGAATCTTTCCCAATCTTTCAACCGCATTGACCGTTACGGCTTCATTGAACATTCCTTCTGCATAATCCCAACGACTGACATAAGGAATGTACATTTGAACTGTGCGATTTTCGGCAATCTTCTCCATGCCACGATGCAGATAGCCAATCACAGGTTCGCAGTCGATCACATTCTCGCCGTCCAGAGTGACAACTAGCCGCGCAACACCATGGGTGGAAGGATGGTGCGGACCCATGTTGATCACCATCGGATTAGTCTTTGTCTCAATGATGGGCATCAGTAAATCCCTTTTTAGTGAACGACGGGTACAATTGGCGCTCCACTCGATGCTGCTATTTGCGATAAGTTAACGATTACAGAATGTTGCAGCTTCTATCTAATGGAAGGTGTGATCAATGGAAAGTTTAACCGCGGGTGCATTGTCTAATACAGGCTGTTTTCTGCTCAAGCGTTTGATGCAAGTTTGGGAACTGCAAATGTATCTGCTAGCTCTACCAACCGTTGCTGGAGTAGATCTAAACCGATTTGTTCGATCGCAGAAATAAACACGGCATCCGGGTACATTTGCTGTACTTGGGTCAATGTCTCGCGATCGACGAGATCAATCTTGTTAAACACGAGCAGCGCATCGGGCGGAATCGCAGGTAGTTCAGACAGAACAGTTTCCACCGATTCTAAGTGTTGCGCCCAGGCAGGATGAGATAAATCCAAAATATGTAAGAGTCCATCAGCTTCGGTGACTTCTTCTAGGGTGGCGCGAAACGCATCCATCAAGGCAGGAGGCAGATGGTGAATAAAACCAACCGTATCAGTAAGAAGCAAATTTCTTAGCTCATGCGTGTTCGGGTTGCTGATGGTTAGCCGTCGAGTGGTTGGGTCAAGCGTGGCAAAGAGTTGATCGGCAGTGTAGACTTCCGCGCGGGTCAACACATTCAACAAGGTCGATTTGCCTGCATTGGTGTAGCCAACCAGCGCGATCGTGGGAAGTTGTTGACGATCTCGTTGATCCCGTAAGCGGGCGCGATGTGCCTGAAGCTGATTCACTTCTTGCTGCAATTGAGCAATTCGACGCTGAATCGTGCGGCGTTCGGTTTCAAGCTTTGTTTCCCCCGGTCCACGTGTCCCAATTCCTGCACCCAACCGCGACATTGCCTGTCCTCTTCCCCGTAGTCGAGGGAGCAGATATTCTAGCTGAGCTAATTCCACCTGAAGTTTTCCTGCTTGCGATCGCGCTCGTTGAGCAAAAATATCTAAAATGACTTCAGTTCGATCGACCACCCGCACCCCAATTTGCTCTTCTAAATTACGAGCTTGGGTTGCAGAAATATCTTGATTGAAAACAATTAAATTTGCTCCGGCTCGCTGAGCTTCCAAAGTAATTTCTTCGATTTTTCCCTGACCTACAACAGTCTGAGGATGGGGCTGAGATCGCTTTTGCTGCACAAGTCCAACCACTTCACCTGCTGCACTTTCCACCAGTCGCACCAATTCATCAATGCCGTCTTGAAACTGCTGATCTGACAGTTCATCAGTCTGCAATCCAACTAGCAACGCGCGATCGTGATCCGACTGTACAGTCTGAGATTCTGACAGATCAAATCCTGAAGCTTGTACATCGCTTTCCCATTCATGAATGAGATCGTCTGCATCTTGCTCAATCAGTGCTTCAAGCGGAACTGATTCGACCTGCCACGGTTGCTCCATATCCGGAACAATATGCGCCAAATAAGACTGCTGAATAGAGTGAGTAGAGCCTTTCTTAGTGTCCCCTACCCTTAATACCACGAGTGCATCTAATCGCTGCCGAATCATTGCGATGAATTCACTGGCATCCAGCGGTTGAAACTGAGCCACTAAACAACGAATTCCGCTGAGGCGATCGCGACTGCGGCGAGGTAAATCAGACTCGGAAAGTTGGGTTTGCATCGGTTTGCCGACTCCAACCCGAATCACCTGTCCGCGACGATTCACGTAGCAACACAGGGGATGATGGACTGCCTGACTGAGCGCGGCGATGTGTTCAGCAAATTCGGGGGTGATGAAGCGATCGCTGGGGAGCCGTTCTTGATATAGCTGCTCAAGTTGTTTAATTTGACTCGATTTTAAGCCCTGAAGATCACCATAAACAGTTGCCATTATTTCACTAGCCTCTGACTCTGGAATGAATCGATGTAATCACGTACCAAAGCTGATGTTCAATTTCTATTTGTTGTTCAATCTTTAATGTTGAATCTCTAAGCTGTTGAGTCTCTACATCGTCGAATTCCTTTCAAAGTAGCGGCAAGTCTTCTGCGTCATCTCTATCCTGAGTAACAGCTTGTTCGTAGGGCTTAAACCCTTGGCTAGGGAATCGTTGCAAACAACTATTTTGGAAGATTCTACTAATGATGGATAGCAAGAATTTCGCTCACAAATAATATGAGAAGACGAACTGAGCTATCAGAATGTAACTTCTGAAAGCGAGCGAACAAAGCGACTGATCTCCTCTCTGGGTGAGAAACTGCAATTGGGAGCATCCCAGTTATGTATCAAATCTTCTCAAATCTCTCTTGGGAAGAAGGGTTCAGGAGGAGGGCGACTCAGCCATTTTGCACAGGTAGGACACACTCCTGCAATTGGGCAGAACCTAGGTTTGCTGAAGTGAGTATCTACTGCGATCGCGTTTCTCCATTTAAGCATCAGTCAGTGTTCCAAAAGATTTAACCCGCACATCTACAACCCAGCACATCTACAACACTTCCATATTTATAGGAATGTTATGAACACAAAGGTCATGAGCAGTGACGTCTCGTCAGCTACTGAGGCTGTATTCACTCAAGCAAAACCCCAAAGCGTTCCCCTCCCGACTGTCACTGAGTTGTGGAACCAACAGTCTCCCTACAATCGCAGAACGCTGAGCACCGGGATTGTCCACTTCGGACCTGGCCGTTTTTTTAGAGGACACCTCGCCCGCATCATTCATCGATATCTTGCACAAAAAAGATTCCAAGACCAGCGATGGGGGATCTGCGGCGTTAGTCTCAAGAGCCGACGCACCATTGCAACATTACAACCACAAAACTATCTCTATACCTTAATCGAACGCTATTGCAGTACTGAAAATCATGAGTCAGCAGAAGTGATCGGTTCGATTAATCAAATCGTTAATGGTGCAGAGGAATACGACTATGTGCTTGAGTTGATGGCGTCTCCTTCTGTGCATCTTGTGACCCTAACTGTGACTCAAGCCGGCTATTGTTTAGACTCGCGGTTTAATCTCGATACTGCCCACGACGCGATCGCCCATGACCTAAACAATCCTGCGGCTCCAACCACTGCCATTGGTTTTATCGTAGAAGCACTGCGGCGACGACGCGATCGCGGAATTGCACCATTCACCACATTGTCTTGTGACAACTTGCCCAGAAATGGCGAAATTCTACAGCGAGCAGTGTTAACCTATGCTGGCCTAATTGATCCTAAGCTTGCTGCCTACCTCAGAGTTAACGCGACATTTCCAAACACCGTAGTCGATAGAATTGTGCCTCAAGCCCATGACTCCGACGATGGCTATCCTCGTCAATTGTTGCAGGTTCTCGATCGCACTCCGATCATTACAGAACCCTTTTGGCAGTTTGTTGTAGAAGACAAGTTTAAAGGAGATAGACCTGCCTGGGAAGAAACCGGAGTAATCATGACTGATGACATTACTCCCTATCTCTATATGAAGTCGAGATTCTTGAATGCAATGCACTCTTTCATCGCTTGTTTAGCGGTCAGGGTTGGGATTGAGTATGTCCATGAGGCGGTCAGGCTACCTGAATTTCACTGGTTTAGTCAGCTCCTCATGGATGACATTGCTGTTGCCACACCTGTGCCCTATCAGATGTGTGAACCCTATCGGGATCAGGTATTAATTAGATTTAGTAACGAGGCGCTTCCCGATACGATCGAAAGAATTTCAGCGGAAACCGCCAGAAAAATAGGCAAATATATTGTTCCGATTGTTCAGGATGCCCATGCTCAGAACGTCAACCTGAGGCGCTTGATGCTTCCGATCGCAGCATGGATACTTACAGTCAGAGAGGGTGCTGAGTCGGGCAGACCCTATCAGGCGAACGATAAACCGAGTGTTATGTCAGCCATTCAAGCAGGAGCAGCACTCAGTCAGATCATTGGCTTAGAGCCATGTGAATGCACAGAGATCCTCGATCAAGAATGCGATCGCACGTTGCAGGAGATTCAGAATGATGGACTATTGGCTACACTAAAACGTTACTGTGAGGAGCATTATGAAACCATCTCAGCCGCCTAAAGTTGTCCTGTTTGACCACGATGGCACGGTGGTCGATAGTGAGACGATCGCCCTCAAAAGCGCCTGGAGACTGACTGCTGAGGTTGCTGCTGAGTTTCCTGGAGCGCGGTTCTACGATTTGCCTGAATTTATCAAAAACTTTGCTGGTAAACCTTATCAGGAGATATTGGCGCAAATCTATCTAGACTCGCCAACGGCGCTGAGTGAGACAGATATTGCGCGGCTCGTTACCGAAGAGGAAAACAGAGCGATCGCGCATTTGAGCCTAGAGGCTAGAGCGACCGAAGGAACGCCCGGAGTGCTATCTAATTTGCGCGATCGCGGAGTTGGGTTTGCCCTGGTGAGCAACAGTAGTCTACGGCGGCTGAGTGCTTGTCTTGCGGCATCTGCCTTGACCTCCTATTTTCCCAGCAATCAAACGTTTAGCGCTCACGACTCTCTCCCGGTTCGGCGACCAAAACCACTGCCAGACATCTATTTGCACGCTGCAAAGTGTTTGGATGCTGATGTTTCGAGCTGCGTAGCGGTTGAAGATTCTGTCAGTGGGGTCAAGTCTGCGGTTGCGGCTGGAATTCCGCAGATCATCGGTTATATCGGCGGAACGCATATCAACGAAAGTGAACGAAGCAGCCGTGCATCTGCGCTGCGATCGGCCGGTGCCCAACACATCATTGAGCAAATGCCTGAGTTGATCGGGCTATTGTCAGAAGCCGCATAAGCGATCGGAGACAAACCAAGAACTCGTCGTCAACAGTTCATAAATGCTCCTGCCTAATGAAAACAAGCTTAGAAACCAAAAATGCCTGAATCTAACGTGCTCCCCTTGCTCTTAGCGCTTGATTTTGGAGGTACAAAGCACGCTGCTGCGGTGTTAAGGGCGGGCGAGAAACAGTGGTTTGCTCACCGACGCGCCTTTTCACCCCCCAACGCGAATGCTACTACTGATCTGGAAATCATGCGATCGCTGATTCACGATCTGCTACAAGGCTCACAACCCGCCGCGATCGGCGTTAGTTTTGGAGGGCCCGTGGATGCCTCTACTGGAAATGTGCGGCTCTCGCATCATGTCCCTGGTTGGGAGAACATTCCCTTAGCCTCTCTGCTGTCCAAAGAATTTGGTGTAGCGGTCAGTGTGGACAACGACGCTAACGTGGCAGCATTGGGGGAGCATCGTTTTGGCGCTGGGCAAGGATGTGACAGCTTGATGTACATCACTGTCAGTACGGGCGTTGGCGGGGGTTGGATTCTCGACGGGCGCCCTTGGCGGGGTGCAGACGGCATGGCGGGGGAAATTGGTCATACGGTTGTTCATCCAAAAGGCCCACTTTGTTTATGCGGTAAGCAAGGATGTTTAGAGCGACTAGCATCGGGGCCCTATATGGCTCAACAGGTTCGAGAGACGATGCAGCGCTTCCCTAGCCGGGGACAAGGGGTACGTCATTTCGTTGGAGATGATCTAGAAGCTATCACGGGTGAGATTGTTAGTCGGGCAGCGACTCAAGGAGATGAACTAGCCCGTGAAGTGCTAGAAACGGCGGGCTGGGCATTGGGAGTGGGCATTGGGAATGCCGCAAACTTGATGAATCCCCAGCAGTTTGTGCTGGGGGGTGGTGTGACCAAAGCAGGCGTAAACTTTTGGGAAGTTGTGCGCCGCGTTGCTAGAGAGACGGCCTTGCCAGAGGTGAACTTTGAAATTGTGCCAGCAGCCCTAGGAGATGAAGCGCCCTTGTGGGGCGCAGTGGCACTAGCGAATGATTTGATGTCTTTCAGCTAACTCAACCAACGTGGCTCTAGCGCCAATCTTATAGAGTTTGCTCAAGGCGTCGGTCACGGCTTCAACAAGCCGAGGCGACTGAGGTAAATCTTCTCCAAAAATCTCAGACACGGTAAGCAAGGGTCTCGGATCTAATCCGCCGATGCGAGCTTGTTGCTTTAGCAGATCTGCTAAGGGGTCATCGATCGCGATCGCATTTCCTTGATCATCTTGACCGTTGAGGTAGCGACACCAAGCGGCAATCACCAAGCTCAGGTAATTAATCTCCCCGCCTCGCTGTAGCTGATCTCGAAGCGATCCGAGAATAAATTTTGGCAGTTTGGCTGAACCATTCAGACAAAGGCGCGGAAGCTGATCCTGAATTTTGGGATTGGCAAATCGTTCAATGAGCGTTTTTTTGTAGTCGCTCAGATCAATTCCCGGTACCGGCTGTAGCACAGATGTCACCTCTTCCATCAAAGCACTCACCGCTTGCCGGAATACGGGATCAGCCATGACTTCATCAACGTAACGGTAGCCTGCCAGTACTCCCAAATAGCCAATCAGGACGTGGCTTGCGTTCAACAACCGAATTTTCATCAGTTCATAAGCATGAACATCGCTGGTCATTTGCACGCCAACCGTCTCCCAATCGGGTCTACCAGCACAGAAGGAGTCTTCGATCACCCACTGAATAAAGGGTTCTGCGACAACCGGAAAAGCATCGTCAATTCCAAACTTTTCCGCAACCATCATTTTGTCTAATTCGGTGGTCGCTGGCGTAATCCGATCGACCATACTGTTTGGAAATGCCACGTTTTCCGTAATCCAACGTGCCAAATGCGGATCGTGCAGTTCTGCAAACGCGGTCAGCATATTTCGTGCGATCGCGCCGTTGCCCTGCAAGTTATCACACGACAGCACCGTAAATGGAGGTAATCCCTGGTTGCGCCGCCGCTCAAGAGCAGCACTCAAAAAACCAAATGTGCCGATCGGCGCTTCGGGATGTTGCAAATCGTGCTGAATCGTCGGATGGTTCACATCGAATTCGCCACTTCCTTCAATGTAGTAGTACCCAGCTTCGGTAATCGTGAGCGTAACAATGCGGCATTCTGGTGCTGCCAGTGCTTCGATCACAGCTTGACGGTTATCTGGTGCAAATAAGTAGCGATTAATCGAGGCGATAATTTGCGCTGAGTCACCCGCAGGTGCCCGCTCTACTAGGGTATATAAACAGTCCTGGGCTTGGAACGCATCACGTAGTCGCTTGTCTTGTTCGAGCAGTCCAACGCCACAGATCCCCCAGTGTCGATCGAGAGTCTGATGAAAATAGTTGTCCAGGTAGAGTGCTTGGTGCGCTCGATGAAATGCACCGACTCCGATATGAACAATGCCATTGATTAATTGAGTGCGATCGTACTTCGGAATACGCACATTTTGCGGTAAACGAGACAAAGAAGCTTCATTCAGATGAATGGTCGAACGGGTGTTGATTTTACTGTTCATGGAGTTGGCAAAAGTTGCGAGAGGCTAAATTGCAATCGGGCTCGGGCTATTTTAATCTGATTTTTCTCGTGCTTTGGTGAATAAATCAGCCGGGCAAGCTTCGTCTAGTTAATCCCTCTCCAAGGAACTGATTCAAAGTAGTAAATCCACCGATGGGTTGATTCTATGCTAATTCCTTTTTCGTTACGTTAATGAGAGTAAATTAGGCTAGAAAAGTATCTTTGTTCTAGCCAAAATCGAACCAAAAACGCAATTCTTAGCAAAGCGTTTCAATCTTAAACATTTAAACAAATTGAGCAAGAATCACTGCTTTTTTTCTAAAGCAGCAAATTTACAAAGGAATGGGTGAGTACTCCATGAACATAGTCGGTAGAATAAAGCTTCCAAAGTCAGTTGAGAGTTCTGCTCTATACATCCAATGCAACGAAGCTGTCTCGATCAACTACCAGGAAGAGAATGAGGGAATTGTTCTGCGTCGGGGAGGTCTAATCTCTTCTAGCTCTTACTTCAATTCATTCTACGAAAGATATTACGCTAAATATACAACGCTTCACTCTATTTATTATCTGCTGAAACTGGAAGGTGACTTCAAGGTTTTTGTTTACAGAGAAGTTAATCAAAGCAGCGATCGAGAAAAGATCTTTGAAGGAAATTTCGAGAACTGCCAACTCCCAAACCCAGTGAAACTTCCGCCCATCGAGCTTCTTCAGGGGGTAAGTGCTGGTAGACTCTACATCGAAATTGTCTGCTTAAGCGAACAGGGAATTTTTCAAGAGGGATGGATTGCAACGGATGAAACAAAAGCCAGAGAAATATCTCTAGGAATTGTTATCTGTACATTCAAGAAAGAGGATTATGTTAAAGATACGTTAGCTACGCTTTTCCAGGATAAATATCTGCAAGACAAAGACTTCAAAGTGTTCCTTGTCGATAATGGTAGAACGCTAGAAAAGGCTAGTTTTAACGATTCAAGACTTAAACTGATTCCTAATAAAAATGCAGGTGGAAGTGGCGGTTTTACCAGAGGGTTAGTTGAAGCTTTAGAGGAAGACAGCTACTCTCATTTCCTGGTTATGGATGATGATATCGAGTTAGAAAGCGAGAGTATTTATAGACTATTCTCTCTACATGAGTACGCAAAGAGCGACTTTATTGTTGCAGGTGGCTTACTCAACTTGAATAAAAAACACGTTTTGTATGAAGCAGGAGCAACGTTCAACGACGATCCTACAGTTAGGGGTAGATTTGGCTCCTTAACTGCTCTTAATTACAACATGGATCTGCGCAGTACAGACTCGCTCAACCAATTATTGATCGAAGAAGATGCAGATTATGGAGGATTTTGGTTTTGCTCCTTCTCCAAAGAAATCATTGAGAAAATCAAATTACCGCTGCCGCTTTTTATCAAATTAGATGACGTGGAGTTCTGCCTCAGAGCTAAAAAAGTGTTAGGGGTTCCGATCGTAACGTTTCCCTCGATCGCAGTGTGGCATATCCCTTCCTCTGCAAAAAGTTTGAATTGGGAAACCTATTACTATTTCCGCAACGATTTAATTACTTTTGCCATTCATGGATCACCGAGTTATGCCGACACCGTCAGCAACCTCACCAAAGAGATCATGGCTTCCTTATTAGCATCCGACTACGATCGCGCTCAAATGTTGATCAAAGCGTTCGAGGACTATACAAAGGGTCCAGACTTTATCAAACACTCTGAGCCAGATGTGCTACATCTCAGCATCTTAAAGCTGAGCCGAACCTATGAGAACCAAAATCAGGTGGATAAGTTAGCGAGTATTCAGCTTTTAGATCAATGGTCTAGCGTTGCTGCTAAAGGCAAAATTGACTGGTCATCCGTCAGTAAAGATTGGAAGAGCGCTGCAAAAGAGATGATCACTACTACCTTCTGGCGGCAGTATCTGGAACCAAAAGAGCCTGCCTATGCTACCCGTCAATGATAAGAATGTAGACCTATAATTGGCTCAATTCTTTGAAGTATCTAGCCGAGTATTTCTAGACAGCGCTCTGGGGGGATTTATGGCTTTGTGTGAGTGTTTATTGCATTCAGAAGTAAAGAAGAATACTTTTCTTTATAGGAGCAATTCTCCTTGTGTTGATCTAACACTTAAACGCTCTCAAAGCCAATCTTTAGATATAGATGGAATCCAATTCTAATGGCAGACAAACACTGCGATCTTACTCGATAGCATAATGGTGCAACAGAGCAACTGGGAGCTATTTATATGAAGACTTCAAAAAACATCAATACTGATCAAGTTCCTGCTGTCGCTCCAGCCTACAATGGTGCCGATCGCAACGCCTGGATCTTTGGCTGGAACCCCCAGCAAGAGTTATGGAACGGTCGGCTGGCAATGATTGGTTTTGTTGCCTATCTCCTTTGGGACTTGGGCGGTTATAGTGTGCTTCGGGATGTGCTTCAACTGATCCGCTAAGGATTCTGAATTAACCAGTTATTACTGTCTGGTAGCCTACTAAAACTTGTAGTCTACTAAAACAAAACCATTTGTTTAATCTACAACCAAATTCTTTAACAACCAAAACATAGTTATGCAAACATCAACCTTTGCAAATTCGTCAATTCGTTACGCTGCTTTGAGCATCGGTCTCTTGTTTTTGCTACTGGGTCTAGCCGGATTTGTACCTGCTTTTGTCGTTCCTCCAGAAAACTTCATTCCTGCAAAAGGCTTTGGCTATCTATTCGGTGTGTTTCCGACCAACTATTTCCATAATGCCATTGGGATTTTAGTTGGTGTTTGGGGAATTGCTGCCTACACGAGCTTAAGTGGCTCAATTGTGTTTAATCGCATCTTTGCAATCGTCTATGCAGCAGGTGCTGTTTTAGGATTACTACCGTTTACCAATACTCTATTTGGCATTACGCCACTGTTTGGTAACAATGTCTGGCTTAATGCCATTGTTGCTGCGATCGCATTCTACTATGGATTTGTGAAGTCAGCAGAAATCGAAATGACAAGTTCATCCAGTGTTCAACCTTCAACCTCTCAGCCTTCAACCTAGTGTGTATTGCTTGTTTTACTTGCACATTCTAAAGATTGAATTTAATGGTCAAAGTAGTCCCGAAAGGACTACTTTTTTTATGATGGCTTCTGTATTCGCTTTAGTATTTAAGAGAAGCTAAAACTTCGTGATAAGGGACGACCCCCGCAACTGCATGGCTTACCTGCTGAGCAACGCGAGGATTGTGTTTCATCAGCCAAATCAGCCCGTAATTGATGAAGGAAAACTTTCTAAACGCTTTGATGCGCAGACCTGCCCGCAGATCTGCCTCAAAGTGGGATTCGTAAAGATACTGCCAGTTATCCGCTGCCGCATGGGGAGTGTGACTCATGTTAATGGCTTGTGCAACATAAGAGCCGCTGAGAACTGCGTTGGCAATGCCCTCACCCGTTAGTGGATCGGTTAGGTTTGCCGCATCTCCAATCCTCAGAATTTTGCCCTCAGCAACTTTGTTACCTTTCTTGGCAGTCGCTAGAGGAAATACCTTCGGTGGCTGTTGGTACACCACTTTATCAAACAGCTGTTGTGCAGATTCGTTGCTGTGGATAAACTGCTTAAACAGTTGAATAATGTTGGTGTTAATTTTCTGATATTCATCCAACCAAACGCCGACCCCAACATTCAATTTGATCAAGTCGTGCTGCGTAGAAACTGGAAAAATCCAACCGTAGCCGTTCGCCCCCAAGCTGCGATCGAAGTGAATTTGAGCTTCAGCCAACGCGGTTTCAGAAACATCTTGCCGCTTCAGCGTCCAGTAAGTGCGAATGGCGATCGCAGTTACCTCACCGGCATAAACACCCCGCGCATCAATAATGGTATCAAACGCATCATATAACCCCTGACTCTGCCAATCGTGCTTGTTCACCATCTGCATCAGAGGATGACATCCTGCATCAATTGCTTTCGCATAGAGAAGGTGATCAAACACAAATCTGGGAATGCAGTAAGCTTCAAGTTTTGTGGTTTCACTGTGAGAAATTTGATTGGAGACTCCTAGAAAAAAATGGTGAATGGGCGCATACTCAGAAGCCTTCTTTTTAATGTCCTGAGGGTAAATTCCCATGGTCGATACTGCTTGGATGGATTCAATACTAATGCCATCACCGCAAATCTTGTCTTTGGGAAAACACTGCTTGTCAATCAGGGTCACTTGATGCCCGCTTTTTGCTAAGTGATATCCTGCTGAACATCCGGCTGGTCCTGCACCAACAATCGCAATTTTAGACATAGTTCAACCTCATATAGTTCAACTTTAATGAGACATGAGTAAACGACTCCGAAAGAAGAAGGATGCTGGACTACCGCCCAATTGAATCAATTGTTTTGCAATATTCTGAACCTCCTGTTGTCTTCTGACCTTTTTGTTTGAAAGATAAACTCCTAACAATGCCTGGTTGATTAGTTGGTGAAACTGAGTATGCGGTAACTGAGAAACGCTTTTTGTTGCATTTTGAATAAAATGCTTGAATCGTTCGGTCATTTCATCGTTATTTTTATAGTAGGAGCAAAAGTTCAAATCTCCATGAATGCGATCTTCTTCCTGGTCAATTAGGTAATCTAGTAAAATGTGTAATCCTTGAACCCAAGGAAAGTAACTATTCTTGACCTGACTTGCAAGTTCATCAGGCAAATCCTGATGAAATGCGTAAGCCACCAAACAAAAAATTCCTAGAGTTGATCCGGCACAAGCAGAAAATTCATACCAGCGGAGTTCAGGAATGCGTTTCTGATGCGAAGAAAACCACATCTTTAATTGTGGAACCCGCTCTTCTACCTTGATATGCTTATGGACTTGTAAATCGCAGTAATAGTTTGCTAGTTCATGCAGAGCGGGAGCAATTTTTGGGTAATTCCGCATCTTACCTAAGATGTCCTGGCACGTTCTAACGAGGTTTTGTAAGTAGCCACCATCGGCTTGATCGTCTCGAACTCGGTAATAATTAGTGCCTTTTGCATCTGGCGTGAGTGCATCGATGAGGGATTCGTGCAAGGCACGAAAATCTTCGGGATCAAGCGAGGTGCTGCGATCGCACAAATTATCTAAGTAGTCACTAATTGTTTGATAAGCGACGATAAATCTGATCGCTTCTCGCCCATGGTTTTTGGCAAGCAATCCATAAATCGAGCCACCTTCACAGTGGAATTGTTTGTCTGCAAGGCTCGTTAAAGCTTGTTTACGCAATTCTAAATTTGGAATCTGCTGTGCCTGAATTTTCCAGTGATTCAAATCGCTCCGAGCGGCTGGAAGCACTTTAAAGCAGGTTTCTGACATCAACGCCCAAGGAGAAACCGGAATATTCATGGTGAGGTTAATTTCTGCAATTACCCAAAAACACTAATCACTAATAGTGATCGCTATTGATTTAGCAAAGCTGGTGTCGTTCAACGTCTTCACCAAGGAAGAATTTAATTTTCCTGGGTTAACTTATGACGGCGATCGACCCCGTTCATCCGCCGCCAATAACCTCTGCATCAGAACGGATGACTCTCGGCGGTCGGTGTGCAACGGGCTTATTAGGCGGTGCGGTTGGGTAGTTGGTGCAATCCGAAACAGACACCTTGAGGGTCACGACAAGCACAAAACCGCCCAAAGTCAGGTTCATCAGATCCTGGCTCGTCAGTTTCGCTGCCCAATTCCTTCACTTGTGCAACAGCCGCCATCAAATCAGGAACGCTGAAGAAGATTAAAAACTGTGGCTCTGGATCGTTCCCATGTAAACCAGCTTTCACCGATGGAGTCTGGAACCAACCTTCACTATCATTACCCATTGGATGAAAACTCCATCCGAAAAGTTGCTCGAAAAAGGCACGGGAAGTCTCGGCATCTTTTGTACCGATCTCAAGGTAAGACACTTCGCTAGGCATCTTAATATCTCCTAACTTTGATTAACAAACAGCTATCGTATCTCCCATTAAAGAGTGATGTCTTGAATAAAATTGACCTCGCTTATCCTTGAATGATTTCACCCGGAGTACCGAGGAGGTCAAGAAAATGGGCTTTCTTGTAGATGGTTGGAGAGCATCCGGAAAAGAAATGAAACTCTCGTGTAAAGTGGCTTTGGTCGCTATAACCACAGTTTGCCGCGATCGTGCTAAGCGAATTATCTGAAAGGGTTAATTGTCGATGAGCACGAGTGAACCGAATCCGCCGCGCCGCCGCTTTCGGCGTAATCCCAATTTGTTCTCGAAAACGAGCCGCAAAATAGCGATCGCTCCAGCCCAGCATTTTGGCTAATTGTTGAATCGGGATGCACCCGCCATATTGTTCGAGTTGGTTCCAAGCCCATTGAATCTCTGACCGAATGGTTTGGTTCGACTCTGCAAATCTCTCTGAAAAAAACTGATCCACTAAAGCAAAGCGTTTCTGCCAAGACGACATCTGACTCAGTTGTTCGACCAGTAAATTTACTTGACTTCTCCAAATGTCCTCTAGAGCAACAACACCCTGCGTAAACTCAGCAGATGCTCCACGAAAAAGCTTGTTCGCAACCCAAGGAAGTAGTTCTATTTCGATGCAGCGTTGAAAGCCATCGTGTTTGACAAGTAAGGGAGCTTCACCTAATCCAACGACAAAGGCTTGATAGTTAACAGGGGATGTTTTTAAATCAACAGGATTAATCTGCAAGCGATCGCCAAATCCCAAAATCACGGTAACTCGATCTCTAGGAACCTCAAGTCGGCAAACTGATCGCCCTACATCTTCACTGTAACCACTATAGGAGCAAGCCCAACTTTTGAGATTATCAGATGGCATTCCCGCCACGTACTCCCACACAGTCCTGTCTAAGTTGATGCCATGTTTCTGCTCCGAGCTACCGGTCATTTTACTCTTCCTCGACTGCAACTTTCGGTACTAAGGCAAAGACCGTGATTTAGAGCCGCCTAACTTGGAAATAGCTGCTCTAGCTTATTCTGCAAAGCAAATAAGGATAAAGATTATCGCAAAAATAAGAGTGTTGAGCAATAAAGCTGAACAATAAATTTGAGCAATGACAAATTTGTGTCCTTGGCAATATTTATTCTTTAACTGATTTATCCCTTAACTGTTTTCATATCTTTTTATTCGACTAATTCGTTAAAACGTCTTGCTTTAGGTAGGTTGAGTAGTTCTGCAGAAATCCTACTGTTAAGTACACTCAAATTTTGAGGGAAGTCGCCATATTATGACTGATGCCTACTCTGACTACCGCAATCAAGGGCAGCAAGACGACTACTTTGATACCGATCTTTCAACGGCGCATCGTCAAGCGGGGATTGGCGATCGACAAAAGATTGAAACAGAATCACTAGAGGATCGATCGCTGGAGTCTTCAGAACCCAGTCTTCCTGACGCGCCACACCTTCCGAGTTCTCAGCCGCTAACGCCTGTACAATCCGCTCCCACCTCCTCTGAAGACACGCCAAAGCCCAAGTCATCAACTGCTCAAGTGGATTGATAGGCGGTGAACTGTTCACAAGCAACGCGACGCCGATTTCTTCATCTTGGAATGGCAAGCCTTTCCACGACGATCGCGACGGCATGCTCGGTCGATTCGTTTGGACGCTGGCAAACTGATCGAAGATTCAACGGTATTAACATGATGAGCAAAATAAAGCCTTCAGAAGGACAATTGTTGTCCCGTCCAACCCAACCCACGGAAACCACGCCTATCGGACTCCACCCCTTGAAACTAGACGGTCAACGGGATGGACTCCGCTATGTGCCCAAGAGTTATCAGCGCGATCGTCCCGCGCCGCTCGTGTTAACGCTACACGGTGCTGGAGGGGATGCGGAAGGCGGGTTAAATCTACTACGACCCTTGGCGGACGACTTTGGCATGATTCTGCTTGCCGTCGATTCGCGTGGCAAGACTTGGGATATTATTCTTGGGCAATATGGTCCTGACATTGCTTTTATTGACCAAGCACTGGCACAAACATTTCGCTGTTGCGCGATCGATCCTGCTCGCCTTGCGATCGGAGGTTTTTCTGACGGAGCTTCCTATGCTCTCTCGGTTGGCATCACAAACGGGGACTTGTTTACTCACGTGATTGCCTTCTCGCCCGGATTTATTGCTCCCGCCGGGCAGAAAGGACAACCTCGCCTATTCATCTCCCACGGCACTTACGATTCGGTACTTCAGATTGATCGCTGTAGTCGGAAAATTGTGCCTCAGTTGCAACGAGCTAGATATGATGTGCAGTATCGAGAATTTAATGGACCTCATACGGTTCCGGCTGCGATCGCTGAGGAAGCTACAAAGTGGTTCACTGGCTGAGATACATACGATTAGCTGTTAGTAGGACAAAATTCATTCAGCCGCTTAGATTATTTTGGACAATAGCATGGGCGAAACTAGCTGCGATCGCCAAAATCCACGGTTTTGCTTTAAAGCAAAACCGTGAATTTTGGCTTGTACAAGAATGACAGTATCAGTGCATTGACACTAAAGAAGCCAGCATAAACAGGACTTACGCAGTGACGCTAGGAGTAGGGTCTGGTCAAGTTGAGTCATTATCGCTACAGTTTCAATAATCCGTGTATTGAACTGCTAGCCCCATGACGTTCACTAAGCTGAACTACTGCCAA
>JAHHHO010000095.1 GCA_019359315.1 Myxacorys californica WJT36-NPBG1
AAGGACGACACTGGTGGCGGCTACGGCTCTCCGCGCACCTCGGCATGGTTCCCGCACAGCTTCACGTGCGGCTCGAACCACAACTACATCCACGAAATCCAGTAGTGCACTGAGGGCGCTGCAACTTCACTCAAAGTTGCAGCGCCCTCAGCAGATGAGTGATTGCGATCGCGAAGCCTCTTAAGCTGTGAAGTTCCTAAATGAGTCATGCTGACCGATTTGCACAAAGCCCGATCGATGGAGATGTCGATCGGGCTTGATTTGTCGTTCAGAAATTGGCAGAAGTGAGCGACAAGCAATCTTGAGGATCATCGATGAGCGACAAGCTAATTCGGCGCTTCTGCGATCGCTTAGCCTCTCAACATCTTCACTCTTCGTCGGCCTCCCGCTTCCTAAGCGATTTATTAACCCGTCGCTTATTACTACCCTCTGCATACGCGGCGAACCCCCGCTCCCAAAATATTCGATGTAATTCGGCAGGCTTCCACCCTTCACTTTCGGCTAACTCAAGCGCCTCTTGCAGCAAGGGAGCCGGGACAGCAAAGCGAACATATTCCATTTTTGGGGCGTCGGTTTCGGGCATTTCCGGCTCTTGCAATACTTCGTTCGTCATTATCCTACGCTCTTTCTAAGGAACCACTAAGAAATTTGACAAAATCATAGCTCGCTTTAGTTCCTTAGTAGTTCCTTAGTAGGTAACTTGTGCTAATCTTTCAATCAAGCATTCTCCACAAGGTGCAGCATGACCAACGCAAACTCTTCAAACAGCAGATCCCCAAAATTCCGCGTCGGCGTCGAGGGCAGTACGCCTACCCTACTCCAAGGATTATCAAATCAATTCGGCTTTGATATCACCAAGTTAGGCAACGCCACTGGGCAAGACGCGCATGAGCTTCGCAACTACGCGAACGAGATGAAAATTCAGTTAGACGTGGCGAAGTCTCTCCTAGAGAGTATCAAAACCATTACTGAATGCACGGTGGAGATTGAGAAGCTGCGCAAGGAAGCGATCGAAGCCTCACTCAAACGTAAAGAAGAAATCGAAAAGATGGTGTCGCAACTGGAGATCACAGTTGAGAGGCATCACCAAACCTTGAGCAAACTTGCTCAAGATACTCAGCATGGAATCCAACTTGCTCGACGTAAGGGCAAGCTGGATCTGACATCAGGTAAGAACAAATTCAAATTAGAGCTTGCAGCAATGCGGAAGAAAGCCGTTGCTCAAATGCGCGTCGATCGCACGGTGAGCCGCCAAAAAGTTAACGATGATATCAACCGGATTAAGGAGCAGCCGGAAGAAGCGAAGTTGCGATCGGAGGAGCGGCGTGAGTTCACGGATTACATCAACGGTAAAACGGTCAAACCCCGCAGGGGAAACGCTGTGACGGCGTTGTTTAACTGAGGACTGAAGCCATGTTCGACAATGACGAAGGCTTTATCTATGACCCGCGCCGCCTGAAGCAAGGTAATTCCTTCCTTGTTCCCGGTGGCGATTGGGAAGTCGAGGAAGCACCCAAGCCGCTCACCTTTCATGACATCGTTCGCGGTATTTCTCGCGTAGGCTTGCTGTTTTCAATCGGCTTGGGTGCAACACTTTTCGCACGGCTCATTCCCGGTGTCATGCCCGGATACCTGCTCATCGTGGGACTCGCAATCGTGGGCTGCATTGTCTATACCTGCTTATCCCGTCGCACTTCAGAACGCATTCTAGCAGTGATGATTGGCGTGATTGTTGTCTTCGGCATTGTCGGCGGCTCCTGGGATGCCATCTACGGCACGATGGCAGAACCTGCTAATCAGAAGTTCGGCTTACAGGCCACTATTCCCGCCGTCGCGCTACTCGTAGCAGTTGGAGCAAGCTTGTTGTTTCGGAGGTCAAAATGACCATTCAACATATGCCCAATACAGGCGAGTTGAACAGAACACATATTGGTCTAGGGATTGCGGTTGGCGTGTTGGGCATCCTTTGCGCTACCAGTTCCCTCACCTCTGGGCAGAAAAGCGGCGGTATGCTGCTCTCTTCTCTGTTCTCTGCTGGAATTGGCGCGGCTTCGTTCGCCTTCACAATTAAGGCATCTCAAATCGTTGAGAAAAGAGAAGGGGTCGCAGAGCGGTTCAGACTGCAAGAGGAGAACATCGCCTACATGCAAAATGAGACGATCGCCCAAGCGAAAGTGCAGAAATTGCAGCTTCATGCAGGGGCGAAACTGCAAGTTGACGAAGTGATTGCTGAAGATGACGCCCGCCGCTACTATGCCGAATATCTGGGAGTCGATCCCGATGATATGGAAATAGACCTAGACGAGGATGAAGAGGAAGAACCGGAAGCCAAGCCGCCCGCTTCTCAATCTGCACCCGTTCAACCTGCACCAGTAATTGAGCAGCCATCGCCGCCCGTTACTCCAGTTGCAACGCCTGGGCCATTGCCCGCACCCGTTCAACCTGCACCAGTAATTGAGCAGCCATCGCCCGTAGCCCAATTGCCCATCGAACAGCCTGGAATCTGTCAGGCTCTCGATGAGATTGTCGTTTCGGATATTTCGACTGTGTTCGCGAGCGCTACCGGAACCGGGAAAAGCGTCTCTGAGGCATACATTCTCAACCGGATGTTTGCCAAATATCCCAACCTTGAAGCGTGGGTGATTGCTCAGAAGAACGATTCTTTCTGTGGACTGAGGGAGAAGGGTAGGACATCACTTTTTGATCCGCTCAATCCCCTGCTGGCGTTTGGCGCGATCGATGAGGTTTACAACATTTTCGATGCGCGGCGACACATGCCCGAATCTGCTAGAAGCTCATTCAAAGATCAGCCCGTGAGACTGATTCTCTCGGACTGGCATTCTATCTGGGATACCTGCCGAGAAGAGAAATGGTATAAGACCAACTTCTCTAAAAAACTCTCAACTCTAGTGACCGTAGGCAGAGAGATGAATGTTTGCTTACTTGTGGACACGCAATCTTATAACGTCGCATCGCTAGGAATCACAGAAGACTCTAACATCCGCAGCAACCTCAACATTCTGTGTCAGGGCTATAGCTGGATTGATGAGCAGGGAAGGCAACGCGGCGATTTTAATATGATTCGCAATCTAATGAAGAATCGCTATCTTGTGCCCGTGGATAGTGACTCCCTGATTGAGCAACTAGAAAGACTGAAGGCGCGATCGATGGAAGCGAAAACCCCAATCATTTTTTCAACCATTGGATCTAAGCTTCAGCTTCTGCCCGATCTGAAGTCGTTCAAAGCGGTGATGTAGCACGCCCATGCTACTTTCTCGCATCAAAATCCTTGCACTTCCTATCCAGCTTCAATCATGGAAATTCTCATCTTTCAAAATTCATGCTAGTTTGCCGCCCGACGTGCTGGCAGCCTACAGCATTTCATCACACGTTAATCGCACGTTTTAAGAACTGGCATGGTCAACATTATTAGCATGAGGAAACGCCCCAAAGATCGACTGCCTCATCTTCCCTCGATCGTGGATGCGGAATCGAACACTTTCACTCGTCGAGAAATTGCCGAAATGTTTGGAGGAATCAATCCCTCAATCATTAGTCGAGATTGCAGCTCGATCGGATTGCCTGAATGTGAGCCGATCGACAAGGAAGGCGTATGGCGACTATACGTTCTCGCCTGCTACAAACGACTTCGCCCTTCTGCCTCTCGAAAAAGCTTTGTCAAGCTATGCATCCAGCATGGCGATGAAGTAGCCCTAGAGTTCGTCAAGCTTGCGGGCGGTTCGCGTGAGGACTGCAACCAACTGATCGAAAACTTTTTAGCGAAGAAACTCACCAAGCCATTGATCGTATAGGAGTTCAGTATGTCCGATTTAACTAAGTCCCAACAGCCGAAAGGCCCCTCTCAGCTAGTTAATCCAGCAACGGACCCTAAGCAGAGACAGAAACAGAGTCTCACGCCACAACCCGAAACAGCACCTGAAATTGATTTAGCAGATGAACTAAGCGAAGTTGCGATCGCGGCGGCTGATGCACCATTTGCGAAGGCGTATCAGGTCTACGAAGATCGCTTTAGAGCCAACCTAAAGGGCTTTCAAGCCCACATCAAGACATCTCAGCAGAAGGTTAACAAGCTGCTGAAAGATGCGATTTACGATGCTCACGGTGTCAAGGAGTCCGATCTGTATGGGGATGATGAAAATGAGTAAGACCCCGATCGAGTTCACGGTGTCCCCTACAGGCTATCTGTCTTGTTCAGGGGATGACCTAGAGGCGATCGATACTTTAACGGCTCACGCTCGCAGGCAGGCGCAAGAGCATCGCCGCTCTGAACTGTGGCACAATCTCACAACGCTTACGGCGCTCCTCATCCTGAGTGCGATCACTTTCTCCGGTCTTGTGGCTCTAGCCCAAACCCTCAAGCCTCATCATGAAGCACATCAAACAGATACCAGATATACCGCTAGATCTGGGAATTGAGGAAGATTTAGAACTAGGCGCGATCGTAGCTGAGGCCAAACTAGCCGCAATGCAGCAGGGATTCAGCGAGCGGTATCACCCCGGCATTGATCGGTTTCTGCAAAAACAGTGTGGAACTGAACTAGAGAACGATCGGCTATCAGGTCAGCAACTAGCGGCGGCGATGCTAGAGGAGCGGCGGAAAACTCTGATTGCGATCGCGCTCAAAACCACGATTTTCACTGGCATCTCAGGACTGGCATCGCTCCTGATTGGCTTCTCCGTCCCTCAGTCCGTTGCTTGGGCGTTCCCCTCTGCGATCGCGGCTATTTGTACCTCTCGGAGATAACGAAATAAGGAGACTCATGTTGGCAGAATTTCAAGTAGGGGAAGAGGTCGAAATTTGTCAATTTGGCAGAGCGATCACGATAAGCACTATAGAAAAACTGACAAAAACACAAGCTGTATTGTCTTGCGGGTCAAGAGCCAGATTGTCAGACGGTCGCATCTTAGGGACATATTTTCACGGAACTTATAAAAGAATTTGCAAAATCTCACAAGAAGCCCTTAAAAATGACAACTTTTAAACGTGATGGATGGGTCAGCAATCCCAAGGCAACTAAGCGCTACCATCCCCAAAAATGGCGCAAAACAGCGAAGCGGGCAAAGTCTCTTACTCGTGGGAAATGTGTTTGCTGCTCATCCCCTGCTACTGAAGTGCATCATGCTTTCTACGGCGTTCCGATCGTCTATCCAGTTGCGTTGGTATCCGCGATCTCTTCTGCAATCACCCCTCTGTCTCTATTCGGTTTCTCGCTTCTCCCAATTCTATGGGGTTACAGTTTGCCGATACCAGGTTTTGAGCTTCCCCTTTGGCAAGTATTTCCTTTATGTGATTTGCACCACTCCAACCGCCCCGGATGCGCTCACAACTTCGGCAACTATCAGGCGTTTAAGGCCGATCCGTGGGCAAATCGTAATAAGTACAGTTATCTTTGGACGCTCAGGATTAACGCTCTGTCTAAGCTTGTTTTCTGAGGAATAACATTGGGGTTGCGATCGCCCACCTCCCCTAAACGCCAGAGGTGTTTTTCCATCAGCTCTCCACAGACCTGTCCGTTTACATCTTGCTCCTGCCAATCAAGATGGGTAAGAAATGCTTCAATTTCAGCCGTACTGGATGTGAAGATATACGGAACAATTCTATCTATCCTCCTGTTTTGGAAAGATATACAGAATCCTTCTGCCTATCCTCCAAAACTAGATGGATAGGCAGAAGGATTCTGCCTAATAATAGTTATGTCGCTGAACTATAGGTTGACTGAAAATTTTGATTTGACCGCTTTATTTGAGAACGCAAGTTATGTCACTGCTTCAAAATGCCATTGACTCTATACAGGTGGGTGTCGAAGACTACCTGATGGACGATGATAGAAGGTATCTTTCCGCAGTTAGAAACATTTGTGCTGGGATTCTTCTTCTTTACAAAGAAAAACTAAAGCGATTGTCACCACTGCATGACAAAGAAGTTTTAATAAAACAATTCATAAAACCTATATGTGATGAAAAAGGGAATGTGTTGTTTGTTGGTGATGGTGAAAAAACAGTAGATGTTCAGACAATTAAAAAGAGATTCAAGAGCCTGAAGATTGAATATGATTGGAACAGGTTTGAAGAAATTAATAAGCTCCGCAATAATATAGAACATTATTATACTGATAAGTCGTCTGGTGCAGTCCGAGAAGTCATTGTCACTTCATTCCTTTTGATTCGAGATTTCATTAGTGAATATTTGGAAGAAGAACCTTACAGCGTTCTTGGTGAAGATTGCTGGCGGATTTTATTAGAAACAGAAGATGTGTATCAGGCAGAAAAGAAGACTTGCAAGCAGTCATTCGAGACATATGGCTTTGGAAGTCAGATATCAGAACATATACTAGAAAATATTAGGTGCCCCTTCTGCCATTCAAGTTTAATTAAGGCTCAAGACCAATCTGATGTTTTTCCCTCCTTAGTTTGTTGCTCTTGTAGTGAGGATCTTAAAATTAATGATGTAATAGAAGAAGAAAAAATATCGTATAAATATTTTGAATCTGAAGGGAGCTTCGCCTCCTGTAACGATACCGGAAGTATTAATTCTGTAGTAAAGTTGGGCGATAAATGGATTTGCTTTTCCTGTCAAGAAATCCATGAGGATATGGGACACTGCGAGTACTGTAACGAATTTATCGCAGGAGATTTAGAAGATACTTTTTTGTCAGGTTGCTTGATGTGTGATGGTCAAATGGGACACTACATGAATTCAAGAGCGTACAATGATGATTGAGATATGATTCAGCAGACGCGACAAGCAATCCGCTTGCACCCGACCGTTTCGAGTCTCTTCGTTGAGTTCGAGAGGTTACTAGCGGCGGGTGAGGCAGAACGTTAGACTTCATTCTTAGATGCTGTAAGGAAAGATGAGCAATTCTGATTTTAGGCAAGGTTTGTACAGTTTGAGTACTAAAGAGATTTATGCTGAGGCAAAGGGAGTATTCCAAGACTTTTTCATAAATCAGACACCGCTCAATGCATTTAAGCTTTCCATTACTCTTTATCATTTAAAAGAGTGGATCGAAGAAAGTGAAGGTTCTAACAATGCTGCAAAAAGACTGGTTCACGAGCTTGAGAACTACGAATTCTATGAAGTCTTAAGAAGTATTGCAAACACCTCTAAGCACTTTCACTTAAGGCGTTCTACACCCTATGACCAGATAGTCACCGAGGGGTTTATGGCTGGTAAGAGTGTTGCAGGAGAAAGAGTTGGACAAGCTAATCTAGCTGTTGATTTTAAATCCAAAGAAGTCTGGTTAAGGGAAGTTTTTGCTTATGTTTTGAAAAAGTACGCTGATTACTTTGAGGATTCTGAAAGTATTTATCCAGTGGAGAATTGAAAATTAGTGTGATCGAACTAATATATCAATGATTAAGTTGGTTTAAGCCTAATAAACACACTGCACTGCAACGTTGGAGCATATTGGATTGCTAGTTAGGAGCTATCTGCGTCCGGTGAGTGCGAACGCTAAACTGCTCAGTCTTTCGTGTTGTAAGAGACTCCAAATTGACAAGACCTTTTTTTGAAGATGAGATAAATCTGCGTAATCTCCACTAAACAGTCAAACTTGGTTGCGCTTAAGCTTGAAATGTTAGGTGCTGCCAGCAAAGACATAATCAGGAGTAGAGCGCCATGGGGCAGTTATTCAATCGTATTGGCCGCGTGGTTCGAGCCGAGCTGAACTCCAATCAAGGGGACTACAAGGAAAATTACTTGAACGAAGGAACTGCCCTAGTAGCTGGAGGCGCACTGACAGGTGCTTCTATCGGCAAGGTTGGAATCTTAGCCGGTGGGACAGGCTATAGCCTGGGTGCTGTTCCCCTCGCGGCGATCGGCGCGTTAACCGGTGCTGCTCTTTATGAAGCGTTGCGATCGCTCCTCCAAGGCGATGATTCCTCTGCAAGTGCTGCGGCCATGGGAGCAGCGGCAGGTGCAGCCACTTCAGCAGCGATTGGAGGAGTTGGTGTAGCCGTTGGTGGAAGTGCGATTGGGGTTGGTATGGCTTCAATGGCAGCCGGTGGAGCCGTGGTTGGATTGGGTTTAGTGGGCTTAAATCGTCTGCTTGGGCAAGGCATCGATCCAGAGAAGCTTTTGGATAGCGCGATCGAGCAAATGGAAGCCCAGAGGCAGAACGTACGCCCAGCAATCCTCAATGCCATGGCGAGCCAAAAGCGACTTCAGCAGATGTACGAACAGTCGCAAGCGGAAGTCAATACATGGGAACGACGGGCACAACTTGCCCTGCAAAAAGGAGATGAGTTTCTAGCACAGCAAGCTCTGAGCCGCAAGAAGATGCACGCTGGAATTCTCAGCAGCCTTGAGGTTCAGTGCAATCAAGAACCCGCTTGGGTGAAAAACCTGAAGCAAAATCTAGTTCTTTTAGAAGCCAAAATCTCTGAAGCAAAAACGATGAGAACCAGGCTGAAAGCTCAGCTTGCGGCTGCTAAAGTAGATGGGCATCTGCAAGGCATGGTCAGCAACATGGGCACGAACACGGCATTGGCTGCGTTTGAGCGCATGGAAGACAAGGTGTTGCAGTCAGAAGCGAGAGCGCAGGCAGCAGGCGAGTTAGCGGGTGCAGATCTCGAATCGCAGCTTGCTCGTCTCGAATCGGGCGATGTTGATCTCGAACTCGAAGCGATGAAGCAACAAATGTTGGCAGGTTCAGCCCAACCGCAAGCCGCGTTGCCAGGACAAGCGGCTCCTCAAACGCAGACACATGCGCCTAAAGATGCTGCGATCGACAGCGAACTGGAAGATCTCAAAAGACAGCTTGATCAGCTTTAATGTTTGGAGGATCGCAGACAGAAAGAGAAAGGGCATAATTCAACCGAATTCCCTCATGCCTTATCCCTCATGACTCGACGATCATCGCCCCTTACGCTTCGCCCGAAGAAGATTGCGATCGCTCTGCTAATCTCAGTCACCACAGTAAGCGCTCTGGCAATCGCAGTTACGTTCTTCTACCACCCTGTTATGGTTTGGCTGCATCACGGGCAATGGTGCGCTGATGTGAACTCAGAAGCCAAAGTGCAAGCAGTTCATTATGGCGATGAGTGTCGCGAGTGAAGGGTGCGATCTCAGAGAACACTGTTTAAGAAACGTTGTGCTCCCTTTCGTGCGTTCTAGCGCTCCGGCAGCAGCCCATCCGCTCTAAGCTTCTCCTCAATCGCTTGCCGAATGTAGCCCTGGTGATCCGCAATCTGCCTCAACGCGGCATCGACATCTGCCGGATAGCGCGTTCCAATTACTTTGCCCAATGCCCGATCGCCATGTTTCGGAACTTGTTGAGCCTTAAATTCTGCCGTTTGAATCGGATTTTTATTTGCCATAATCCCACCGTAGCAACAATACGGATGTTAACAGGGCACTAGGTTATTCTTGAATCAGTAGATTTAGGGATCTTCTCACCTAAGTTCTATTGAAAGCCTCACTTTGGCAAGTATGAAAAAAACAATAACATCCGTCTTACAAAACACTGAAGAAACTTTGTACACAGCCAAATTCGGCTTAAGGCTTGTTGCCTCAACCGACCCACGAGAAAGAATGGCAGGAGTCAGAAACCTAGTTGTGTTTGGACGGGCTATTACTAATGCTCTGCAAAACCTGAAGAACATTGCGCCTGATTTTGACGGATGGTATGAGCCACTTCAATCCGAAATGAAAGCAGATCCGCTCATGAAGTTCTTTTATGATATCCGCTCGGAAATTCTAAAACAGGGTGAGCTTAGGGTTCATTCAAAGGGGACTTTCAGCGGTAATCCTTTTGAGTTAAGCAATCGCTATCGCTCTCAGCAGCCTCCAAATGCACTAGGCTTCGTAATAGGCGATCAGCTTGGTGGCAGTGGGTGGCTAGTAAGACTACCTGATGGTTCAACCGAAATGTGTTATGTAGAGATTCCATCTGACATACAAAATTTTGACTTAGCGATTGACGTTTACTTTTCCAAAATTCCAGAGCAATTCCGCGGCGTTCCTGTCAAGGAGCTTTGTGAGAAGTACATTTCGTATCTTGAAAACATGGTAAACGACGCGAAGCAGCGCTTTTCTGACAGAGATGCTTAAACTCTTCGTCAATGCGATACCAGTGAACCCTTCAACCGATTGAATAGTCGTGCTGCCCACACCCGCTTATTTGGCGGGATTGTTTTCAGAATATTTTCGCAAGCCCTCTCGAACTCTGATAGTCGGCAAAAATCTATAGTTTGCTCACGGTCGAGCATTAAGGCATATTCTTCAATTTCTGCCTTAAACTTTCCCGGCAAACTCATTCGCTCGGTTGGATGCTGAAATTTTGATTTCCGCCCTGCTTCTTCACGCTTTCCACCACGCGGCATGATTCTTCCCAATAATCAATGGCCGTGATTATACCATCACGAGAAACAAATGAAGATTGAAGAAGATTGAATTTGATTGCTGCCAAAAATCGAAATAGGCCAAAAATCAATAAGCAACTCTTCTGATTCGCAATAAGCAAAAATAGGACTGCACAAATAATTCTGGACTAACACCGCTTAACGAGAAATCAAGGGTTGTAGTCCCATGATTGAGCTATTTAGGCTTGGACTTCTGCGAACTCGGCAGAGCTATTATGAAATAGTCCAGAGCTAGAGTATTACAGGATAAGGGTTTTAGCCATTCTCAATAAGCCCTTTTTAGTCCAGGACTAAATTAGGATTAAATCTCTAAACGGTGATGATGGGAGGGAGCCGCGATCGCACTCATCACCCCATTTGAATTTCTTATGGTTGATTGACAATTTGCAGTGAGGGGAATCCATTTTCAACCAGTGCCCGATCGAGCAAGTCTAACTCTTCTGTCGTGAAATCTTGCCCTACTTCTGCCAATGCCACCCGGATCACTTTTACGGTAGCAACAAAGCGTTCATACGATCGAAGGCCGAACAGTACAAACCCCAAACTGGTATATCCCATGTTTGCGGCTCCCGAAACTGTTCCCACTTGCTGAACTTTCAGCAGCAGCGAAGAATTGATCAGCGCATCTGCCAACCCAGGCCAATTCTCAACGGGTAGGGGAGGATTCTTGAATGCATCTAGCTCTGCTGTTAGCGATGCGATTTGCGTTTTATAGCTTGCTATTTCAGCATTGTGCTGTGTGTTAAGGGATGCAATCGCACTTTCTATCGCTTGCTGTTGTTGGGCTGCAATATCGGCTTTCTCTGCTTCAAACTTCTGTTGTTGTTGCTCCCACCACGTTTGTAGAGCAATCTGAATGTCTGAGGCTAATTTTGGATTGTTGGCGATCGCATCAGCAGGCTTGCCAAAGTTCGACCCATCAACGATTGCATTATTCAGATCAACAATTTCAACAGCCATTTTCTTATCCCACTACTAAAACTCTAACGTTGCCTGAGAAATTCTGAGAAGTTGCCGCCCTGTTATACGCCACAACCGTCACGGTATTCGCGGCTGACACATAACCGTGAACACTAAAATTTGTGTTTGGCGTTGCAGAGCTTGCGTTGGCATTGACCTGATCGCCAACCTGCACCCCGGTCACTGTAACGCTGATGGTTGATGCTGTTTGAGCCGCAACAGACACGGTATCGAGTGCTGAAGACACCGCAGGCAAAATGCGAGTGATGGTTGAGCCGCTCGCGCCAATCTTTAGCGTTCCAGCAATAGAGAGATTGCCCGCTCCCGGATCGCTTACTGCTGTGCTCGATGAGCTAATAGCCAAGCCGCCATTAACCTGTAATGCCGCCCCTGGCGTATTGGTATTGATGCCGACAAAACTTGCTCCAGCGAACGCCAATCGCGAAACCCAAGAACTAGAGGGGATTGCTGTTGGCGTTGTGCTATCAAAGCCCGCCCAACTATCGAGGCTCAGAACCGCACTACCACTCGCGGGTCTACTCAAGAACGTTCGGAATGATTTAACTAGTCCGTTGTCTGATGTGTCACCGTTGTAGCCCAGGAAAAAGCCGAGTGTGCCCGTCGCATCTGCCGCATTGTAGGTCGCTGACCTTAGCTTTTTGAACGATCCATCAATATTGATGGATGAGACAATTCCGTTTGCTGTGTCTCGCCACTGCTGAATATCCGAAACGCTCGCACTTGCCGTAATCGTTGCCGTTACCCCAAACAAGCCCGCCCCAGCTCGCAGTTCTTTTGCGGCAGAAATACCGCCCTGAGTGACGATCGCACCCACCCCTAAACTGCCTGATGCAGTCGCAGCCGAAACCGTGAGGTTTGTATTGGTTGTGACTCCAGTCGAGCCAAGTGACAGCGTTCTTAATCCGTTGAACTGAGAGACTAGAAACGCCGTTGTATCGGTGGTGTTAGCACCATTCAGGGTGGTGAATCTTCCTGTACTCGCCGTCGTCGCCCCGATCGCGCCTGGTGATGCCCAATTGACAAACGAGTTATCAATCTGACCATTGCCATTCGTAGCAACGATCTTGTCAGCATCAGCGCTGCCACTACTGATCGCGATCGTGGAAATCCAGGTTTTGACATTGTTGACTAGAGCGAGGATGCTAGCCATTACTGGTAGGGGGTTGCGCTAGAGAACTGAAACAAAACAGCACTTGCAGAAGTTGTATAACCCAACTCCTGATAGATCCGACCGCTCACGTAGCTAGGGGGGGTTACGGTCGCAGATCCTGCTGTGCCGAGGTAGGCGGTTACACCGATCGTCAATCCAGAAAGCGCCGTGTTTAAGCCCTCCTGATACACCGTTGCCGTTCCTGCCGCTACTGCTGCCAACACAAAACCGTGAGCCAATCGCCCGTTGCTCGCGTCTGCCTTACGCGCTGTCAGTGTGCCTGAAACGTTGTAGAGGTTGACAAAATCGCCCGCTGACAGAGCCTCAGACACGGGCACTGATAAAGCCTCAGAGTCTACGCCTGTAGGCATCAGGGAAATGTGAAGTTTTCCGGTTGCATCAGTCGAAACAATTTTGTTTGCATCAGCTACGCCCGCGCTTTGAGAAATGGCAGTAATGAACGTTCGGACGTTGTTAACTAGTCCTACAAAGATGTTGCTTGCCATACGATCGCTTCCTCAGCAGAGAATAAAATATCGGTCGGATTCAGTGCCTGTGCTATCGGTCGGGCAAAGCCGACAGTAGGAAAGGTTTGGGTTAGCTGTCCGTTTTGCCCCAAATAAATTGATTTGCGAATATCCCAATTCCAGGAAGGATCACTCACGCGATCGCTAATCACAGCACTAGCAACACTGCCAGAACTAAACGCTTGCGTCGTAATCGCTAAGACAGAGAACGCATGATCAGGATTGCTGCTATCGGCCTGAATCAGTTGATAAGTGTCGCTTAGGGTGACAACGGTTAATGCACTAAGTGCGATCGCGGCAACACCTGAAAGAGATTCCGATCCCAACGCATCAGATAACCCCGCAATCTCATCGATCGTGGGATAACCGAGCGTCTTGCGACCTCCAACTTGCTTGATAAATCCTTCAGGCATGGGGCATCCAGCAAACTACTAGAGATTTCCCACTCTAATTGGGCATCCCATCGACCCACGCTTTCGAGCCGTTGAGGGTGACGATCGCGGCTACCCAACACGCCTTGTATCTACTTCGCGATCGACAGTCAGATCGTGGGAAGTTCGGACAGCCATTCACCAACAACGAGCAAATCAGTCAGCCTGACCGATTTTAGGGAACAGTGCGATCACAAGCTAAGCATTGTGGTGCAACGGATTGAAAGAAGCTGCTGGTGGTAAGTTGAATGTTCTTGCAACCGCTGACCGCAACCGTTCGACTGCTTTATTCTGCTAGGTTAGGGGTTCATTAGGTGTACAATGTCCTTCCCTCACTTTTACACTTGAGCATGAAGAAGGAAGACAGAGACGAGCTTCTAGATAAAATCGATTATCTCGCCTCAGAATCAACAAAGATGAGTCCGCGTGAAGCAGAAGATATTTACACTAATGTTCTGCTACCACTGCTTATCGAAGATGGATATGAAGTTAGTAAGACTGCGAGATTAGCTGATGAAGGACTCGACTTCGTAGCAACTCGTTCATCTACTGAGACTTTCACTTCTCAAAAACTCGGCATTGAATTCAAGTACTATAAATCTGGTCATGCTGTAGGTGCTGATAAAATTCGTGAGTTAGTGGGTGCAGCGCTCTTTAATCAAGTTGATAGAGCTATTCTCCTTATAAATACACAATTTACGAAGGCTGCACTAGAAACTTCAAAGCATGAATTTCCTCTTCAACTAGAATTAATTAATTTAAATGCTCTTCGTGCTTGGATATCTCGCTTGCAAGTTGATGATGAAGATTTTGGTGAAGTTCAACAGATCCTTAAAATTGTTAGCCAGCAATTTGCAATGCTAATTGCCCAGAAGCCAAATATTCTTGAAGACCTGGAGTGGCGAGATCTAGAACGTACTATAGCTGAAATCTTTGATGGACTGGGATTTGATGTTACTCTAACGCCACCAAGCAAAGATGGTGGCAAAGACGTAATTCTGAAGTGTCAAGTTCAAGGACGGCAACAGAAGTACATTGTGGAAATTAAACATTGGAGATCTCGTTCCCGTGTTGGAGGTGGGGATTTACGAGATTTTCTCAATGTAATCCTTCGTGAAGGACGTGATGGCGAATTATTTCTATCTACTTATGGTTTTTGTGACAATGCTTTTGAACAACTTACAGAAATAGAGCGGCAGAGATTACGGTTCGGAAAGCAAGAAAAAATAGTAGCTCTTTCACGTACTTATGTTAAGGCTAAATCGGGAATTTGGTCCCCACCTGAGAAGTTAACTGAAGTTCTTTTTGAACATACAATCTAGAGTGTTGTATGGCACACCTAACACTGCATGGCAGCAGCTAGTTGAAAGCTGCTGATGTTGAGTTCAAGGTTACCTGCCGCCGCTGCATTTTGCCGTTATGCGGACTGCTAATCTACAAGTGTACCGATATAGGTTTCGTGTTTGAGTATTCATTAGTTCATTAAGTCTTAAGCAATCCACATGAGTTTTAGTCAAGATTTCCTTGAAAAAGTTCTCCTTTTGATACTCACTGCTGGTGTAACTGGATTTCTCATACCCTATGTTCTCAAAATAGTTGACGAGAGAAAGGTTCAGAAGCAAAAGGAGATTGACGACAGGCGGCTTAGAGAACAAAAACTATATGAAGCGGCTCTTCTAAGACAGAATAAAATTATAGATGCTCAGGTTCAGCTTCTCGATAATCTTGCAAACTTGATCTGGGAGTATCAGTTGTTAGCTATTGAAGTGTCATATTTTGATCCTATTGAGCAATGCCCTCTCTACTCTGCTGCTGTAACAGAATACGATAAAAGAACAGGAGCAATTTTCGCCAAAATACGTGCGGAAATTAGCAAGGCGTTACATCTAACAAGCACTGATACCTATCAAGAACTCAGACGGCTATATTACGAAGAGCTAATACCACTCGACGTGAAATTATATGGGTTGATGAAGAAACAGCGTGACGCAGATCAGAAAATTCCTGATTGGAAGCATTTTAATGAAAACACTGTTCATAATTTAGGATATGTAATAGACAAGACCTTGAATAATCTAGCTGAAGAACTTCGGTTGAAGAGTGCAGAGCACAAGTGAGCTTAAAGCTGTCTAACAATCGCGTTGCAGATGAACGGGAGCTGGATTTTAGTTTTCCGTTTAAAGTTACTAGCTGCTGCTGATTTTTGCCGTTATGCGGATCGTGAAGCCATGAGGGGAATTGTTTTGAGGTCTGGTGTTTGGTTATCACCGCGATCGGGGTTGACAGATAATAGAATTACTTGATTGAAGTAAGGCGCGATCGTAATCAGGCTGCTTTAGATAGAGCCGAATTCAGAACTACCGTTCAGTCATTACAAGAAGTGCTGACTGAACGATTAGCGCAAAGCGCAACTCCGCAGGAACCGCACCCTTCTAAATCGGTCACGCTGACTGATTTCAAGCAACAAGGCGATCGCAGCTTTCTGAAACACCGTGCATCTATTTCGCGATCGACAGTCAAGACATGGTTCAGTACATCGGGATGTCTGGCAATTTACGTCAAAAATGGAATCAGCATCACCCTAATTTGGCATGCCATCGACCCATGCTTTCGAGCCGTTGAGAGTGACGATCGCGGCGGCTCCTGCTTTGAAACTGCCGCTCGTGACGCTCTGACAGGGCACAATGCCGCCACCATCAAGTTGCACCATTGTTGCTCCTTGGTGACATACTCCCGACTCTGATGCTTACGCATACAGAGCGGGCTTCTCATCGACTCCAGCTAATGCTTCGGACGTTGGATGAGCTTTATTGACGGAATGCCCTACCGCCAGGTGTTTGATATTGATTGCTGCATTGTGGTCACGGTCTAGCATCAGTCCACATTCAGGACAAGCATGAAGCCTATCCGCAAGTGTTTTTGAAACTTTTGTACCGCATCCAGAACAGTTTTGAGAAGTGCCGTTTGGATTTACAGCAACTGCAAGCAACCCGGCTCTTTCAGCCTTGATTGAGAGAATTTGCAGGAATTGACTCCATCCAGCGTCGTTTACCGATTTTGCCAATCGAGATTTGGCTAGTCCTTTGATGTTAAGCTTTTCATGTGCAACGTGTTTTCCTTGCTGTAGAACCTTTTGAGCGCTCTTGTAGTGGAAATCTTTGCGCTGATTGACAATTTTCAAGTGAGCTTTAGCGACTCGCTTAATTGCTTTCTTCCGACGATTTGAGCCTTTCTTCTTACGAGACAGTGAACGCTGTAGCCGCTTCAGTTTCTTTTCTGCTTTGCGGTAATGCTGAGGGATTTCGACTTCGTTCCCTGAATCGTCTACCAGAAACGACTTCAAGCCAACATCAATCCCAATGGTGTTGTCCAGCGTTGGAGCATCAGGCGTGAGAACAGGTACGGATGAATCTTGAAGCGACAGCGTGATGTAATAGCCGTCTACCTTCTTGATGATTGCAGCCGTTTTCACCTTGAAACCATCGGGTATCGGACGGTGCAAAATCATCTTCAGCTTGCCGATTTTCGGAAGCTGGATGAATCGCCCGTCAATGTGTTCTGGCTTGATGGGGTCTGGGAATGCAATCGAACGAAATCGCCCTTGTCCCTTGAAGCGTGGCTTACCGCTTCGTTTGCCATTACTGTCCCCGCTTAACCATCGGTCAAACGCCTTCTCTACCCGTGCAATTACATCTTGCAGAGTGTGGGAAGGCAGTTCTTTATATTGGGGAAACAGCTTTTTAGAATTGACCAAATCCCGCTGCTGTGAATAGCGACTAGGACGCTCTTTCAACTCTGGCAGATGGCAAATGAGCGGACAGGCGTTGATATCACAACGATTGTGCTCGTACCAGTTGAACCGCTCCGCTAACCGATAGTTGTATTGACGACGGCAAAGTTCAAGCCACTGATCAATTGTGGTTTGTTGCGTCGTGGTCAATCGCAATCGGTACTGGTGAGCGGTTCTCATGTGGGCGTGATTATATCAATAGTGCTTGAACTTCAGGGTTTTCATCATCACGTCTGGTAAAGTCTGTATTCTTAATGCTCGTACGATGTGAGGCCCAGTGTTTCAACTTCTAATGCTTGGTCAGTGGCTTGCTCTAGCAGTTCAACCAGCCGCTTTAGGGCGTCATGGTGATGCGCCTCGACGCACTGAGCCTGTTTTGCCGCCGTAATTTCTTTTAAGCGCTCTATAATCTCCGAGAGGTCGTATCGCTCATCAAAGTGTTCGAGCACGTCTCGTAAGGTGAATCCCTGTCCACGGATAGCAACCATTACTCGAGTCCTCCAGCGATATCGTCTTCGTGGATAATCCTGTGATTAAAGCCGTTTTCGATGTAGTAATACCAACCGGGATCAGAAGCGTCTTGAAAACCAATACCCACCGAGATGAAATAGAAGCCTGCAATTCTGCCTTGCTTCTCCTCTATGGCGTCGGCTCGCACACCGTAGCTTCTCCAACGCACCGTTTGCCAGAGTTCGTACTTGGGTTGAGGAGTCGGATTCTCAATCAGTTCTTTTAACTTCTGCTCGAATTCTTGAAGCTTAGACATGAGCTGCCTCCCTTACGCCAACTGATAAACACAGACCTGCTCTGAACTCTCTAGTCCCAACTCTTGCAAGATGAAGTCTGCAATCCATTGGGGAAACTGAACGAGGGAGAGTTCGATTCCATTGGCGAATACGCCTAAGAAATGCGATCGCCCAAACGTAACAACCGCTTCATCAATCAAGGCGTCTAGGTTGTGGATGACCGGAATCAATAGATCAACTTCGTCACCCCCACCCCGCAAGCCGTCTTGCACGTAGCGAACGATTGAAGCCGCTTGGGGTGGGAGACAGGAGTGCTTCAAAATCAACGCTGTATCCACTAGATCAAGGCATTCCTTTGCAAGCTCTCTCGCTGCTAATTCTGCCTGTTCGATGCTGGCAGCGGCGTATTCTTTGCCATTGATGAGGAAGCACGTTAAGCCGTAGAAGTCGTCGTGAGACTTCTGAATATCAGTTCTAGTTGCTGTGACCATGACTTGTTTAGTTCTAATGCTGTAGCTGTGGCGATAGAAGCAGTCACCCAAACGGGTGACTACGTGAAGGGGAATTTAGAAGGCGTGACAGACTTGGGCGAGTTCCTTTTCCTCAACTCGCCAGTCATTACCTGTTGCGAGTTTCAAGAGTCGATTGAGTTGGGTATTTCGACGCGGAGGTTTGGCACCTCGATGTCGGCTCATCGCAACCTGGGGCGGTAGTACGTCCCAAGGGTTGGGCTGTTCGCCCATTAAAGCGGTACGTGAGCTGGGTTCAGAACGTCGTGAGACAGTT
>JAHHHO010000096.1 GCA_019359315.1 Myxacorys californica WJT36-NPBG1
GTCAAACTCTGGAGGACATGAGGTTTATTTCTGACACTGCTGTAGCTCAACATGGCAGGCGGTTCAGCTTTCGAGCGAGAATAACTATATGTCTTCTAGATTAAGCTATTGCCGATTAAGTCTAATCTAAACAAGAAGGCGTCCACCTTTCCAAGCTGGAAAGGTGGACTTTGCTGTTGTTGGCAAGACCTTGGGGCGAGTATTTGAAAAATTATGGTTGAATCGCTTGACCTTCCAGTGAGCTGGAGGATTCATCATAGGACTATCAACCTTAGAACTATCTACGCAATGAATTGAGGTTAAGTAATGTCGATTACCAAAGCCATTCAAGCGATCGATGAACGTGCGATCGTCGATGCCGATCCGAAAACAAAATTAGTCAAGGTCAAAACTCCAACGTCTGAAGCGGCGATCAAAGCAGCGGTCACAGATGCAGGTTACACAGTCACAGGTTACACAGCCGCTTAATGTCTCACGATTCCTTTATTCTTCATTTCGTGACTTATGGAAACTCACAACTTAAAGCTGAGGGGCATGAGTTGTGCCTCGTGTGCTAGAAGCGTAGAAGATGCAATTCGTTCAGTTCCAGGGGTTCAGGACTGCAACGTTAATTTTGGGGCAGAGCAAGCCATGGTTGAATATGACGCGAAGCGAGTCAGCTTAGCGCAAATTCAGACTGCGATCGCCGATGCGGGTTACTCGTCTACTTCGCTCCAAGATCAGGAATTTATAACGGGTGAAGACGATGCTGAGAAAACGCAGCGTTTGCGAGAGTTTCGTCATTTGCGCCGAAAAGTCATTGTTGCTAGTATCATCAGCGTCATTCTCATTTTTGGCTCACTGCCGATGATGACTGGATTGACAGTTTCATTCATTCCAACGTGGCTGCACAATTCCTGGTTTCAATTTGCCTTGTCTACGCCTGTGATCTTTTGGTGTGGTGCAGAGTTTTTCATCAATGCTTGGAAAGCGCTCAAGCGCCACACGGCGACAATGGATACCTTAGTCGCACTAGGAACGGGATCGGCCTATCTCTACTCATTGGTGACGACGATTTTTCCTGGCTTCTTTATTGCTCAAGGATTGTCGCCCGATGCGTATTATGAGGCGGCGAACGTCATTATTACGCTGATTCTACTGGGGCGATTATTTGAGATGCGCGCGCGAGGTCAGACCTCAGAAGCGATTCGCACCCTGATTGGCTTGCAAGCTCGTGACGCGCGAATCGTTCGCGGTGGGCGAGAACTGGAAGTACCAATCCAAGACGTTCAAATCGACGACATTGTGATTGTGCGTCCGGGGGAGAAGATTCCGGTGGATGGCGAGGTGGTGAGTGGAACCTCGACGATCGATGAATCGATGGTGACGGGTGAAAGCGTCCCCACTAAGAAACAACCGGGTGATGAAGTAATCGGGGCAACGATTAATAAAACGGGGAGTTTTCGGTTTCGGGCGACTCGGGTGGGCAAAGATACCGTCCTGGCTCAGATCGTGAAGCTCGTGCAGCAAGCTCAAGGATCGAAAGCTCCGATTCAGCGATTAGCCGACCAAGTTACAGGCTGGTTTGTGCCGATCGTCATTGCGATCGCAATCCTAACGTTTATCATTTGGTTCAACACAACAGGCAATGTGACGTTGGCGATTATCACAACGGTTGGGGTGCTGATCATCGCTTGTCCTTGTGCATTGGGATTGGCAACGCCAACTTCTGTCATGGTTGGAACGGGCAAAGGAGCCGAGAACGGCATTCTGATCAAGGGAGCCGAGAGCTTGGAGTTGGCGCATCAGATCGGAACGATCGTATTAGACAAAACCGGAACTCTCACCGCTGGACAGCCAACGGTGACCGACTTCATCACGACGGTTGGCTCAGCCCATGAACTCCAGTTACTAAAACTAGCGGCGTCGGTTGAGCGCAATTCGGAGCATCCGTTAGCCGAAGCGGTGGTGCGCTATGCCCAAACTCAGGGTGTGAGTTTAGAGGACGTGCAGGACTTTGAAGCGGTTGCAGGCAGCGGAGTTCAAGGCAGGGTTGCTGATCATCTGATCCAGATTGGAACGCAACGCTGGCTACAGGAATTGAACATTGATAGCCGACCGATGCAAGCCGAAAAAGATCGATTGGAATCGGTCGGTAAAACGGTAATTTTGATTGCGATCGCAGGCAAGCTTCAGGGACTGATGGGCATTTCAGATGCACTGAAGCCCTCCTCTGTGGGAGCGGTACGATCGCTGCAACGAATGGGGCTTGAGGTGATCATGCTCACGGGAGACAACCAACAGACCGCAAATTCGATTGCAAAAGAAGTTGGAATTCAAACGGTGATTGCCGAAGTCCGGCCGGATCAAAAAGCAGCCGTGATCCAATCTATTCAAAGCGGCAGTGACAATCGTTCTAAGTCGAACGGTCGGCGGCATTCTAAAACAAGGATTGTGGCAATGGTGGGAGATGGCATTAACGACGCTCCGGCCTTGGCTCAAGCGGATGTGGGCATTGCGATCGGCACGGGAACCGATGTTGCGATCGCAGCGAGTGATATTACGTTGATTTCGGGCGATTTGCAAAGCATTGTCACCGCGATTCAACTCAGTCGCGCCACCATTCGCAATATTCGTCAAAATCTTTTCTTTGCCTTCATTTACAACACATTAGGCATTCCCATTGCGGCAGGAATTCTGTTTCCAATCTTTGGTTGGTTGCTGAGTCCGATCATTGCGGGCGGTGCAATGGCATTCAGTTCGGTGTCTGTTTTGACGAACGCGTTGCGGTTACGCAATTTCAAACCTAAAGCGATCGCATCATAGTTTATTACGTTGATGATCATGTTGAACAAAGTATTGGGACATCTTGCAGGAATAGGTTTACTCTTGAGTACAACCTCTGCGACTGCTCAGATGCCAATGGAGCATTCGCAGCCAGCTCCACCGTTCCGTCGCATTGACCAGCCGATCGCTCTAAAGCTCGGTGTTACAGCGGGCGGGTTGGCGCTGATGGGGTTAGAGCTTTGGTGGTTTCTGTATAGCAAACAGAAATCTCAGAAGGCAGACTCCACTGGTCAGGGCATTCAGGAAGTAACGATCACGGTTGATGGGGGTTATGAACCGAGCCAAATTGTTGTCAATGCAGGTCAACCTGTGCGGCTAAATTTCTTTCGCCGTGATCCGAGCAATTGCCTTGAACAAGTCCGCTTTCCAGATTTTGGCATTGCCCAAGATCTGAAGTTAAATCAGACGACTCCGATTGAGTTTACGCCATCTGCACCAGGGAAGTATTCGTTTGCGTGTGGGATGAATATGTTTCATGGTGTGGTTGAAGCGATTAGCGCAGAGCGCAACTCCAGAGGAACCGCAACATCTGATGCAGCGAGAATTGCCCTCACCCCCAACCCCTCTCCCGCAAGCGAGGGGAGCTAGAGCCTTTTGGAACCGGGGCCGATCAATGCCCATTCTTCATCGCTTACATCGTTCAGATAAGGCTTTCTACTCATGCCCCCACCTCTAACAAAAGCCATACTCTAGGGGGTTGCTTGGGGGCAACCCCCTAGAGATCGAAATGATTTGACATCTCATTTCGATCTCTACATGCCGTATTGAACGGAAATCTACCAACATGCGGGTCAGCAGTCAGACAAGAACTAAACTGATTCAGCTTGCTGGTCATGACGTTGCTTTAGCAGATAGGCTGGTCAAGAAAGTCTACACGGATCATCCTGATCGTTCTGCCCAGTGGTGCTGGGAAAAAGCAATCTGCAATTTGGAACGCGATCGCAGAATTTAGTACGCATGGCTCATAAGCTCAAGGTTGCAAGTTCAAAAAAAGTCTTTCGTTACCAAGCTAGCGACATTGCTTGGAGTTGCTGTATTCTGGTAACCGCGATCGTGTCTTCAACGGTGTAAATGGAGTATCGATCAAAGATTATTGTGTTCAACAAGTTGTTGATCGCTCAGTATTTTCTAGTGTATTCTCACTATTTCGCTCCGTTCTCTGATACTCGAAATCTCTGCATGGGCGAACAACTGCTCCCATAGGTAACAGAATTATTTCTCTAGTTAGGTTGGCGTAAATTAAGCAAAGGAGCCGCGATCGAATGGAATGTCCATTTCAAGCGGCGCAATTGCGGCTTTAACAATATCATAAGCATTGCTGAAATAATGTTTTTAACCATTACTGGAATGACAGAGTTTTGCTTGAATTTCTATTAATACGTACAGCCTGTTCTTATGCATTGATATCAACATTAAAATGATCTGAGTGATATTAAAACCAATTAATAATCAATTGCTCTTGGTGCTAATTAAAATGCAATTAACTACCTTGTGAAGTGCTAGCGCAACAGATATAGCAGACAATGAAATCGTGAGCTACAGCGAGTACTTCAGCTACTTAATTAAATGCTTTAAGTTTGAGCTTCACGCTTTGGATAGACGTAATTGGAGAAGCAAAATCATTACGTTGCTATTGATATCTTTAATTATGCTCTCCCTAGGAAGAAATATATGATGGCAAAAACCACTCCAGCGACAGTCAGTGAAATCGCTTCACGCTTCATGCGCACGCTGCAAAACATCGAAGCGACTGGTGATGTCAATCCCCTCGTTGCTTTATTCTCCGAAGACGCAGAACTGATGAACTTGGCAATGCAAGAACCTCTGACTGGAAAGGATGGCGCACATCGGTTTTGGGAGAAGTATTTATCGGTGTTTGAGCAGATTCATTCTGAGTTCAATCATGTCGTTGAGAGCAATGGCACGATCGTGTTGGAGTGGATTTCAAAGGGCACGTTATCTACATCCGAAGAAATCATTTATCGAGGAGTGAGTGTGCTGGAGCTGAACCACGAACAGGTACATCGCTTTCGCACTTACTATGATTCAGCGGCCTTTCTACCGAACGGTGCCAAGCAAGGATAGAAGCTATTTTCAATTCATTGGTCAATATAAATATAAGTTGAGGGTGTCATGAATTATCTTGTTGCCGTTTTACCTGATCGAATTCAAGCGGAAGCAGCCTACACTGCTTTAGAAAAAGAAGGGTTACCAAAAACTCAAGTTAATATTCTGGGCAGGGGCTATCAGAGCGCCGATGAATATGGGTTAATTGATCCTAATCAGCAAGCTCGCAAAGGTGCAAAACGCCTGGTGTACGGGTTGGTGCCGTTTGGATTCGTGGCGGGTTATGCGTTCAATTTTCTGACGGGCATTGAGATTCTTCCCGCGATCGCGCCCGTCGGAAATCACATCATTGGTGGACTGTTAGGAGCCGCTTCCGGCGCGTTAGGGGCTTACTTTGTTGGCGGTGGTGTGGGTTTAACCGTTGGGAGTGGAGATGCGCTGCCGTACCGCAATCGTCTGAATGCAGGTAAGTACTTAATTGTAGTGAAAGGAACTGAAGAGTTAACTCGTCAGGCCACTCGTGTATTGCGCCAGTTTGAGCCTGAAGACCTTCAAGGATATGCCGAACTAACCTCTGCCTAAATTGGGTTGACCAATGCTGTCCTTCGGTTGCAGTTCCTTCCATCCGCGATGCACTCATAGTGGACGGAAGGTCTGATTGGGCGGTTCTATCGGAATGGTACTCCTCAATGCATCCGCAAGTCTTGCATGACCCGTTTGTTAAGCCTGCGATCGCGCCACTCGTAAACAGCAAGATCAAAGCAAGATCAACATGTCAGTTAAGCGCCCAATTTTTACTACTTCTCAAGCAACGGTAGAAATTGACGAATTAACCCGATCATAACCGCAGGTAGTTCCAACTGAGGCGTCAATCCGACTTCATCAAGTTGATAGAAGATGGGAATAGCTTGCGGATTTAATGCTGCAAGACGGCGACCGATTTCTGGAGTAGCAAATTCAGCGCCCTTTCCCCAAATCATAGCCGTGGGAACCGTCAGGCTGGGCAGGTACTGAGACAAATCAAAACACAAATCTCCCCGGACAAAGGAGAGCGCAGCATACTCCGCGTTGTTCTGTTGTGCAGACTGGAGATAAGCTTCGACAATTTCAGGATAAACTCGTTCTGGATGAGCAAACTGGCGCTGCTCCAAGAAGCTGCGAATGCCAAAACTGTTTGCAACTCCTGCACTATAAAGCAGTTGGCTGATCACCGGAAGATTGACGGACTTGGCAAATTGAGCGGCAGCACTGCGACGATAGTCTTGCCCAAATTCGGCTAGACCGGCGGCGGTGGTAACAATCAGAGATTTAAACAAATCAGGACGATCGGCGGCAGCTCGGATCGTAAAGGCTCCCGTCAAGGCCGAGGCGATCACGGTCACTGGAACCGTGCAGGTCTGCTCTAAAAATTCTGTAATGATCGCGATGTAATCCTCAACCTGATAGGTACGGGCAGGATGGTCAGACCGTCCCCAGCCGATCAAATCGGGGGCCAACACGCGATACTCCGCCGCAAAAGCAGGGTAGACTTTTGACCACTCGTAAGCAGAGGAGCCACCGCCAAAACCGTGTAGAAAAACCAGCGTTTCCTTGAGGCCCACACTGTTGTCCCACGGTTCTCCTTGCGCGGTGTAGTAGACCATCCTGCCAAACTGAGTCATGATCGAGCGCCTACCAAAGCCAGGAGGTACGAACATCAGTTAACCTCATCTACGCTGCAAGAGTTGGTGTCTCGATCGTGCAGACAGAATGAAAAGAATGCCTCATTCTAGAGTTGCATCGCAGCAAATTCTAGAGCGATTTAGTACAGCGCACATTCTAGTTCATGCGACTGGAGGTACCGGAGCGACAACTTCTTGGAAATAAGGCGCTAATGGCACTCAATAACTTATCTGGATCGACGGGTTTTGGAATGTGTTGCTGGAATCCAGCGGCGATCGCTTGCTGCCGATCAAATTCGCCCGCGTAGGCAGTCAGAGCAATTGCCGGAACTTGTCTCGCTGGCTCTAGCGAGTCTAAAGAGCGCACTTGCTGCATCAGCATATAGCCATCCATATCTGGCATTCCAATATCACTCACCACCAAATCGGGAATAGCTTGCTCGATGAATTGCAGCGCTTCGATGCCCGATGAAACGCTGGTCACGATCGCGTTCGCTTGCTCTAGCACAAAGACAACAAACTCCCGTGAGTCTGCCTCATCATCCACGACTAAAACGTGGATATTGCTCAAATCATTCGTTAAATCGAAGGATGGTTCTGGAGCTGGCAGTTCGTGCGATCGCGCCGCAAGTGGAATTTGAACTGTAAATGTTGCACCTAGTCCTTCGCCAGGGCTATCGACCGTAACCGTCCCTCCGTGCAGTTCGACAATTTGTTGCACGATCGCCAGTCCTAATCCCAAACCGCCAAACTTGCGCGTGGTCGCTCCATCTTCTTGCCGAAAATAGTCAAACACATGCGGCAGAAAGTCAGGCTGGATACCCTTTCCAGTATCTGTCACTTGAAGTTGGGCATGAGTCTTAGTTTGAGTTAACGTAACGGTGATTTGCCCGCCTTGAGGAGTAAATTTCACAGCGTTGGATAAAAGATTCCAGACCACTTGCTGCAATCGCCCAGCATCACCCATCACCATTCCAACATGGGGTGAAAGGGTTGTTTGAATGTGCAGCAATTTAGCGTCGGCAGCTAAACGAACGGTTTCCAAAGCGGCTGAGATCACCACGCTCAGATCAATCGGCATCACATTCAAGCTCAATTTACCGCGTAGAATGCGGGAGATGTCGAGCAGGTCTTCAATGAGTTGGGATTGTAACTGGGCATTGCGTTCGATCGTCGCAAGGGCATTTTTCGTTCTTGCCTCGTCTAGTTTTCCTTGTTGCAGCAGTTTCGACCAACCCAGAATGGGATTGAGCGGCGATCGCAGTTCATGGGATAGCACCGCTAAAAATTCATCTTTAATCTGGTTGGCTTGTTGTAATTGCTCTGCCTGTTGCTGAATTGACTGCATTAAGTTCGCCCGCTCGATCGCGATCGCGATCTGGTCACAGGTGGACTGCAAAAGGTCAGTTTCTTCGGGAGTAAAGTCAGTGCGAGTGCGACTAGCAAATGAAAGGGTCCCCAGTAATCGTCCCCGAACAATCAACGGTTGCCCCACATAGGCGGTAACGCCAATCGAGCAGATCAATTGTGCGTTGGGATAGGTCAGGAGCCGCGCTTGGTCGAGGACGAGTTGCTGCCGCGCTTGTGCCACCTGTCCGCAGAGATGTTGACCGAACTCAATCCACTCGATCGCTTGGGCCGCTTCATCGGAGATCCCTTCATAGTCCATCAGATGCAGCATTAGCTGATTGTCTTTTTCCTCAACCATGTAGTTGTAGTAGTAATGTAACTCTAGCTGGGCTGAGAGTTTGCTGAACAAGTTGTGCACTAGCGTCATCGGTTGCTCTGTAGCGAGTAAATCACTCGTGGTGTCATAGAGCAATCGGAATCGTTCATCAGCTTGCCGCTGCGCAGTTTTGTCTTGCATAATTTTGATAAATCCTTGCGGGCTACCTGTTTCAGCCTGCAATGGCATCATCAAACCACTGCCCCAATAGCGGCTGCCATCTTTCCGCACATGCCAGCGTTCATTTACTGCCCGTCCTTGCGTTAGAGCGATTTGTAGCTCCTGCTCAGGTTTTCCCCGTTCGATGTCTTCCGGCGTGAAAATAATGCGACCGCTACAACCAACAATTTCTGCTTCCTGATAGCCTAACAATCGTTCGGCACCAGCATTCCAACTCGTAATAATGTTATTGAGATCGAGGCTAAAAATAGCGTATTCTTTCGCACTTTCCATCATTAATCGAAGGCGAGCTTCGCTCTGGCGCAGGGCTACTTCGGTAGCTTTGCGATCTTCGATGTCAATACAGGAACCGATGTAGCCTAGAAAGTCACCGTCTGGTGTAAACCGGGGAACGGCAGCATCGACAAGCCAACGGTACGCCCCATCAAAGCGGCGCAAACGATATTCCATCTGGAACGGTTGCCGAGCATCAAAGGCAGTGACATAAGTGTCTAGACAACGCTCGACATCATCAGGATGAACGCCCTCTGCCCAACCATTGCCTATTTCTTGCTCCATTGTCCGCCCAGTAAAGTCTAGCCACGGCTGATTGAAGTAATGACAGCATTTGTCAGTTCCAGACATCCAGATCAGAACAGGAGCGGTATCTGCCATCTGCCGAAAGCGGGCTTCACTCTCGCGCAGTTCAGCTCCGGCCTGTTTGCGATCGTTTTCAAGGCGCTTTGCCTCGGTAATGTCAATGATAAATTTCACGCCTTCTATGTCATTCAGACGCTGCGCGGCGAACAGCCCCCACCAGCGGGAGCCGTCCTTGCGGACATATTCCTTCTCGTAAGGAGTGATGCGTCCGGTTGCAACAAATTCGTTCATTGCTTCGAGCGATGCTGCCCTAAACTCCGGTGGCGTTTGGCTGTCCAAGCGCACCCGTCCTTGCTGCACATCTTCCCGGCTGTAGCCACTCATGCGTAAGAATGCATCGTTGGCATCGGTGATCTGTCCGTCGGTTCTAAAGAAAACCACGCCGACTGTTTCAATCGCGATCGCCCGTTGCAACCGTGCTTCCGAGTCGTGCAGCGCTGCTTCGGCACGGGTGCGTTCAAGTCGATTCCAGATCCGGGCCGAAAGCTCGCGCATCAAGTCGATTTCGTCAGTGCGCCAGTTATAAGGCTCTTGATGATAAACACCGAGTGTAAACTTCCATTCGCCGTCCCTGATTAGAGGAACGTTAATGAACGAACCAATTTTTAGTGGAGCCAATCGCTGTTGACCAACAATGCGCCAGTCCGTAGTGATGTCACGAATCACGATCGGTTGTCCGGCTTTAGCGACTTGCAGAAATTCGTCTGTCGCAAACTCTGGCAGAGGATAAACACCCACCAAGCTCGGTACATCGTCTTGGTGCCAATTGTGATTGATCACCGCTTCGTCTTTCGCCTCGTTGATTTCGACAAAAGCACAGCTCGAAGTATTGAGATAACGGTTCAGTTGTTCACCAACCGTTTGCACTATCTCTTCCACACAGGTCGCCTCCATCAAGGTCTGGCTGACGGTGGCGAGAAATTCGGCGTTTAGTTCTACCCGTTTGCGATCGGTGATGTCATAGGACACTGCCAGCACGGCGTCAACTTCGCCCTGATCGTTGCGTAGAGGTGTGCCATGAGAGACGTAGTACCGATCGTGACAGTGATGCTCCAAGCTGTATGGTTCACCACTGAGAGCTTGTCGGTAGTAGGGTTCGTAGTGGGTTGCCAAGGCGGGGTCGAAAGCTTCCCAGAGCGTCTTGCCCACCAGCAAGTCTCCAGGGGCCATTCCTGCACTCTGGAGCGCTTCACCCTCTGCCAACAGAAAGCGCAAATCGTGATTCACAATGAAAACAGCCGCATTTGGCAAGTTAGCAGCAACGGCACGGAGGTGGGCTTCGTTCTGCCGCAGGGCTGCTTCTGAACGCTTGCGAACGATTTCGGCGCGCTTCGCTTCGGTAATATCGATCGCCGTCCCGTACAGCACTTGTTCTTCTGGGTATGGCTGCACCCTCCAGAGAAACCAGCGGTAGGAGCCGTCTTTGTGCCGATAACGGTTTTCAAACTCAAGGGTTTGGTTGCCGGAAAAAAGACGGTCGGCTTCTGAGACGGATTCGCCAATATCATCCGGGTGGACAAAATCAGTCCAGGGACGGGAGGTCATTTCGTCCGCTGTCCAGCCCAGCACTCGCTCAAAAGTTGGGCTGACCCATTGAAAATACCCGTCTATGCTCGTGATCACCTGCAAATCTGAACCGATGGCGAGAAAGCGATCGCGCTCCTGTTCAGCTTTTTTGCGGTCAGTAATGTCGGTAAACAGAATAGCGAACTGGTTGCTTTGCGGCTCACCGATGCGAAAAACGTTGACATTGAACCAACGGTTCATCGGAACGGACTGCTGCTCAAACCGGAGGGGTTTGCCCGTCAGCACGACGCTACCATACGTCTCAAACCAATAGGCTTCAAGAGTGGGAACCAGTTCCCGTGCTGTTTTGCCCGTTGCTCGTTCTAGCCCTGTCATGGCTTCAAACAAGGGATTGACTTCGAGGAACCGATAGTCATACGGTTCAGCGTTCTCGTCAAACAGCATTTCGCAGATGCAAAAGCCTTCATCAATCGACTCGAACAACATGCGGTTTTTTGCTTCCGCTCGGCGTAACGCAGCTTCTGATCGTTTGCGCCCTTGGACTTCCCGCAAGGCGCGTTGCACACAAGGGATTAGTCGTTCTAACCGTTGCTTGAGCACAAAGTCTGTGGCTCCTCGTTTGAGCGCGTCGATCGCGAGTTCCTCGCCCAAACTGGCAGAAACAAAAATAAAGGGCACGTCAGGACAGAGAGTGCAGGCAATGTCTAGGGCAGCGATGCCATCCAAACCAGGCATCGCATAAGCTGCCAAAATTAGGTCAAACGCCTGGGTTTCGAGTGCTGTCACAAAGTCAGCGCGAGTGTCTATCCTCAGCAGGTCATAGTCAATCCCGCCATCCGTTAGTTTGGCTTCGATTGCCTCTGTATCCCGTGGCTTATCTTCAAGCAAGAGAAACCGGAGTGTTGACATTAGTGCGCCTTCTGCTGAAATTTAGTCTCATAAACTATGCTACGTTTTCCTTGGTCATTTGTTCAGTTATGCCTGCTTCTTGCGATGAGATCTGTGATCGCGTTGACTAACTCGTTAGGTTCGATTGGTTTAGCGAGATGGTGTTGAAATCCGGCTTCGAGCGCCTGCTGCTGATTGAAGTCCCCCGCGTAGGCCGTCACCGCGATCGCTGGAATTTGCCCGCCCTGCTCTGGTGGCAAAGTTCTCAGTTGCCGCATCAGCATGTACCCATCCATGTCTGGCATGCCAATATCGCTCACCAACACATCTGCCCGGTACTGGGCTAAAGCAGCCAAGGCTTCAACGGCGGAAGCGACGGCGGTTACATTCGCTCCATGCATCTCTAGCAGGAAAGTAATAAACTCTCGCGTATCAGCTGTATCATCAACCACCAGAACTAAAACGCCCTCTAAATTGATCGATGGCTCAGACAATCGACTGTCCGTATTCGTTTGGTGTGACTTCGGCATCAGCGGCAGTTTCACCTTAAAGGTTGCCCCCTGCCCTTCGCCTAAACTCTCTGCCTGGACAGTGCCGCCATGCAGTTCGACCAAGTGACGAACGATCGCCAGCCCCAATCCGAGTCCCCCAAACTTGCGCGTGGTCGCTCCATCCTCTTGCCGAAAATAGTCAAACACATTGCAAAGGAAGTCGGGATGGATGCCCTTACCCGTATCGCTAACGCTAATCTGAGCATAGGAGCCAGAACGCTCCAGTTGAATGTCTACTCGTCCTCCTTCTGGCGTGAACTTGACGGCATTCGAGAGGAGATTCCAGATCACTTGCTGCAATCGGTTTGGATCACCTGAAACTTGCCCAATATTGGGGTCAAGCCTTGCCTGTATCTGAATCGATCTGGCTTCTGCCGCCAGTCGAACCGTTTCCATTGCCGCTTGAATCGTCGGCACGAGTGAGACTGGGCAAACATTTAGGCTAAGTTTGCCTTGCAGGATTCGGGAGACATCGAGCAAATCTTCAATGAGTTCAGCCTGTAACTTGGCATTGCGCTCGATCACGCTCAGGGCCTGAGCGGTCTTTACACTGTCTAACTTGCCGTTTTGAAGTATCCTTGACCAACCCAAAATTGGATTAAGCGGTGATCGCAACTCATGCGAAAGCACGGCCAAAAACTCATCTTTGATCCGGTTGGCGGTTTCAGCCTGCTCGCGGGCAGCTTGTTCCCGCTGGAGCAGTTGGTCGCGTTCTTCAGCCATGCGCGATCGCACCGCTTCGGCGCGTTTACGATCGTTGATATCCCGAAAGAAAAGAGACAGTCCCGTTGGTGACGGATAAACGTGAACCTCAACCCACACATCAAAGGGGGCATAATATTCCTCAAACTCCACCGCGACCTGCTCACTCAGCGATCGCCGATACTGAAATTCAAATTGAGCGCCAACCGTGGCTGGAAATGCTTCCCACATCGTTTTGCCGAGCATTGCTTCTAAAGAAGTTTGCGACACTCGTTCTGCAGCTTGGTTGGCGTAGGTAATGCGAAAGTCGAGATCCAGTGCCATAAACGCATCAGTCACGCGCTCTAGAAGGGTCCGCTCTCGGTGAGTGGCTTCCTGCCTTAGCTGCGTCAGCTTTAATGTTGCTTCGACTCGTACCAGTAGTTCTCGCGCCGAGAAGGGTTTGATCAAATAATCATCGGCTCCGGCTTCCAGTCCTTCTACCCGCGCCTCTTCGCCTGCACGAGCCGACAAGAGAATGATCGGAATATCTTGGGTGACTGGGTTGGTGCGGAGCGATCGCAGTAGTTCAAACCCATCCATCTCTGGCATCATCACATCGGTTAACACCAAATCGGGTGGATTCGCTTGGATGGCATCCAGCGCAGTCCTACCATTCGTGGCCGTTTCCACCTGAAAGCGCGAACTCAACAACCGCTTCACATAGTCGCGCATGTCGGCATTATCGTCGGCTAAGAGAATTCGTCCTCCGATTTCGCGGGGCAAAGACACCTCAGCCTCTAAATCAAGCACCGTTTCCTGAAGTTGGCTCACTTCGGGGGCATCGGGTAGCCAGCGCAACGCTTCTTTGACAAACGGCGCGGCTCCCAGTGCAGTTGATTCTAAAGTGTGCGCCGCTTGAATGCGGTCTTGCGGTAAATGAGCCGACCCAAGGGGAATCGCGATCGTAAAGGTCGTCCCCCAATTCAGTTGACTTGTGACGTGAATCGTTCCACCGTGCAGCTTGACCAATTCTTGCACTAGAGCCAAGCCAATTCCTGAACCTTCATACGTGCGCGATCGCGTTCCACTAACTCGATGAAATCGCTCAAACAATCGAGGTAACTCAGCTTTAGCAATGCCAACGCCCGTATCTTCAACACTCAATTCAACAGAATGACCAACAGGTTTTAATCGAACGGTGATACTTCCAATAAACGTAAACTTGAACGCATTAGAGATGAGATTAAGAACAATCTTTTCCCACATTTCGCGATCGACATACACAGGTTCTGGTAGGGCAGGGCAGTCGATCACAAGACGCATTTTAGCCCGCTCAATTAGCGATCGAAATGTGCTGGCAAGTTCTGCGGTATAAGTGGCTAAATCGGTCGGTTCATAAGATGCCTGCACGCGCCCCGCTTCAATTCGGGAAAAATCGAGTAGCGTGTTGACTAGCTTTTGTAATCGCAAGCCGTTGCGCTGCAATAGCTGTAGCTGTTCACGCTCGTCAGGTGTTAATCGTTCCTCTAAGCTGTTTGAAAGTTCTTCAAGCGGACTTAGCATCAACGTTAAGGGTGTGCGAAACTCATGACTGACATTGCTGAAAAACGCCGTTTTAGCGCGATCAAGTTCTGCTAGAGCTTCAGCACGTTTGCGTTCTGCTGCATACATTCGGGCATTGGCGATCGCGGTTGCTACATTGCTGGCAACTAGGTCAAAAAAGCCCCGATACTCATCATTAAACGGGAGCCTGGGGCTAATTCCAAGCACCAGGAGCCCTGATAATTGCTGCTTTTGACCTGCTTGAGCGATCGGCAAGACAATCGCCGATCGCGAGGGTTCATCCCAAGCACCACCGGTTAATGCCCCAAACCGAGGCACTAACTCATCAACAATTTCAGCCTCCCCGGTTCTCCTGACCTGTGTGAGCTTCCAACAATCGCTGGCTTGCGTCAGGTCAACTTGCTCAGGACTGGCGAGTGTCCCAGCGTCTACTCTGACGGTTTCAATCAAACAAGCTTGTGTCCCATCTTGTTCGACCAAATACAGCAACGCAAAGGGAATATCGTAAGGATTGGTGGCAAGGGTGGCGCTGGCGCTCCGACAGGTCTCTTCAACTGACTTGGCTTCCACAATATTTGCTGCGAGTTCCCGTAGCGTACTGAGCCGTCGCTCACCCACCACTCGTCGGGTCGTTTCAGTGACAGCCGTAAATGCCCCTCCGATCGCTCCGGTTTCTAGGAAAATTGGGCTGTAAGAGTAAGTGAAATAGGCTTCCTCGGTGTAGCCGTAGCGATCCACTAGCAGCAGCATATCGTCTGACCAAGTTGCTTGTGCTGTTTCCAGTACGCTATGAAGCTGCACACCAATCACGTCCCAAATTTCTGACCAAACCTCATGTCCGGGTCGCCCTAGTGCCTCAGGGTGTTTAGTGCCCAGAATCGGTTGCCAAGCATCGTTGTAGAGCAATACTAATTTCTTGCTCCACCAGATGACCATCGGAAAGCGGGAGTTTAAGCAGATACTCACAGCCGTTTTTAGGCTTGATGACCAGTCAGACACAGAGCCAAGTGGTGTTTCTGCCCAGTTAATCGATCGCATTAACCTCGCCATTTCACCATTGCCTGCAAAAATCTGTTCAGCTGCTTGATGATCCTGAATCATGCTCTTTTTCCTTCCTTTGGCTCACTCAAGCGAACAACAATTGTCACTATCTCTGCTGGCTCAACTAGCTGAGACAGACGGTGGAAACCTGCTGCGAATCAGACTTGAACCCCTGCTGATCGCGATCGGCAAACGTAATCAGGACAACTAGAGCTTGATAGATCTGGGTTGCCATCTCAGTCAGCTTATCTAGAAAGCCATCCTGCCGAGGGACGGCTAACCGATCGGCAGTGTTCGTGGCGACAAGTAACGGTAGTAGAGTTTCTTCAGGCATTGATGATGAAATGTCGTTCTAAATTAGAGCAGTTCGTAACCGTTCCTTGGCACTGAAGTCTTTTGATAACTTGAACGACGATCATGTAGATGCTCATCGGGTGAAAACGCATGAATTGAACTACGCTGTAGTCCAACAATGGCTCTGCCGCCGAATCGCTAGCTTGAATCCTGTCATTCGCTAACTGAAGACATTCACTAACTGAAGAATTGTTGCAGTCTCTAAGGTTGTGCCCTATAAAATCGTATCGCGATTTTCCTTTAGGGTTGCCGCGACAAATATGTAAATGAAAGAACTGCGGATCTGGATCGTCGATTTCTCGAAGGAATTGAAGACTTTTGCACAATCCTCTGCAAAATGGGGGCGCAATTAATTCTGTCTCTACTGAATCTAAACGCTCGAAAAAAGCTTGACTTTGAAGGAATTTAGTCGTCAAGGGCATAGATGCGATGCCCAATTCGATATTTCGACCTTATTTACCCGACGTTCCGAGCATTAATTCAAAACCTCGACCCTCTGAACTTGAAACATCAAGCTTTTTACTTGAATTTCCATGTTCTGAAGTCGGAACACCAAGCTTTTTACTTGAATTCCCACCTTCTGAACTTGAATTTCCATGTTCTGAAGTCGGAACATTGAGCTTTTTACTCGGAATGTCGCCTTCTGAGGTCGGAACACCAAGCTTTTTACCCCAACCTCCGAGTTCGAAGCTTGAAGCGTCAGCTTGCGATCGCAAGCTGTTCTTGCCCCGCGATATTGTCCTTGTTGAATCACTTGTCGATCTCATCTAACCAATTAGAAGGCAGATTGATCACTGTTTACATAGAAGAATAGAAGAAGCGTTTATAAGGTCTATTGCAATCCGCTCTGTTTATTATTTCTTGACATTGATTCAGGCTGCTTAACCAACTGTAACGATTTCAGCAGGATGCGCTCACCCATCGACCAACACACTACGGTAAGGTGGAGAAAGTGTTTGAAAAGCTTATTTCATCCTGCCGCTATGATGTCTCCAACTGTTTCTAGTCCTGCCCGCACCATTCGAATCGGTTCCCGCAAAAGTCAGTTAGCTCTGGTTCAAACTCACTGGGTTCAGGAACAGTTGCAGAAGGCGTTCCCCGACATCACCTTTGAAGTCCACACGATGAGTACCCAGGGTGACAAAATCTTAGATGTTGCGCTGGCAAAAATTGGTGACAAAGGACTCTTCACCAAAGAGCTAGAAGTCGGAATGCTGAACGGCGATACCGATTTTGCTGTGCATTCGCTGAAAGACTTACCAACCCACTTGCCCGAAGGCTTAATGCTCGGTTGCGTGACTGAGCGCGAGAATCCAGCGGATGCGCTAGCCGTCCACGAGAAGCACAAGGATAAGCAGCTAGATACCCTGCCTGAAGGTGCGGTGATTGGCACATCTTCCTTACGGCGGTTAGCTCAACTGCGCCATCACTACCCACATTTCACCTTCAAAGATGTGCGCGGTAACGTGATTACTCGCTTAGCCAAGCTAGATGCAGGCGAATATGATGCGCTGATTTTGGCGTATGCAGGTCTGCATCGATTGGATTTGAGCGATCGCATTCACCAAACCATTTCCCCTGAAATCTCGCTTCATGCTGTTGGACAAGGTGCCTTGGGCATTGAGTGTCGCGAGGGAGACACCGAGATTCTAGAGTTGCTGAAGGTTTTGCAACATCAGCCCACCGCGTACCGTTGCTATGCAGAACGATCATTTTTGCGTGAGCTAGAAGGCGGTTGCCAAGTGCCGATCGGGGTGAACACCGTCATTGATGGCGACACGCTGACCTTAACTGGAGTTGTTGCGAGCCTAGACGGTAAAAGGCTCGTAAAAGATACGGTTTCGGGCGCTGTAACCGATGCCGAACAGCTAGGAATTGAACTCGCTCACCGAGCCAAAGAGCAGGGCGCACAGGAAATCTTAGATGAGATTTTCGCGACGATTAACCGCAGCTAGAATGAAGCTACAGATTTCCATTCGTATGCCAAGCTTATGACTTCACTCACTGAAATCGAAGCTGCTATCTTGCAGTTGCCGAAGGATGAAGCGCATGAGGTGCTTCATTGGCTACAGAATCATCTTGAGACTGCGAATGGAAATCTTTGCACAAAAGCTGAGTTTGCTAGAAGCGGTAGAGGTAATGCGGCATTTTTATGAGCCGGGTGGAGAGCTTGCTGCGATCGCTGACTCGGACACAGATGATTTCTACGAATACGAAGACTATGCGTAGAGGTCAAATTTGGCTGTACAACTCCAATCCCAGCGTTGGCGACGAAATTATTAAAGTCCGCCCGGCTGTCATCGTAGGTAATAATGAGGTCGGTACGTTGCGCCTAAAAATTGTTACCCCAATTACAAACTGGGATGATGCCTTCACACGGGTAGCTTGGATGGTAAAAGTGAAGCCAAGTTTAGAAAATGGCTTAAGCAAGCCTTCAGTTGATACGTTTCAGGTTCGGTCTGTTTCTCAGCAAAGGCTCATTCGGCAATTAAGCATTCTTTCTGAACAAACAATGCGGGAGGTTACTAGAGCATTAGCGATCGTGCTGAAGATTGAGTAAAGGTTATTATTAGCAATACTGAGTTTTAATCTCCTGAGCCTGGTTGACTGACAAAACTCAAACCGCAAAAGCATAAGATGTGAAAGTGAATTCTCGCTCTAACTGCTTTTGAGTTTGTTGTTTCGAGGCAAAAGCAGGTTCAGGATCGGACTTTCC